>JBDTXR010000326.1:0-10688 GCA_040006075.1 Byssovorax sp. | reverse complement strand
TCCACGTGCGTCGCGTCGACGGCCGTGATCGCGATCGTTCCATCCCAGTAGCTGCCGCCGCCGCCCGAGCAGACATTGCCGCCCTCCGGCGCGGAGAAGCCGGCCGTCGCGAGCTGATCGAGCGAGTACGTTCCGACCGCCTGGAGCGCGGGCGGCAGCACGATGGTCACCTGGTACTTCGCGGTCGCGCACCCCGACGTGGCCGAGAACGGATCACCGCAGCTCTGCGACACGTTGCTGAGGAACACGAAGAGGGAATTCGGATCCTCGGCGGGGCCGCCGCTGGTGCTGGTGATACCCGAGCTCCCATCCACGTTCGAGGGCGCCGGCAGCTCCGATCGGAGCATGGCAATCGCCGGCCCGTCGTCCGAGGGAGGCGCCCCGGTGCCCGTGCTCGACGCAGTATCCGGGGGCATCGAGGTCCCCGTCGTCATCCCGACGTCGCCGCCGCCGGTACCCCCGCTCCCGCCGCTGCCCCCGCCAATCACCTTGGACTGGCAACCCAGCAACAGGACCGTCGCGACCGACAACCAGGAGAAGCAAGTGAGTCTCGTCATGCGAGGAGCTTCAGCACGACGCGTGCCGTGGTGCGCCGATCGCGGTCCATTCGGTGATTTAGGGACTCGAACCCGATTGCTATGCCGTCGAGGGCGTGATCCGGCCCAGGTTGGCGCATGTCGAGCGCGGCCTGGCTCGGGCGCCGACCGCGGCGCGGAGCAGCCGCGACGCACGCCATTTCGGGGGAGAAGCGTCGAGTCGACGCATCGCCGCCTGTGCTTTCAAGCGCGGCGCAGAGATCCCCGCGATGAAGAGAAGCAGGGCTGCGACGCTGCGCCACCAGATCGCGGAGATGCGCTTCTTTCAGCGGGAAGATGTCGTGGCCGAGGGGCGTCAGATGAAGTCGGCTTCATGCTCACTAACGAAATTCTGCAAAAGTACGTAGATATTTTCCGGCCACTCCAGTAATCGATCTGCAAGATCGCGCCAGCGGACCTCTGCGGCGTCTTCGACGGCCAATATCTGCTGCATACGCTCGCGATCTTCGGACGCGGGCGTGCCGTTCGGAAAGAATGCCAGAATTTCACGCACGATGGCGGCGCACTGGTGGGCTCCGACGGTCTCGAGAGCCTTGACGGTGTCCGGGCCGTACTCCCCCATATTGGTCAGCCACCCGAGCACGCCTCCAAGAGTTACCTCGTAGTCAAGCCAGCCGATCAGATGCACCACTTGCAGCGACGACGAGAGCGCTCGCCTGTCGTATCCGACTTTCTTCAAGACGTCGTTGGAGAAGCTGATTGCGTCGTCCGGGTTCATCATTTCAAACCATAAATGTAACTAGTAAATTGGTGATAATAGTCCAGTCTCGAACTCGCCGGCACGTCGGCAACATTAAGCTGACGTTCCGACAGATCCAGAATCTCTTGAGGAGTCACGAGCGTCCAGTCAAATGGTCCGCCGAGTCCGCGCCCACTTCTTTCTTTGAGCCATTCACTGTAAACCGCGAACGTGGCAATGTGGTGCGCCACGGAAAGACGAATAGTCGGCGAGTTCGCGGCTCGGCTGACGTAGCCGGGAACATTCTTGGATGCCCACTTGTCCAATACGCCGTGGTGATTATGGAACCCGGCAGCCTTATCCTTGTACGGGACAACATCATACTCCTTCGGCAGATCCAGGTTCGCATCGCCCTCGAACACCATCCCCATTTCGAGAACGAAAGCGGCCCCGCCCAGCACTCCGCCCAAGGTCACCCCCGGCGCCTCCGCCGCCACGGCGGGCAGGCCCGGTGCCTCCAAGGGCGCGGAGCCGGGAGGCAGTGGCTCGATAAACGACCCGGGGGCGAAAGCGTTGGGGCGAAAAGGCCCGGGGGCGCTCAACGGTCCAGACAACGGGGCGCCGGGCGCGCCCAGCGGAGAGCCAGGCAGGCCGGGTGTAATCAGCGGCAGCGCCGCCGCCAGGCCGGGAGGGGTCCCATCGACCGTGGGCTGCGTGATTGTGCCGGCCGTCGTCCCGGTTGCCTTCATATCCTGCGGCAAGGGCACATACCACTCGCGTGCGACCTTGGCGTCGGCTGCCTCCTGTGCCGCCTTCGCTTCCGCCGCCTGCTGCGCCGTGGGTGGACCCCACATGGTGACGCTGCCATCCTGGGAGACCGTCACATGGGGTGGCGGCGCGTCCTCGAAACCGCTCGGATCCACATGAGCGAGCGGGTTGTTGAGCACATAGCTGTACGGGTTCCAGCTCTGGCCAGACGCCGGATGGGAAACTAGAGGATCCGTCGTGAGGAACCGGCCGATCTTCGGATCGTAAAGTCGGCCTTTCATGTTCACGAGGCCGAGCTCCTCGTCGTCCTCGTGTCCGGTGAAGCCGCGCGTCGTCAGGGAAGAGAAGGCGATAGGCGGGGCTCCCCAGGTGGGGTTGCGGCGCGCGCCGAAGGCGTCGTAGCTCCGCTTCTCGTCGGCCTTGCTTCCGGTCTCGTCGGTGACGGTCTCGACCGAGCCGAGGTTGTCGACGTGAAGGTAGCGGGTCTTTTCCTGTGAGACCGGAGCGGAAGATCGCGTGACGACGGCTACGGCGCGCTCGCTGGAATGGACGAAATACCGATGCTCGACTGCGCCGGTCGTGGTGTTGGTCGTGCGCTCGTAGAGGCCGCCGACATACACGGTGACCTCGGAGCCCGACGTCTTGCGCACGCGGTTCTGGCTGCCGTCATATTCCAGGGTGACCGGTACGCCGCCTTGGCCTGGGGCCGGCGTGAAGGCTCTCGGCATATCGAACGCGGTGTATGCGACCGTCGCGCCGGACCTCGTGATCTGGTTGCCTACCGGATCATAAGTGAAGCTGTCTGTGCCTGCGGTCTGAGCGGCGTGCGGGTGGCTCGGATCATAGGCATAGATGCCGGAGAGTCCCGGTTTCGTGAGCAGGTTCCCATTCGGAGCGTAGGTGTAGCGATCCGGCTTCGGGCATACCGGCGCGCTGGAGAACGAGGCGCAGCTCAGGCGATCGAGCGCGTCGTACTGGAAGAACTCGGACGTGTTCTGCGGCTGGAGCGCGTCGTGGCGCGTGAGGAGGTTGAGCTTCGCGTCATACTCATACGCCAGGTCTTGCACGGGCGACTCGGCGCCCTTGGCCGTCTGGATGCTCTTGAGGCTGCCCTTGTCGTCAAAGTACGTTCGCCGGGTCGTGAACCCATTGCCGAGCGACTCCGCCGTCATACGATCGGCGTTGTCGGTCTCCGCGAGCCGCCAGTAGTAGACGTCGCCCTTGCTTTTGTTCGAGGGATCCCAGACCTGAACAAGGTGGCCATAAGGGTCGTATTCATTCTTGACCGCGAACGGCGCAAGCCCGGCGGCGTCCGGGTAACGGACCGTCGCGACGCGCCCGAGGTCATCGTAGGTGGCCGTCGTGCTGAACAGCTCGCCCGCGATATCTTGCGTGGTCGTTTCAGGCCGCCCGAGCGCATCGTAGGTGTAGCGGCTCGTTGTCCCCTCCGGGCTCTCGACCTTCGCGAGCGCGCCCAGGAGGTCCGTGTCCCAGGTCCAGATCGTCGCCTCGACCGGGCTGTTCTTGCTCGCCTTATCCTCGCGCCGTGTCCTGCGCCCGAGCGCATCGTAAACGAACGTCGAGGTTCGGCCCTGCGCGTCGAATGTCGAGACAAGCTCGCTGAATCCGTCATATCCGAGGACCGTCGTGCCCTTGTCCGGATCAATCGAGGTGCGAACACGGCCGTACGCATCGTGCTGCGTGGTGGTCACCGCCTTGCCGGGATCCGTGACAGTCGAGCGCGCGCCGAACGGACCATAAGTGTAGGACGTGATCCCGAGCGCAGCGTCGGTGACCTTCACCAGACGCCCGAGAGCATCGCGCTCCTCGGTGGTGACCTTGTCGAGCGGGTCCGTCACCTGGACGGTTTTCACGTCGTATTCGTACGTGGTCACCGCGTTCCACGGCGTCGTATGCGTGTCGACACGGCCGGTCGGATCGTACGTAAACTCGTCGTAGTGCCGGTTTTCGGGCGCAAGCGCCTCGCTCTCAAATATGGACCGGCGCGCGACGTGCTCACCCAGGTCGTCAAACACGATCTCCGCCGTCAGCCGCGCTGGCGGATCGTGCCCGGTCTGCGTGCCATGCGTCCACCACCGGATCGGGCGTGCCAGGCTATCGTACTGAACCGCCGAATCCCCTCCGCCGTCCGTCGTCGTGGTGATCTTGACGTTCCACTCGTTCTGCTTCGGGCCACCGTCCTTGGTCCGGACCAGCGTCCGCACAGTCTCCGTCGAATCCGGCCGTTTCTCCAGGATCCGCCGCCCGAAACCGTCGTACTTCCACGTTGTCGTGAGCTGGTTCTCGTCCGTCAGCGAGCGCATGACGCCAAGGCCCGGGTCGAAGTCGGGGACAACCACGTGCCCAACCGCGTTCTCATGCTTGTTCGGAAACGTTCCGCTCGGCTCGTAGGTGGTTTTCGACGTGCGATGGTTCCCGAGTTTGTCGTCCGCGGTCGCGGTCGTGACGTTGCCAAAGTCATCCCGCTCGTAGGTGATCGCGAGGTGCATCGTCACGTCACCCTCCGCGTCCACAATCTCGTCCTTCACGAGCCCCGAGGTGGCGTCGTAGGTCCGCGCGACGCTCCGGCACTGAATGAGATTGGCGGCCGTGCTGCACTCGGTCCGACTGGCAAGCTGGCCGATCAGCCACGAGCCAGGATCGTTGTTGAACTTCACGTCGGAGATCGTCGTGGTGAGATCGACCTCGGGTGTCGTCGTGACCGAGGCGAGAACGTTCCCGTAGTCGTCGTAATCCGTGGTCGCCACGGTCGATCCGCCGACGTTCGCCGAGCCCGCCTCCGCCGAGAGCTGAAGCCACGCATGGAGTGACTGCCCCCCTCCCGGCTGAAACTGCCCTTGCTTCCAGGATCGAGAGACCAACGTAGGCATCAGGAAGTACGTGGCGCCGCCGCTCGTCTTTCGCAGCTCGCGCTTGATGGTCGCAAAAGACAGCTCGATCCGCCCTGGATCCTGGGGACGCGGATTCGGCGTCCACCGAATCGACTCGCTGATCGCGCCGGCCTCGGGATAGGTCTTGACGCTTCCCAGGTCGACTTCCGACGCCGCGCCGTAGATGTCGAGGTTCCCCGATCCCGTGTCGAGGTCGGTGGTGATCCTGGCGTGAAAGCCGAGGAACCCGCGCCCGCGGCGATCGTACCGGCCACCCCGATACTGAATGTGCGAGCGCCGCAGCTTGTCCGCACCGTTGTTGACGTCGACCTCCTTGACGACCTGGCGCGGTCCAACGACACATCGAAGCGGATACGCGCAGTCCGGTGCAAACCACCCTTTGGAAATGTAATCGTAGCTCTCTTCCGCAGCGCCCCCGGCCGTGAGCGCACCGTCCACAAGATTGCCATAGGTAATAGCGACCGTCGGCACATTCTCCGGATCCTGCGGATCGTGCGCGTTCAGTCCGTCGTGGATGCTGGCGAGGAGATCCTGGTGCGTGCCAGTCGACCGGAAGATCGTGAACACATTCTTAATCGGCAGTACGACATCCGGCGTCCCATCACCATCGACATCGGTGATCCGTGGCCCGAGCCGATTGGAGATCGTCGCCCCTTGCTGGCTAAGCTCGGCCTCGAAGGGGATCTTGGTCCTCACCAGCTCAAACGTGCCTTCCCTCGTCTTGCCCGTGGAGCGAAGGATCACCCAGGAGGGAAGCCCGTCCTCCTCCGTGAGCGGAACGAGCACGTCTTGCCGCCCATCGCCGTTGAAATCGAGCACCGCCGCCAGGTCCCAGAGCGGGGCGAAATTGCCAGGGATGTAGTCGGTGATGCTCTGGACCCCCGCACCGAAGCGCGCACCGTGGTTATCCCCGGTGTTGATGTACGTCACGGGCTGGCCGGTGAGGCCTTCGAGCTTGACCAGATCGGGCAGCCCATCGCCGTTGACATCAAGGAAGAGATAGGAGGCAAAGGCCGTCCCGAGGTTGCCAATCTTCTCGGTCTCCCAGGCGTCCGTGTGCTCGTCGTAGCTCATCGAGAGATGAGCTTCCTGCGGCGAATTCCCGTCCAGTCCGAGGTCGGCAAAAACGAGGTCCGTCTTGCCATCGGCGTTGAGATCCACCGCGTGGATATTCCAGGCGCAGTGAAACAGGCTCAAATCCTGCGCCGGCTTCGCGATTGGCCGCGCCACCGGCTCGAACCCAGGCCCGGTAGGCGTCCAGAGCCGCAGTGTCCATCGGAACGCATCGCCCCCGCCCGCAGTCGGATCGCGCTCACACTGGATGAGATCGGCGACGCCGTCCCCGTTCACGTCGGCCAGGTGCGCGGACGCTTCTCGGTTGTTGAGCTTGAGTGCCCCGTCGACGAGGTGCTTCGGCCGCGGGATCCCGGTGTCGATCAGCTTGAACGTATGCTGCGGAGTCGCGAGCAGCACGCCCCAGGTATTCGCGAAGCTGAAGGCCGTCTCATGAACGTTGTGGACCAGGATGTCCATCAAACCATCCTGGTTGTAATCGATCGGCGTCCCGTAGTCCGGCTGGACCTTCAGATCGGGCTGGTGCTGAAGAACGGGATCGTTCTTGCCGTCGTTGTGGTCCTCCGAGTAAGCGATCACGGGCGATTGAAAGTATGCCGCTCCCGTGTTGGGGGTGATCGTCCAGTCGGTCGTGGGAACGTCGCTGTGCGCCGCGGCGTCCCACGGCACGGTGGGCACCACCAGATCGTCGAGCCCGTCGCCGGTCACATCCATCATCATCGGCGCGGCCAGGTGCGATTGCGGCACGGTGATCGTCGTCGGGATCCGCTCGAAATCCGCGGTCCCCCCGTACCAACCAAACGTCGTTCGCGGCTTGCACGTGTCATCCGCGGCGCACTCCCTGACGCTGCGCAAGACGGTCCGCCCCGAGCCTGCACCAGTTTTGTAGGTGAACCGGTACTGGCGCACGAGCGAGCTTTCGGGACCGAACATGGATATCGTCGCGAGCTGCTGGGTGCTCGTCAGCTCCATGCCGCCCGCGAAGAAGGTCCGCGCATCGGAGTCGGCCTTCGGCTCGTAGGCGAATTGCACGGTTCGGCTCGGGAGCACGCTCCGGTTACCGGTGTACCGGATGCGGAGCGGAACGTACTCCGTGGTGTTCTCGTGCCCCGCGGAGATGTTCAGGTACTCGTAGTCGATCGTGTTCTCGCTCCGGTCGCTCACACGGTTGACCAGCCACGATCGAATGACACCGCTTCGCCCCATGACCTTCGAGTCAGGTGATGATCCATACTCCAGGATAAGCCCGGAGCGAGCGAACACTTTCAGCGTATCCGCAGGATTCTCGGCGACCTTGCTCGGAGAGGCAAGCACCTTGACGAACGTGTCGGGGAACGTTCGATACTCGATCACCCCGTTGCTGCTCCCGACCTGCACGAGGCGCGCGCCATCGAGGCAAATCGCGTCGCCCTGGTCGTAGCGGACGCTGCGGAGCTGGCTGTCCTGCGCGACGGTGCGCGGACAGCGCGTCACCGCGGACAGGCCAGTAAGCGAGAACCCCATGCCGAGCATCCCGTCGCCGGAGGCGCTGCTGTACGAGACGGCCAGCGACGGTTGCATCCCTGCCGCGCCGGGCGGGACGACGAGCGAAAGAGTGTAGGTGGACTCGCCGGTGCTGGTGACGTTGAACGCGCCCTGAACGGCGCCCGCGACCGGAGAAGCGTCGGAATCGTCGAGCACCGGAAGCCCGATCGGTTGCGCCGGTGGATCGTCGCTCCGGCAGCCTGCCCCGCTGAGCACGAAGCCCAGGACGAGAAGGAGCGGTAAGTACACCTGATGAATACATCGCCTGAGAACGTCGTGGACCGGAGGTGGCATCGACAGGATGTGGATCATCGGGACCTCGCGGGATCGACGTACGCCAATCGCGTTGGCCCGACTCTCTCGTTTCTTCCCGGACAAGTCCACCAGAAAGCACACGGCGGGGTGTGTGGACGGACGTTGTTCCGTCCTGTTGCGATTGCCGCGGTCGCGGATGTCCTCCCACGTCCCATGGGTCGGAGAGGTCCCGGAGGGTAAGATGTGCGCTCATTGGCGCTGGCTGCATCCCCGGAGGCCAGGCGTGCCCTGACGAGCATGCACGCCTGGCCTCGCCGGAGGCCATGCCTGGTATCGCCGCAGGCCTCGCCTGGTATCGCCGGAGGCCACGGCTGATATCCCGAAGAGGGGCGTCTGCTATCTGGAGATACCAGACGCCCCTCTTCGGGACGCAGACCAGGGCCGTCGAAGCACCCCTTCCAGGCGGCTTTAACTTCCGGAAAGCATACAAGATTTCGCCCCACCGGCGCGAGCCGCCCGGCGAGGTCGATCGACAGTGAAGGGGAATGAGTGAAAAGGTGGGACGAGGTGCGGCAGGCGCTGCGGTCGGGGCTTACTTCCCCGCGGCGGCCTTCTTCTTCGCGACCGCGTTGGCGGCGCCGGCCCGAGCGGCCTTGGTCATCTCGCGGAGCTTGTCAATCACGGGCGCGAGCAGCGACTTGTACTTCTTGTTCGTCGCCGAGAGCGTGCGCGCCAGGGCCAGCGCCAGGAGCCCAGGCGCCATCACCTGATTGCCAGTGTGGAGCACGTCGTCGGCGAAGTGCCGCTGGAGATCGTCGAGCGAGGCCTGGATCTTCTGCTCGGCCGCGACGCGGAGAATGCGACGCTCCAGCAGCTCGGGCTCGAACTTCTCCGGATCGTCGCCGAAGTCCTCGTCCCCGAGCGCGTTGAACTGACTGGCCAGCTCGACCTCCTTGGGATCCTTGCCCCGGAGGATGGCGAAGAGCTGAAGGAGCGCAGGCACGAAGGAGCTGAGGTTCTTCCCACCGCTGCTGGTGCGATCGATCTCTTCGAGTCGCTGGAGATTGGGCCACAGATCCCGGATGGCCTGCACGTGCACGTCGGTCTGGGCCTTGCGAGCGGCGATCTCTTCCGCGGAGAGATCGTCAATGTCGTGCGGACTTGCCACAGATGAACTGGTCACAGACTGTTTGGTCATGTGTCCTCCCTGCGCGGCAGAAAACACGAGGTGCCGCGGGACCGTCAAGCTGAAAATGTTCCGACGCGGACGAGCATCCAGATCCGGACCTGGAAGGGGATGGCGCAAATGGGGGCCAAGTGCCGGCTTTTACTTCGCAATTCCCATCGAGCCGGACCCGGAGCGGCGCCGTCGTGGGGGTGCGTTCCGCCCCTGCGCCCGAACGGTCGATGATCGCTTGCACCTGGCCACCCGCGCCCGTGTATGTTCGCGCAGCTCATGAACCTCCCCGCCTTCATCGACCGCTGGCTCAAGTCCGGCAGCTCCGAGCGCGCCAACAAGGACTCCTTCCTCAAGGAGCTCTGCCAGGTGCTCGATCTCCCCGAGCCCGATCCCAAGCGCGGCGATCCCGAAAAAGATCGGTACGTCTTCGAGCGCGACGTCCGCGTCCAGGCGCCCGACGGCAAGGTCACCACCCGGTTCATGGACCTCTACAAAGAGGGCTGCTTCGTGCTGGAGGCGAAGCAGAGCGCCGAGAAGACCACGCCAAAGGCCGGCGCCAAGGTCTCCACCGAAGGCTGGGAGAACGCCATGCAGCGCGCCTGCACCCAGGCGATGCGGTATGCGGAGAACATCGCCGCGCCGCCGCCCTTCCTCATCGTCTGCGACATCGCCCGCTGCTTCGACGTCTACGCCGGCTTCGACGGGACAGCGCGGTACACGCCGTTCCCGATCCCCGAGAAGAAGCGGTTGCCGTTCGCCGAGCTGGCCGAGCACGCCGATCTCCTGCGCACCATCTGGACCGATCCCTTCCTGCTCGATCCCGCCCGGCACGCCAAGAAGGTCTCCGAAGACGTGGCCGGGCTGCTGGCCGAGGTCGCCTCCGATCTCGAGAAGAGTGGCAACAAGGCCGAGCTGGTGGCCGAGTTCCTGATGCGCTGCCTCTTCACCATGTTCGCCGAGGACGTGGGCCTGCTCGAAGCCAACCTGTTCACGAACGCCCTGAAAACGCGGTGGATCCCGAAGCCCGACCTGTTCCCGTCCGCGATCGAGAACCTCTGGCAGGCGATGAACGCGGGCTCGATCTTCGGCATGGACAAGCTGCTCCGCTTCAACGGCGGCCTGTTCCACCATGCCAGCGCGCTCCGACTCAACGAAGGGCAGCTCAAGAAGCTCCTGGTCGCCGCCGAGCGCGACTGGTCGAAGGTGGAGCCGGCCATCTTTGGCACCTTGCTCGAACAAGCCTTGAACCCGAAGGAGCGCCACAAGCTGGGCGCCCACTACACGCCGCGGGCTTATGTGGAGCGGCTGGTGCGGCCCACGGTGGAAGAGCCGGTCCGCGACGAGTGGAACGTGGTCCGCGCCGAGGTGTTCCGCTGCCGGGAGCAAGAAAAGCCCGAGGAGGCCAGGGAGGCGCTGCGGCGGTTTCATACCCGCCTCACCCAGATAAGGGTCCTCGATCCCGCCTGCGGCACGGGGAACTTTCTGTATGTGACCCTCGATATCCTGAAGCAGATCGAGAGCGAAGTCCTGGCCGAGCTGCGCGCCTTGGGTGAAAAGCAGCAGCTTCTCGACATAAGCCGGGTAAGCCCGGCCCAGCTCTTCGGCATCGAGGTGAACCCGCGAGCGAAGTCGATCGCCGAGCTGGTCTTGTGGCTCGGTCACCTTCAGTGGCACTACAAGACCCACGGCCGCCTCCAGCC
>JBDTXR010000325.1:0-10698 GCA_040006075.1 Byssovorax sp. | reverse complement strand
CAAGATCGTGGTCAAGCGCAACGCCCCCGAGCTGCTCCGCAAGGAGCTCTCGAAGAAGAGCTGGCAAGGCGAGGTCATCGCCTTCTCGGGGATCACCGATTGCTATCAACCGCTCGAGGCCACCTACGAGCTGACGCGGCGCTGCCTCACGGTCTGCCTCGAGTTCCAGAACCCGGTCTCGATCGTCACCAAGGGCGCCCTCATCCGCCGCGACGTCGAGCTCATCGCCGAGCTGTCCCGGCGCGCCGGCGCGCACGTGAGCATGAGCGTGGCCTTCGCCGACGACGACGTGGCGCGCAAGATCGAGCCGTACGCCAACCGCCCGTCCAACCGCTTCGAGGCGATGCGGCGGCTCTCGGACGCCGGCATTTCCACGGGGATCCTCATCGCGCCCGTCATCCCCGGCCTCAACGACACCGACGTCCCGGTGCTGCTCTCCCGCGCCCGCGCGGCGGGGGCCACCCGCGCGGGGATCACGCTCTTGCGGCTGCCGTCGGAGGTGCTCCCCGTATTCCAGGAGCGGATCGAAGAGGCCTTCCCCGAGCGGGCGAAGCGCATCAACAACGCGATCCTCGAGGTCCGCGGCGGCAAGATGAACGAGAGCGCCTTCGGCTCGCGGATGACTGGCCAGGGCGCGCGCTGGGAGGCTGTTCAGTCGCTCTTCGACGTGCACTGCCGCAAGCTCGGGCTGAACCGCGATCAGGAGAGAGGAGAGGGGGTATCGAAGAACGCGTTCCGCCGGCCGACGGCGCAGGGGCGGCTGTTCGATCTGTGAGCAGGGCGCCGGCGATCGACCGCGGCGCCCGGGCCTCGATGACGCGCGGAGTGGAGGATTGGTGAGGAGAAGGGTAGATTCGGCCGCTTGGCGCCCCGCGTTGCCGTCTCATCGTGTCAGGAGTCTGCGACACGCATCGAGTCGGCGGCGCGGTGGCGCCGGACGCCGCCCGTGGATCAGGGCATGACGTGGAACTCCGAGATGATAGGAGCATTAGTGCCCGTAACCGCCAATCGAGCCTTCGTTACGCCCGTCATCGTCGGGATGGTGATGAGCCGATCGAAGCCGATGGTGTAGCCACTCGCCACCAGGGACTCGACGGCCCCGACCGTGAGCCATACCTGATAGCTGTTGCTGCGAAGCTGATTCGAGGCGCCGCCACCGATCGCCGACGACGTCGCCGGCGTGGACGGGACGTCTCCGACCTCGCTGAGGTAGATGTGGCCGATGCTGCTCGCCGCCGAGAGCGTCACGCTGAGGCTCGCGGAAGTGGTGCCGTCCGACACTGCCCATGAGGTCCCATAAACACCATCAACCGCGTTGCTGGCGCTTGCGCTGGCCGGCGTCGAAGTCACCGTCGTCGCGTGGTATGTCGGCGCAGAGGTGTACGGAAAGGGCGGTGCCGAGAGCCCGTAGCTCACGGAAAGGGCGGTAACAAGCTTCCCATACACCTCACCCAGAACGGTGTCGCAGGTCGTCAGCGTCGCGTAGTTCGTCATCACGATGAGGGCCACCTTTCGGCGCGGCCAGGTGCTGACGATGGAGTTGTTGCCGTTGAGATCGCATCCGTCCTTCCAGATTTCGGGCCCTCCAGCGCTCTCGTTCATGTTCATGGAGAAGGCGTGGGGCGTATAGTTACTATGCTCGACGCCTTGCATGATCGTCTGCTGAGTCGCATCGGACCAGAGATGTCCGGTGGCGGTCGCCGAGTGCATCGCGGCGTGGATGAAGCGCGCAGCATCCTCGATTGACATCGAAATTCCACCCACGCCCAACCGAGGATTCGACTGCTCCTGCGCCGGGGCGACCATGCTCATCGTCCCGGAGCCGGCAGAGTTCCAGTTGTGTTGCCAGACATCGGGCAGGGTGCCGCTGTGGGCCATATCGAGGGGCTTGAAGATCCAATCCTTCACGAGCGGGAGGTAGGCCGCGCTCGTCTTGTTCTCCAGCAGCGAGATCGCATAGATCGTGTCACCACCGTAAATGTAGCCTCCACCAGGCGTGAACAGGGGAAGGTCCCGCATTGAATCCTGCGTGATCGCGATGCGGCGCAGCGCCGGCGTCGAAAGAGCGCTGTAGTCAGAGGCCGCCGCGGAGTTGGGGTTGTACCCGTTCGCCTGACAGAGCACGCACGTCGGGTCAGGGCTGCCAAGCGTGCATCCGCCGCACTGGTGCGCGCCTGTATCGGCCCACATGCCGCCTGCGTGCGCGTTCAACTCGGCCAGCGTGACGTTGAGATACTGCGAGTAGGCGCCGGAGACGCCTTGGTAGGCGCTATCCTGCCCGAGCGTGTCGCTCCACGACATGATGCCCCTATCGACGGCGATGGCCATCAACGAACCGGACACGGCCTTCGCGATCGAGTCCGCCTCGAACTGGTCCGTCTCCTGCAGCGTGTCCGAGGTGTCCGTCCATTTTCGTTTTCCGGCGGTCGCGAGGTGAATCTGCCCGTCGATCACGATCGCCGCGGCGATGGCGGGGATTTCGGGGTGAGCCGCCCGCTCGTCGGCGAGGATGTTCGCTATCACTGAATCTTGATGGACGACCGACGTGATCGGGTCCGGCGCGCCGGGACAGGACGGCTCGAGGCTACCTACACACTGCGGGCCGCCGACCTGGGCCGAGAAGAGACAGCTCGTGTTACTCAAGGTGCACGCGGTGTTGACCTTGAGGAAGGCCCCCGCCGCGATTCCACCAAACGCATTCACGACCAGCGTCGAGGCCGCATCGCTGATGATCTGACCGTGCTTGAAGGTCCACGTGCAGGTGGTGTTGGTGTTCGGAGGAGCACAGAACCCGGTGGTTTGAAGCTGCGTCAGGTTGGTGGACCCGCCGATGACCCCTAGTCCGGAGTTGCCGTCGGTGATGATATTGCCCTTCTTCACCGTCCACGTGCATGACGTGTTGGTCCGCGAGCAGATGTCGCTCAACCGCACATTCGCGCCTTCGGCCGCCCCGCCCCACGCGTTCCAGGCCAGCGTTGTCCCGGTGTTGCTGAAGAGCATCGCCCGGTGCATCGTCCACGTGCACGAGGTGTTGCTCGAGCTGCACGTGCTGGTGAGCTTCAGGGTTTCGCCGGGATGACCGCCGCCCCACGAGTTGATCGCCAACGAGAGGTTGGCGTCGCTGAGGAACTCACCGTGGCTGTACGTCCACGTGCACGAGGTGTTGCTGGTCGTGCAGATGTTGCTCAGCCGGAGCACCACGCCCTCGCCTGCGCCGCCCCACGCGTTGATCGCCAGCGTGGGATCGGCGTCGCTCACGATCATCCCGTTCACGTACGACCAGGTGCACTCCGGGTTTTCCCAGGTGCATCCCTTGTACACCTTCAGCGTCGTGCCGTTCACCGCGCCCACGGCGGTGACCGCCAGCGTGTTGTCGGCGTCGGAGGTGAGCATGAAACCGTGCATGCCCGCGGTGCTGAGCTGGGCCTCGCTCTCGCCGACGTTCGCGTCGACGGGCGCCCCGGTCTCGGGCGCGCAAGCCACGAGAAGCAGCGCGATTGCCAGCAAGACGCTGGCGAGGCCTGCCCCGTGCTTTGCGTCTGACGCCGGCGATTTACCGTCGGTCGCGGCGGCGAGCCGACCCGCGCCATCTGACTTCAGACAGACACCTGATTTGGTCTTCATCATGATTCCTGATCGCGCCCACATGCGCTGACGCGCGGGCCCGTGGTTGAGGAATGATTGTGCTGCCGGTTCGTCCTGACATGTACGTGCCTGGGCGACGTCCCAGCGGCGACCCCTGCGCCGCCGGACGCAGGTCGACCCTCGAAACCCTGCGCTGGTTCCGCTGAATCGTTCGATGATGCAATGTTGAGACGCGACCAGTCGATCCGTTGACGGCATCGACTGCTCAGGCGCTTCACGCGCCGCGACGGACTTGCTTTTGGACCGAGGCGCCGGATTCAAAAGCGACGTTGCGAAACTACGTGTCAGCGTCTTTCTGGTCAATCAAATTTCTGACCGACTACGCCGGAGATCACCTGAACGGGCTCAAAAAATCGCCCTCGTCACCTTGAGCAACTAGCGAATGTTGCAGATCATTTTAAATGTGCCTCCATGAGCGCGCGAGGTACCTGGAAATTCGACATCACGTTGACCTCGACGCCGGGATCCGGTCAACGGCCCGTTGAGAAGAGGCCAGACGAGTAACGCGCCGCGTATCGCACGAAGCGGGAAGTGCACGAACGCTTTCAAGACCATTTCGCCACACCCACGGACACCCCGCGCTCATGGCATCTCTCCGCTCATGAGCGCCAAGCCAAGGACGGTTGGCGCATGCTCACTTTCGGCAGGCTGCCCGACGACCTGCCGTCGAAGATACCTGTCCTCGTCCGCGACCTCTTCGATCCGTGGATTGTCCGCCGCCTCTTCGGCGCCGGCGTCGCCGCGGTCTCGTGGCGGGCGCGGCCGAGATCGGCCGCCGCTCGCCGCGCTTGACAAGGCGGAGAGCCTCGGGCTTCTCTACGCGCCATCATGCTTACGCTTTCTCCTGACGCGGCGGCGCGTCTCCAGGGCGCCTCGTGACGGCCGGCGTCGATCACCTGGCCTTCGACTCGGCGCACTTCGGCTTCTCCATCGCGCGCCTCGGCGGCGATCGGCTCGACGACGCCCGCGCCGCGGCCGCCCTCGCCGCGTGCGAGTCCGAGGGCGTGCGCTGCCTCTATTTCCTCGCCCGCAGCGACGACGACGCGACCGTGCAGGCCGCGGAGAAGCACGGGTTCCACCTCGCCGACGTGCGCGTCACCTACGAGCGTAAACCCGCGGCGATGGCCACGGCGCTGGCGCCTGAGCTCGTGCTCCGCGAGGCGATCCCGGCCGACGCACCGCGCCTCTCCGCGCTCGCCGGATCGCACCACCTCGACACGCGCTTCTACGCCGATCCCGGCTTCGCGCGCGAGCGCGCCGACGCGCTCTACGCGACCTGGATGGAGAACAGCCTGAAGGGCCTCGCCGACCGGGTCGTGGTGGTCGCGCGCGGCGCCGATCCCGTCGGCTACATCACCTGGAAAGCCCACGAAAACGAGGGATCTATCGGCCTCATCTCGGTCGACGCCGAGGCCCGCGGCGCCGGTGTCGGAGCGGCCCTGTGCGCCCGCGCCATCGATCTCTCCGCCGCGGCCGGCCACTCCCGGATCACCGTCGTCACTCAAGGGCGAAACCGCGCGTCCCAGCGGCTCTATCAGCGGGTTGGCTTCATGACCGCATCGATGGAGCTGTGGTATCACCGATGGTTCTGATTCCAGGCCCCAGAATGGCGCGGCGCCACGCCGAAAGCGACGGTTGACGCGCGCCGGATCTACGTGCAACGAGCTGAGGCATGAACGTCCCCTTCTACCGACACGGCCTCGGTCCGTCTGACGCTGGAGCGATCGCCAGGGTGCTCGAGTCGCCGATGCTCACCTCGGGCGCCGTCGGCCGCGAGGTCGAGGCGCAGATTGCCTCTTTCTTCGGCGCCCCGCACGCCCTGCTGGTGAACTCGTGGACGAACGGCGCCCTCGCCGCCCTGCTCGCCCTCGGCATCCAGCCCGGAGACGAGGTCATCGTCCCCGCGATGACGTTCATCGCCACCGCCAACATGGTCGAGCTCATCGGCGGTAAAGCGGTGTTCGTCGACGTCGATCCGGCCACGCTCATGCTCACGCCGGAGGCCGTCGCCCGCGCCGTGACGCCCCGGACCAAGGCGGTGATTCCCGTGCATCTCTACGGGCAAATGGCCGACATCCGCGGGATGCGCGAGGCGCTGGCCCCGAGCGTGGCGATCCTCGAGGACTGCGCCCACTGCTTCGAGGGCACCCGCGATGGCTACCAGCCCGGCGCCCACTCCGACGCGGCCATCTTCTCGTTCTACGCGACCAAGAACGTCACCTGCGGTGAAGGCGGGGCCATCGTCACCCGGCGCGACGACCTCGCGGACGCCATGCGCAAGACGCGCCTTCATGGCATGTCGGCCGGCGCGGCCGACCGCTACCGCACGGGGGGGTATCGTCACTGGGACATGGAGCGTCTCGGCGTGAAGGCCAACCTCCCCGATCTGCTCGCGGCGCTGCTGCCGCCGCAAATCGCCCGCGTGCGCGAGGTCCGGGAGCGACGAGAGCAGGTGGCGGCGCAGTACCGCGCCGGCATCTCCACTATCCCCGGCGTGCAGATACCCCACGTCGATCCGGCCACCGTCCACGCCTGGCACCTCTTCACCATCGGGGTCCCGCCCGCCCACCGCGACGCGACCATCGCCGGCCTGAACGAGCGCGGGATCGGCGTTGCCGTCAACTACCGCTCTGTCCCGACGCTCACGTTCTACCGCGAGAAATACGGGTACACGGCCGAGCAATTCCCGGTCTCGTACGCCTGGGGCGAGTCGACGATCACCCTCCCCACGTACCCTGGTCTCACCGAAGAAGAAATCAACGCGGTCATCACCGCTCTGCGCGAGGTCGTGGCAACATGGTGATCCTGGTAACTGGCGCCGGCGGCTACATCGGTACGACCCTGGTTCGTCGCCTGCTCGACGCGGGTCACAGGGTGATCGGACTCGACCGCTACTTCTTCGGGCAAGAGCGCCTCGGCGAAGACGTGCTCGCGAACCCGCGCTTCGAGCTCCGCATCGCCGACATCCGCGACGTCGAGCCCGAGCACCTGCGCGGCGTCGACGGCGTGTGCGATCTCGCCGCGCTCTCCAACGATCCCAGCGGCGATCTCGATCCCGAGCTCACCGAGGCCATCAATCATCATGGCCGCGTCCGCGTGGCGACCGCGGCGAAGAAGGCCGGCGTCAAGCGCTACGTGCTCGCCAGCAGCTGCTCGGTCTACGGGACGGGCGACAACTCCCGCCTCGACGAGTCGAGCCCCGTCCACCCGATCACCACCTATGCCAAGGCCAACCTCGGCGCCGAGCTCGACGTGCTGCCGCTGAACAGCCCTGATTTCACCGTCACCGTGCTGCGTCAAGCCACGGTGTTCGGGATGTCGCGCCGGATGCGGTTCGATCTCGTGATCAACATCATGACGCTCAACGCCGTGGAGAAGGGCAAGCTCTTCATCACCGGCGGTGGCCGCCAGTGGCGGCCCCTCGTCCACGTGAGCGACACGGCGCGCGCCTTCGAGCGCATCCTCACGGCGCCCGCGTCGGACGTCGGAGGTCAGGTGTTCAACGTCGGGCATACCAACCTCCAGGTCATCAGCGCCGCATACACCGTACGTGAGGTGATCCCCTTCCCCATCGACGTCCAGGTCGTGCCCGACGATCCCGACAAGCGAAACTACAATGTTTCATTCGAAAAGATGAGCAAAGTCCTGGACTTCCGCGCCGACATCACCCCGGATCAAGGGGTCCGCGAGATCTACGAAGGCCTGAAGAGCGGGGCCCTGTCGCCCGAGCCGTGGACCTCGACCGTGAACTGGTATCGACGCCTGCTCGAGGCCAAAGCCCTCGTCGACAGGGTCATTCTCAACGGCAAGATCCTGTGAGCTTGGGCGCGACGGGGTGACCGTCGCGCCCAAAGCCCTCTCCCGCGCCCCGCTCAGCCAGGGGCGCGAGGCGTGCCGGTCATGAGGACCCGGAATCGACCCTGGGGGAGGAGCGCCGCCGCGGCCTCGATGCCGCGGAGCGCCTGGGCCGTCGCGCCCTTCGCGTTCCCGCGCCGATCCGGCTCGTAGGCGATCAGGCGCGTTTGCTTCACGTCGAAGCCAGTCTGCTCGAAGGTCTTTTGCAGGCTCGGGCAATCGAAGAAAGAGACATGCATGCTGTCGTAGATCTCCCGCAGCGGGCCATTGAAGCGGCCGCCTGACACCACCGAGAGCGCCTCGGCGATGCGGCAAATCAGGCTAGCGTGGTTGGGCGTGAAGACGACCAGCTTGCCCTCGGGCTCGAGCGCTCCGCGCAGGCGCGCGAGCAGGGCGGCCGGATCCTGCACGTGCTCGATCACGTCGAGCATCACCACCACGTCGCTCTCGTGCGCCGGGAGCTCCAGCGTCATCGCGTCGCCGGTTTGAACGACGTCGCCCAGCTTTGCCCGGGCGGCGGCGGCCAGGGACGGAGTGAGCTCCACGCCGGACACCGTGAAGCCGCGCTGTCGCGCCATCACCAGAAAATCGCCCGCGCCGCAGCCGACCTCCATCATTTTCCCGCCGGTGACCCCGAGGGAAGCGAGCGAGGAAAAGACGGCGTCGAACTCTGCCTTGGTGGCCGCGGCGTCGTCGGTCGTGAACAGCTCGGCGTAGCTGTCGTTGTAGCAGGCCGCGATGTCGGCGTTGTCCGGCGTCTTGTAGCGCATCCCGCAGGCCGTACACGACACCACGATCCCCGGGATGAATTTCGAGGGCCGATGAACGAAGTCCGTCGTACTGTGCTCGGCGAGGCAGACCGGGCACTGATTCCAGGCGCGCATGGGTTGGACTGTTTCCTGACGAGGAGCCGTCATGGATCGGCTCCGGGGGCGGGGGCGGGGGACGAAGGCGTCCGGAACACGAAGAACCGGGCCGAGAGGAAGAGATAGACGCCGATCAGCACCATCATCGCTATCTGGGCGAGGCGGGGAGAGAGGCCGAGTCGAGTGGTGCCAACCCACAGCCCGACGAGGTTCAGCGCATAGGCGCTGCCATAGACGAAGGCGTACTTGACCACGAGGATGGGCTTCGTGGCCCCGTATCGAAACGAATAACGACCGTGCGCGAAGTAGGTCAAGCAGCAGCCCGCGGCAAACGACGAGGTCATCGCCCAGATCGGCGACAGGCCGAGCGCGTTCAGCACCACGAAGAGGAGATAGAGGACGAGGTTGCTGACGACGCCGACAGCGCCGTAACGAAGGAACTGCCGGAAGAGCAGGGCGAACCACTCCATACTTCGAAAAGCAGGAGGGGAGCCCGCGTCACTCGTGCTCTTTGTCTTCACGGTCGGGCTCGAATCCCAGCTTCTTTGCGACGACGTAGAGCGGGCGATCTTGGACGCCGGTGAACACCCGCCCGATGTACTCCCCGAGGATGCCGAGGCAGAGGAGCTGCACCCCACCGAGGAAGAACATCGAGACCATGGTCGACGTCCAGCCCTCGGCCGCGGTGTTGTACACGACCTTCCGCACCATGAGCCAGCAGCCGTAGACCACGGCGAAGAACGAGGCGCAGAAGCCGATCCAGCTCGCGAGCTGGAGGGGGATCTGCGAAAAATTCGTCATCGAGGTGAGCGCGAGCCGCACCATCTTGAAGAATGAATACTTGGTCTCCCCGGCGTAGCGCTCGCCGTGCTCGACCGGCACGCCGATCTGATCGAAGCCCGCCCAGCTCACCAGGCCGACGATGAACCGGGAGTGCTCGCGACAGCTCTTCACCACGTCGACCACGTTGCGCCGGACGAGGCGGAAGATATGCGTGTTGATCGAGCCGCCGTCGCCGACGATGGCGTTCATCAGCGTGACGAACAGGAGGCTTCCCGCGCGCTTGAGGAGGCCGTGTTTCTTCCCCATCCGGACCCCGTAGACCACGTCGAAGCCCTCCTCGAACTTCACGAGCAGCTTCGGGATCTCCTCTGGTTGATCCTGGAGATCGCTGTCCATGAGCACGACGCACTCGCCTCGCGCGGCGTCCATGCCCGCCGTGATGGCCATGTGATGACCGAAATTCCGAGAAAAGCGGATCACGCGGACGGTCTCCGCCTTCGCCTGGACGGCCTTCAGCTTCGCGAACGAGCCGTCACGGCTCCCATCGTCGACGTAGAGGATCTCGAAGGTGCGGCCCGTCGCCTGGAGCGCCGACGTCACCCGGCGATGCAGCTCGTCAATGACGCCTTCTTCGTTGAAGACCGGCAGGACGACGCTGAAGAACGGGACGCTCATGCGAGATCAGGGGGTATGGGAAATGGGCGCGAGGGCGTCGCACCAAGGCAGGGGCGCCCTTCTAGCACGCGCCCCCCGCAGACGGAAGGCGCGGTCCGAGGAAAACCGTACCGCGACCGCGAGAAGCCGTCTCAAGGCTGACCGGACCCGGAAAACCGCAAGGGCGCCAGGGTCGCCAGGGCCGGAAAAATCCTGGTTTCTTCGACCGCCGAGGCGCTCACGGCGCGCTGCTCGGCGGTTCGAGCTTCGCTTGCCACGAGTAGATGGTCCCGAACGAAGGGCCCTTGAAGACGGAGGCGTAGAGGAGCCCCGCCAGCGCCGCCGCCGAGAGGACCGCGAAGATGGGGAGGAGCCAGCGGCGACGGCGGATCGAGACCGCGATCCACACCCACAGCGTGACGAACCAGATCGCCGCGCCCGCGAAGAACGGCTTCGAGATGAAGCGAAAGACCACGTGGTGCGCGCCGCGCGGCACGAAGACGGCCGGGAAGAGGGCGTTGGCGGTGGCGATCTCCACCGGGGCGCCGTCGACGGTGGCGACGAAGCCCTTCAACATCGGCTGTCCGAACACGAAATAGCCGTCTCTCCCCGCGCTCACGTCGAAGGCGAAGCGGTTCGAGGTGGTGTCGACCAGCTTGACCGTGTCTTGATCCGACACCGTATCTGCCGCGATCGGGGGCACCGGTCGATCGAGGAAGAGCGCGGCAGTCGCGCCCTTCGGGAGCTTCTCCTGGAGCCGCCGGAGGACCTCGGTGTCGGGGGCGAGCTGCTCCACCTTGTGCGCGAGGGTGCCCAGCCCGCGGGTGACCGGGATCTTGTGCGCCTGATAGTCGGACACCGATCGCATCTCCATGCCCGAGCCAGCGTCGGCGTG
>JBDTXR010000324.1:0-10735 GCA_040006075.1 Byssovorax sp. | reverse complement strand
TGAGATTGTTGCTGTAGTCGGTCCAGTAAACGTAGCTCTTGTCGACGGCGATCCCCTGGAGATTGCCCACCAGCGTGTTGGGCTGCCCGGGGTAGAGCGGGGCCGCGGCGCCACCGCCGATTGGCATCTTGATCACGGCCTGTCCACCGACGCTCAGCCAGTAAGCGCTGGTGCTGTCGACCGCGAGACCCCACGGTGAGTCCTGCCCTGCTACCAGCGTCACCGCCTTGCAGACCGACGCGGTGCAGCCCTGCCCCTGGCAGCCGTGGCCGCACTCGCCGCAGTTGCTGGGATCGCTGTCGGTGCTGACGCAGGAGCTGCCGCACAGCGTGAGCCCGGGCGCGCACCCCGTCCCCCCGCCGCTGCCCCCGGATCCCGTCGTCGCGGCGCTGGTCGTCGCGCCGCTGGTGCCGCCCGTCCCGCTGGTCGCGCTCGCGCTGGTGCCGCTCGCGGCGTCGCCGCCTGCCCCGCTGCTCGTGGACGAGGTGCCTTGAAAATTCCAATCGAGCGCGACGCAGCTTGCCCCGGTCGACACGAGGAGAAGGCCCGCGCCTCGAAGCCAAGTCCGTCTCATCCGTTGCTTCTCCAGGTCAATCTCGTGGTCGGATCGAAGATATCCGCGCGGTCGACTTATTGATCATCCCCGGCGAGCACGCAACCTCCAGCACGAGCCCGCGCGCCGGGCGCCGCCGCGCGAAAGATCCCCGGATCGGGCCGTGCCGATCGCCCACCTCGGCGGGGGAAAATGGCGTTCCCTGGGCGCTCGAAGGCGTGTACGCTCCGGCGTCCTTCGCATCGTATGCGGTGAAATCGGGAGGCCAGCAATGGAAATCCGTGGTGATTTGCGCGTTATTTCCACGCCCGGCGCGCGCCGCCGCTCCGAGCGAGGCCGGCGATGACGACGCCTCCGCGCAACCTCGCAGCCCACATCGCCTCGGGCGACGCGCTCGACGTGCGGCGGTTCGCCGCGGAAGAGCGGATGTCGTCGCTCTTCGAGGTCACCCTCGTGGCCCTGTGTGACAATCCAAACATCGACTTCGACGCCGTCGTCGGGCAGCCGGCGAGCTTCCGACTCGACAGCGGGGCGTCGACCGCGTGGACGGGTATCTGCAAGCACATCGAGCAGATCGCCGTGGAAGAGCGCGGTCTGTCGACCTACGAGCTCACCTTCGTACCCACGTTGTGGCTTTTGACGCAGCGGCGCAATCACCGCATGTTCCAGCAGATGTCGGAGCTCGACATCGTCACCAAGCTCCTCGCCGAGTGGGGGATACCGACCGATCTGCGCATCTCGGGCGTGTACAAGAAGCGCAAGTACCGCGTGCAGTACGCCGAGTCGGACTTCGCCTTTCTCGCGCGCATGCTCGAAGACGCCGGGATCTCCTTCCACTTCGCCTCGTCGGACGCCGGGACGACGCTGGTGCTCGCGGACGCGCCGCAGTCGAGCGAGCCGCGGAGCCCGGCCATCCCCTTCCGCGATCAGCCCACGGCGTCGGATCGCGAGCACGTGACGCGGGTCCGCGTCGGCCAGGAGGTGCGGCCGGGCCGGATCACGGTGCGGGATCACGACCCGCGGTTGCCGGCGAGCTATCCGCTCCTCGCCAGCGCCGCGGCCGCCGGCTCCGGCGTGGAGGGGCGGCTCGAGCAGTTCTATTACGAGCCCGGAGCGTTCCTGTTCGGGACCGATCAGGGCGAGTCGACGCCCTTCGCCGACGACAAGGGAAAGACGCGATCCGACGAGAAAGAAGGCGGCGCCCTGGCCCGGAGGCGCCTCGACGCCGGCCGCAGCGGGGCGAAGATCTGCGTGTTCGAGACCAGCGCCGTCGATCTCGCGCCCGGCGTGGTGATTGGCATTCTCGATCACCCGCGCTCGGATCTCGCCCCGTCCCTGCCGCAGCTCATCATCGCTTCCACGCACGAGGGCACGTCGGACGGCGTGTGGACGCACCGCTGCGAGGCGCAGAGCGCCGCCGCGGCGTACCGGCCGGCCCTGACCTCGGTCAAGCCGAAGGTCTCCGGCGTGGAGAGCGCGACGGTCGTCGGCTCGGCCGGCGAAGAGATCCACACCGACGAGTTCGGCCGGGTCCGGGTCCATTTCCACTGGGACCGCGAGAGCGGGATGGACAGCAACAGCTCGTGCTGGATCCATGTCAGTCAGTCGTGGGGCGGGGCGGGCTACGGCGGCTCCAACTTGCCGCGCGTCGGGCAAGAGGTGCTGGTGGACTTCCTGAGCGGAGATCCCGATCGCCCGGTGATCGTCGGGCGGGTCTACACCAACCTGCAAAAGGTGCCGTACAAGCTCCCCGAGAACAAGACGCAGAGCGGCTTGAAGAGCAACTCGACCCATGGGACGGGCGGCTACAACGAGGTGATGTTCGAGGACGCCGCGGGCCGGGAGCTCGTGCGCATGCAGGCCGAGAAGGACCTGCACAAGCTCGTGAAGAACGACGAGATCGTGACCATCGGCCGCGACCGGACCAAGCTCGTGAAGAACGACGACGCGCTCACGGTCGACAACGACCGGACCAAGCTCGTGAAGAACGACGAGGACGTGACCATCGGTCGCGACCGGACCAAGCTCGTGAAGAACGACGAGAGCGTCACGATTGGCAACGATCGCACCAAGATCGTCCAGAACGACGAGCAGAGCACGATCGGGAACAACCGGACCAAGCTCGTGAAGAACGACGAGGTCGCGACCATCGGTCGCGACCGGACGAAGCACGTTCAGAACGATGAGAACGTCACGATTGGCAACGATCACACCAAGCACGTGAAGAACAGCGAGACCGTCACCATCGGCAAGAACCTGGTGAAGACGGTGCTCCAGAACGCGCGCGAGGTGACGGGGCTCGCCCGGAGCGTGGTTGTCGGGCTGAGCCGGGCGACGCAGGTGGGGCTGACGGACTCGATCATGGCCGGGAAATCCATCTCGATGATGGTCTCGCCGCCGGGGGAGGAGGGCCTGTTCGACGTCACCTCGTACGTGATGCTGCCGGCGTCGCACGATCTGAAGACCGCCGGCGGGGCGGAGCTGATGATGGAGGGCAAGACGATCACGCTCGACATGGGGGCGAAGATCACCATGTCCGAGAAGCTGACTCCGCCGCTGAAGGACGCGAAGAAGACCATCGTGCTCGAGTCGGGCCTCGGGCCGACAATCACCCTCGACGACAAGATTGTGCTCAGCACCGGCGGGGGCGCGACGATCACGATGGAGGGCGGGAAAATCACGATCCACGCCACCGAGGGCATCGTCCTGGAAGCCGATGCCGGCGATCTGCTGATCAAGGGCGCTCCGAAGGTGAAGATCAATCCTTCGGTGCCCGCGCCGCCGCAGCCGCCGCCGCCCGCCAAGGCACCGGCACCGCCCGCGGCTGGAGCGGCGCCGCCGGCTGCGCCCGCGGCTGCACCCGGGCCGCCGGCTGCACCCGCGGGGCCGCCGGCGCCACCCGCGGGTCCCCACCACTGAACGACGCCACCGCAAGGAGAGCCTCAACATGCCTGAAGCCGCGCGACTCGGTGATCAACACACCTGCCCGCTCCCCAAGCACAAGGGCGGTCCCATCGATGCTTCGAGGCCACCCAAGGTGCCCAACGGGTCGCCAAACGTGGAGACGAACGGCCTGCCGCAAGCGCGCGTCCTCGACTGGCTCACCTGCGCCGGCGCGAGCGGGAAGGACCTCATCGTCACGGGCTCGGACTCGGTCGACATCAACGGCCTACCCGCCGCTCGCAAGACAGACGAGACGGCGCACGGCGGGGCGATCGACGCCGGCTCGGACGACGTCGAGATCGGCGGGAACCCGGTGCGGGTCCACCTCACCCTCAAGGACACCAAGACGCGCGTCGTCGACAACCTCAAGGCCGAGCTCTCCGAGATCGCGGACTGCTACCACAAGAAGACGGGCCAAGATCTCGTGATCACCGACGGATCACGGACGGCCGCGGAGCAGGCCGAGGTCATGTACCCGAACATGACGAGCACGGAGTTTCTCGCGCCATATCACGCGGAGATCGCCGGGCGACCCATCATCGCGATCTTGAAGGCGTACAACGACGGGAAGACGGCGAAGCTCTCCGACGCGGCGATCAAGCAGAACATGACGACCGTGATCACGGGTCAGAACCCCTATGTGTCCGATCACATGACCGACCGCGGAGCCGACATCGCCACCACTGGAGTGAACAAGAAGGCGCTGAACGATTGCCTGGACAAGAACGGATCGTTCACCCATTTCGAGCACAACGCCTCTCACATCCACATCCAGAAGAAGCACTGATCGATCGGGGCGGGCGCCGCGCTTCACGTCTCTCTCTCGGCCGTCACGGCTCGCCGTAGCTCCCTGGCGACGGCGGGATCGTCGGCGGTCTTCGCCAGCCAGGTCCGCTCGATCCGCATCATCGCGCCGCGGGGCAGCGTCATCGCGGCGAGGGTGTCGGCCAGGGTTCCCCGCTCGGAGGCCACCACGAGGCGGGCGTACTCCTCGGTTCGAATCGGCCCGCGCTCGGCCTCGATCTGCGCCACGTACGCCGCGTCGAAGGCGTGGAGCAGGGCAGTCTTACCGCGGGACGTCTCCCGGGTAATGGCCTCGCTCCAGTGCTGCTGGAGGGCGGCCCAGGTCGCGGCGTCGAGGCGGTTTTCTTCGAGGATCTGGGCCGTCTCGGGCCGTCGTCGCGCGATCGAGGCGGTGATCGCCGCGCATCTTTCGATCGGGTGCTCGTCGATCGGCGGGGGCGCTCCGGGCGCGCGGGCGTCGACCGGTGACGGCGCCGAGTCGGCCTCGTCCGGCTCCGCGGCGGCGGGGACGGCGGGCTCGGGAGCGGCGATATCCATCGTGGCGAGAGGGCCAATCCGATCGGGCTCGCGCTCCGGCGTCCGCTCGAGCGGCGCGACTGTCGCGGCGAACGGGAGCGGCGCTCGCGTCGGGCTCCGCGCGCCATAGAGCGTCCCGGTGTCCTCGGGCAAAGCTGCCTCCGGGGTCGCCGTCGGCGGGTGATGGAACCCGGACCAGACGCTCGAAGCGGCCTTGAACGGCAGCGCCGACGCGTCGCTGCGGGCGCGGAGATGGCCGAGGATCGTGGCTACGTCGCTGGCCGGGAGCTGGAGAGTGCCACTCTCCTTGCCCCCGAGATCGCCGAGCATCGTCGGATCCTCGGCGGCGTGGCGGGCCGGGGCGACGGCGCTCGCTCCGGTCTGCATCGACACCACGATCCGCCCCTCTTCCCGGGCGTGGCTCAGCGGGAATCGCCCGCGCCAGACCACCGTGGCGAGGCCCCGATCCGTGTCAATCCAGAGCGTGTCGGCGATGAGCTCGATCTCCTCCTGGCTCTCGCCTCCGGTCGACAGGTGGGCGCGCGGGCGGAGGCCCGGTAAGCGAGTCACCAGGAGGGGATGATCGGGGTGGAGGTTCTCGAGGAGGATCCGCTCGTCGGGCTGGAGCGGCGCGGTCTGCTGGTCGACCGGCGCCGAGTTGAAGTAGGCAGGATCGACGTCGGGCGGGAGCGGCCGCGCCGCCCACCCGCCGTGGGACCACCCGACCGCGTGGCGAGAGAGCTTGTCTACGCGCCCCGGCCAGCCCGGCGCGACCGGCCCACAGGCGATGGGCGCAAACGTCTCTCCTCGCCGGCTGATCTCGATCCCCGCCGGCTGGAGATTGGGTATCGGGACCGCGCCGTGCGCGTCGGGCGCGGCGTCGAAGCGCATCCCGACCGGGTTCGAGGTGCCCGGGCCGCCGGCCGCGCGCTCCGGCGCGAGGGCCACCTGCGTGACCGGCTGGCCCTCGAGGAGGCGGCCGTCTTGCCAGAAGATCCGGTCGCACCAGGCGTCGAGGCGTTTGTCGACCTCACCCACGTTGAGCCGGACAGGCACCCTCCGCGCCGGCGTCCGGCCCGGAGCGAAGGCGTGGCCCACCAGGATCACGTCGGCGCGGGGCTTGAACGGCGCCAGATCGGAGGCCGCATAAAGGCTCCTCCGGGGATCACCGCCGAGGTGGAGATCGTGCGGTGTCGGCTCCTCCTGGACGTCGGAAAGGCGCGACTCGCCCGGCGAGAGGACGAAGGTGGCTTTGCAGACGACGGTGAGCGTCCAGGCCGAGGGACGCGGCTGCCAGACGATCGAGGCGACGCGGAGCGGGCAAGTCGAGACGACGTCCATGAGGGCGCCGATCCTAGCAGATCGGCGCCCGCGGCCGGCGTGCGTCTAGGCCCGCAGCACGGCGCCGAAGCGCTCTTTCACGGCGGCGACCACCGCCGCGTGGCGCTTGTCGACCTCCTCGTCGGTGAGGGTCTTCGCCTGCTCGGGATCGGTGGCGGCCTTCGGATCGCGGTAGACGACGTGGAACGCGAGCGAGCGGAACCCCTCGGCGATCCCCGCGCCGCGGAAGAGATCGAAGAGCTCGACCGACTCGCCGAGATCGCCCGCGACCTCGCGCACCGCGTCGCCGACGACGCCGGCCTCGATGTCGTCGCTGACCACGAGGGCGATGTCGCGCGTGGCGGCCGGGAGCATGGGGATCGGCTGGTACTTCGGGGTGCGGATCCCGGCCTGCTCGAGCGAGCGGAGATCGAGCTCGAGGACCAGGCAGCCGCCGTCGAGATCGAAGGCGTCGACGACGTCGGGGTGGAGCGGGCCGAAGCGCCCGACGAGGCTGTTGCCGACGATGACGTCGGCCGCGCCGCGCGGGTGGAGGTACGGCGCGCGGAAGCCTTCGGGCTGGTGGATCACCCGCGCTTTGCCGTGGGTGACGCGCTCGACGATCTCCAGGATCACGCCCTTGGCGTCGTAAATGTCGAGCTCGATCGGCTTGGCGAGCGTGGGGTGGCGGTGACCGGCGAGGACCGCGGCGAACGAGGGGACCTCGTCGGGCAGCACGCTCGGCGGATCGGTCTCGAGGAAGCGACCCGCGGTGGTGAAGAGGCGGACGTCGGACACGCCGTGGCGACGCGATCGGCGCAGCGCTTCGAGCAAGCCGGGGAGGAGGCTCGTGCGCATCACGCTGCGATCCTCGGTCATCGGGTTGGCGATGACCCGCGTGGCGGGCGCGAGGCCGAGCAGCGCGAGCTCTTTCTGCGAGGAGAAGCCGAGGGTGATCGCCTCGCTGAGGCCGACCTCGATCGCGGCCCTCCGGACCTTGTTTTCGAGCACCATGGTCGATCGCGGGGCCTGCGGCCTTATCGCCGGGAGCGTGGTCGGCACGCTGTCGAGGCCGCGGACGCGGACGATCTCCTCGATGAGATCGGCCTCGCCGCCGATGTCGGGGCGGTGCGTCGGCGTGACGACCACGAGCTCGTGCGCGCTGGCGCCGGGGCTCGCCTCGAAGCCGAGGTGAGCGAGGATGGTCCGCGCTTCGTTAAACGGGATCGGCGCGCCGACGAGGGCGTTCATGCGGGCCTCGCGCAGCACGATCGGCGCGGGCGTGGCGACGGGGACGCCGGCGAGGATGGTCCCGGGGATCGCGCTGCCCGAGGCGATCGCCGTGAGCAGCGAGGCCGCGTGGGCGAGCACGTCGGGGATGTCGGCCGGATCGACGCCGCGCTCGAAGCGGTGGCTCGACTCGCTGTGGATGCCGTGGCGGCGCGCGGATCGGCGTACGCCGCGCGGGGTGAAGTACGCGCACTCGAGGAGCACGCGCTTCGTGGCGGCGCCGATCTCGCTGCCGGCGCCGCCCATCACGCCGGCGAGCGCCACCGGGCCCTCGGCGTCGGCGATGACCAGATCGTCGGCGACGAGCGTGTGCGCGACGCCGTCGAGCGTCTTCAGCGGCTCGCCCTCGGCGGCGCGACGGACGATGATCTTGCCGCCGCGCACGAGGTCGAGATCGAAGGCGTGCATCGGGTGCCCGAACTCGAGCAAGATCAAGTTGGTGATGTCGACGATGTTCGAGATCGCCCTGATCCCAAGGCTTTCCAGGCGATAACGCAGCCAGAGCGGCGAGGGGGCGACCGTGAGGTCGACGACCATCGCGGCGCCGTAGTGCGGGCAGCGCACGGTGTCCTCGATCGTGACCGTGACGTGCTTGCCGATCGCGTCGTGGGTGACGCGCTTGGGCGCCTCGGGCGGCTGCGCGGCGTAGGCGCGGCCAAGGAGCGCCGAGGCCTCGCGCGCGAGCCCGACATGGCCGAGGCAGTCGGGCCGGTTGGGCGTGAGATCGATGTCGAGGATGAAGTCGTGGACCGCAGGGATCGCCGTGCGAAGAGGCGTCCCGGGCTTCGCCGTGCCGGGCGGGAGAACGATGATCCCGTGATCGCCGTCGTGGCTCGCGCCGCCGCCCTTGCTGCTCGCCGTGAGCCCGAGCTCGCCCTCGGAGCAGAGCATCCCTTCGCTGATCACGCCGCCGATGTCGCGCGGCGTGAGCGTCATCCCGGCCGCGGGGAGCGTGGTCCCGAGCGGCGCGAAGCACACCAGGCCGCCGGGATCCGGCACGTTGGGCGCGCCGCAGACCACCCGTTGCTCCACGCCGTTGCCGCGATCGACGGTGACCAGGCGGAGCTTCTCGCGCTTCGGGTGCGGCTCGATCTTCAGCACCGCGGCGACGACGATGTCGGCCGTGCCGGCGCCGTACTCGGCGATCGAATCGACCGCGACGCCCGCGCGGGTGAAGCGCTCGCCGAGGGCGGAAGGCGAGAGATCCAGGCCGGGGAGGAGGGCTTTCAACCAGTGATACGAGGCTTTCATCGCCCGGGCGGTTTAACACAAAGAGCGGGGTGCCGGGACCGCGCGTTTGGGGAGAGCGCGCGGGTCAGGGGCGGGCGTAGCTCACGCTTTTTTTCTTGGGCTTCAGCGCTTCGAACTGCGCCCGGACGGGGCCGTTCTGTGCGAAGGCGAGCGCGCCGGCCCCCGCGATCCGCGCGGTGGCTTCGAGCATCCGCGTCGCCGCCGCGCGTTGCTCTTTCTTCGTTGCGCCAGCCTCGCCGTCGCCGCGCGCCGCCGCCTCGGCTGCGGTGAGATCGCTCGCGGCGGCGCGAAGCGCGGTGATGTCGGTCGGGAGGATCCCGAGCGCCAGCGCCTCGGACGGGTTCCCCGTCGCCTGCTCGACGATCTTCTCCGCGGCTGCGAGGATGCGCTTGACCTCGGCGGCGATTGGCTTGCTCGCGGCCCCATAGGCCTTCCGGGTGGCGGGCTTGGGCTTCGCCCCGAGCACGGTGTCGTGAATGGCTGTCACGAGGTTCGCCGCGACCGCCAGGGCTTCGGACAGCGAAGGGGGGTGTGCCAGAGGCTCGGCCGGCTGCGTGATCAGGCTGACGCCGAGGGTGGTGAGGTCGGCTCGGAGAGTATCAATCGTGCCGGGCGGGAGGCGCGGATCGAGCTCGGCGCGGTGCTCGGAGGCCAGCGCATAGGCCTGCTCGCCGGCGGTGGTCTCGATTGCCAGGAGGTTGCCAGGGCGGGTGGCCATGAATCAACCTGCCTTCTTGATCAGCGCTTCGAAGGTTGCGCGGACGGTGGCATTGGTCGCGAACGCCAGCACGCCGGCTCCGGCGATCTTCTTGGTGGCGGCGATGATCCGCCGCGCGGTCGTGTTGCGCTCCTTCGTCGTCAACGGCGCTCCGGCACGCGCGGCCTCCTGCGCCAGATCGGCCGCGTGGAGGGCGAAGAGAGCGGCGTTGATGGCGTTGACGTCGAGGTCGATGATCCCGAATCCCTGGGCCTCAGCGGGCTCGGCGGTGGCGCGATCGACGATCTTCTGGGCTGCAGCGCTGACCTCCTTGACCACGAGCCGGTTGGTCTTGGTGCCGACTCCGTAGGCGAGGGAGATGTGGTTATCCGGCTGGTGGTTCTTGACGGCGGTTCGAGCCGCCGTGATCAGGGCATAGCAGTTCGCGAGCGCCACGTTCTGCGCTGCGGTGTGCTGCATCGATCCATGCTTGGCGGTGATCGCGGCGGGGATCACCAGGCCAAGGGCGTCGAGATCGGCGGCGAGCTCGGGGACGAGGGTGGTGGGATGCGGGCGCCGAGCTCGACTTGATGTTTGGAGGCGAGATCCTGGGCTTTGAGGCCGCGCTGGAGGATGACGACCCAGTCGTCGGCGGGTTTTGAGTCCGTTTTGGCTGCTTTGGTGGCGGGCATGCGGGCCAGGTTCCCGAGATTCGTTTCGTGGGTGGTGGGTTTTTTCGGATCCTGAATTCTGGAATGAGAACGAGGGGTTGGCGGAGGTGCGCGGCGGCGGTGGAGGCTTGCGCCGTCGTCGCGATGGCTTGCGCCGTCGTCGCGATCGCTTGCGCCATCGTCGCGATCGCTTGCGCTGTCGTCGCGATCGGGTGCGCTGTCGCCGCGATCGGGTGCGCCTTTGCGGCGGTGGGTTGCGTGCGCGTGGCCATCGCTTGTGGGCTCGTTGCGATCGCTTGCGCTGTCTGCGCGGGGGCGTGCGCGCTCGTCGCGGTCGCTTGCGCGGTCAGCTCGGTCGCTTGCGCGCTCGTCGCGGCGGCGTGCGCGCGCTCGGTGGCCCAGCCCCCGCGCCGTCGGGGAAGCTTGCCTCCGCGTGGAGCTTCATTCGCCGGTTTCGTTGTCGGTGAGGTCGTGCGCGATCTCGTCGGCCTGGTCGTCCGTGTAGCGGAATGCGGCCGCGAGCTGGTCAGGCGTGAGCAGGGGGACGGCTGCGAGGATGGCTCGATCGTCGAGGCCGAGGTTGCGGTGAGCGACGAGGCCCCAGACGGTGATCCGGGTGCCCGCGATGCACGCTCGGGCGCCGCAGACGCCTGCGGTCCTGGTGATGAGGGGAGCCTCCAGGCTCGATGC
>JBDTXR010000323.1:0-10763 GCA_040006075.1 Byssovorax sp. | reverse complement strand
ACGATGATCCCGCCGGTCACCAGGTCTTGCACCCAGCTTGGCAGGCCCACGTGGACGCAGCCCGTCTTGATCACGGTCATCAGGAAACAGCCAATCAGGGCGCCCAGGATCGAGCCCGCTCCGCCGGACAGGGAGCCTCCGCCGATGACGACGGAGGCGATGACCTCGAGCTCGAGGCCGGCGGAGTCGGTGGGATCGCCGACGGTGAGGGTGCCGAACTCGATCATCCCCGCCAGGCCGGCCAGGGCCGCCGCGAGCGTGTACACGAGGATCTTCACCCGGCTCACCTCGATGCCGCAGAGGCGCGCCGTCGCCTCGCTGGAGCCGATGGCGTAGATGTGCCGGCCGAGGCGGGTCCAGCGCAGCATCGCCGCGGCCAGGAGCGCTGTGGCGACGAGCAGCCATACGCCCGGCGGGAAGAGCATCCATTGCCGCTCGGGCGGGAGCGCGGCGACGAGCGCGTCGAGGCCGTGGGCGTCGACGTCGATCTTCTGCTCGTGGGCCAGGCCCTTCGCGGCGCCGCGGAGGATCCGCATCGCGCCGAGCGTGATGATGAACGGGGTGACGCGGAGGCCGGTTATCAACGTGCCGTTGACGAGGCCGGTGAGCGCGGCGACGGCGACGCCGCCGAGGACCGCGGCGACCGGGCCGGCGCCGCTCTTGAGCAGCGAGGCGATGACCACGGTCGTGAGCGCGACGGCGGAGCCGACCGAGAGATCGATGCCGCCGAGGATCACGACCATCGTCATCCCGACCGAGCAGAGGCCGAGGGCGACCGTCTGCCGCGCCATGGTCACGAGGTTCACCGGCCGCGCGAACGTGTCGGGCACGAGGACCACGAAGAGCAGGTAAACCAGGCTGAGCGCGATCAGCGGGCCGAGCCACGGGTTGCGCGCGAGCGCAGTCCAGGCGCGGCGCGCGCGATCACGGGTGAGCTTCGTCGTGATGGAGGTGTCGCTCATCCGGCCGTGGCCTCCAGCAAGATTTCGTGCTCGGTGCGCGCGGCCACCGGCTTCGCTTCGCCGAGGCGCCCGCGGGTCATCACCGCGATCCGATCGCAGACGCCGAGGAGCTCGGGCAGGTAGCTCGACACCATCAGGATCGCCTTCCCTTTGGCGGCTTCGCGATCGATCACCTCGTAGATCTGGGCCTTGGCGCCGACGTCGATCCCGCGGGTCGGCTCGTCGAGGAGAAACACGTCGGCGTCGTGGTGGAGCAGCCGCGCCAGGGCCACCTTCTGCTGGTTGCCGCCGGAGAGATCCCCGATCGGCTGCTGCGGATCGCGGCTGCGGATCCCGAGCGCCTCGATCCACCGGAGCGCGGTCGCGCGCTGCCACGCGCTCGAAATGAAGCGCGGGAGATCCGAGAGCGTGAGGTTGTCGGCGATGGAGAGCGCGCCGGCCAGGCCCTCGGCCTTGCGATCCTCGCTGAGCAAATCCATCCCCTGCGCGAGCCTTCGCGCGGGCGACGCGGGGCCCACGAAGGCCTTCAAGCGCACCTTGCCGCTGGTGATCGGATCGAGGCCGAAGAGCGCGCGGAGCAGCTCGGTGCGGCCGGCGCCGACCAGGCCGGCGATGCCGAGCACCTCGCCGCGATGAAGCGTGAGCGAGGCCTTGCGCGGCCTGTCCGCGCCGACGAGATCGGTGACGTCGAGCACCGCTTCGCCTGCGGTTCGCGGGGTGCGCGGGTAGAGCGCGTCGAGGCGGCGACCGGCCATTTTCGTGACGATCTCGGCGGGCGTCGTCTCGCTCGTGAGGCCGGTCGCGACGCTGCGGCCGTCGCGCAGCACCGTGTAGCGATGCGCGAGCGCCTGCACCTCTTCGAGGAAATGCGAGATGTAGAGCACGCAGAGGCCACGCTCGGCGAGGGCGCGCACGACCTCGAACAGGCGCGCGGCCTCGTCGCGGCCGAGGCTGCTGGTGGGCTCGTCGAGGATCAGCACGCGCGGGTTTTCGTGCGCGAGCGCGCGGGCGATCTCCACGAGCTGCCGCGTCGCCGGAGGGAGCTCGCCGACGATGGCGTCGGGGGCGATCTGCCCCGCGTCGCCGAGGAGCGAGCCCATCGCCCGCGCGGCGATTCGAGCCATTTCGCCGCGGCGGAGCAGGCCGTTTCGCGTGGGCTCGACCCCGAGCAAGATGTTCTCGGCGACGGTGAGGTGGGGGCAGAGCGAGAGCTCTTGATAGACCATCGCCACGCCGGCGCGGCGCGCTTCGAGGGGATTTCGCGGGCGATACGGCGCGTCGCCGAGGCGGATGGCCCCGGTGTCCGGGGCCATCACCCCGGCGAGGATCTTCATCAGCGTGCTCTTGCCGGCGCCGTTCTCGCCGACGACCGCGTGGATCTCGCCGGCGCTCGCCTCGAGATCGACGCCGCCGAGCGCCGCGGTCCCGCCGAACGATTTACCGAGGCCGGCGATGGAGAGCAGCACGCGCGATCCGCTCTATTTTCCGAGCCATTTCTCGAGATCGGGCGAGAGCAGCTCCTTCGTCGCCGGCTCGTTCATGCTCTCTTTCGTGACCAGCCGCGCGCCGGTGTCGATGCGCTCTTGCACCTTCTCGCCGCGGAGGTGCTGCACCATCGTCTTCACCGCGAGGTAGCCGATGTTGAACGGATCCTGGAGCACCAGGCCGTCGATCTGCCCCGAGGCGAGGCCGGCGACGAGCTTGGGCGAGCTGTCGAATCCCACGAGCTTGATCTTCCCCGCGAGGCCGGCCTTCTGCAGCGCGAGGAGCATCCCGAACGTGGTCGACTCGTTGGGGCAGAACACGCCGCTCACGCCGCCGTCCGCGGCCTTCTGCGCGCCGAGGAGCCGCTCGCTCGTGGAGAACGCGCTCTCGGTCGTGGCGCCGCCGTACTGGTTGTCGGAGACCACCTGCACCTCGGGCGTCTTCTTGATCCCTTCGAGGAAGCCCTGCTCGCGGTTCGCGGTGCTCGCCGATCCCTCTTGATAGCGAAGCAGCACGACCTTCCCCTTGCCGCCGAGGAGCTTGCCCAGCGCCTCGCCCGCGAGCCGGCCCGCGGCGACGTTGTCGGTGGCGACGAAGCTCGTGTGCTCCTTGCCTTGCAGATCGGAGTCGAAGACCACGACCGGGATCTTGGCAGCGACCGCGGCCTTCACCGCGCCGCCGAGGGCCTTGTCGTTGAGGGGCGCGAGCACGATCCCCGAGACGCCCTGCGCGGTGAAGCTCTGCACGACGTCGATCTGATCCTTGAGATCGTCTTCCTTGACCGGGCCCTTCCAGACGATGTCGACGCCGAGCTCGTTCGAGGCCTTCACGGCGCCGGCGTGGACCGATTTCCAGAACTCGTGGGTCGTCCCCTTGGGGATCACCGCGATGGTGATTTTCCCGTTCGCGGCGCCGCCCTTGGGCGAGCACGAGAGCGCGGGGGCGAGGCAGAGGGCGCAGGCGAGGGCGAGCAGGGTCCGTCGGAGCATGGCTCTCGCCAAGAGACGCCCTGTCGGCGCACGGGTCAAGCTAGAGTTGCTCTATGGAAGACCGGTTCTACCTGGGGATCGACGTGGGCACCGGCAGCGCGCGGGCCGGGATCTTCGACGGCAAAGGAAAGATGCTGGGAGCCGGGACGCACCCGATCCGCATGTTCCGCCCGGCCGAGGAGTTTGTGGAGCAGTCTTCGGACGACATCTGGAGCGCGTGCGGCCTCGCGGTGCGCGCGGCGCTCGCGCAGGCCAGCATCGGCCCGGAGGCGATCGTGGGGATCGGCTTCGACGCGACCTGCTCGCTGGTGGCGCTCGACGAAGACGATCGTCCGGTGACGGTGAGCCCGACCGGCGATGACGCGCAGAACGTGATCGTGTGGATGGATCACCGCGCGACGGCGCAGGCGGCGCGGATCAACGCCGCAGGCCACGAGGTGCTGCGCTACGTGGGCGGGACGATCTCGCCCGAGATGGAGACTCCAAAGCTTGCATGGTTGCGGGAGAACCTGCCGGCGAGCTGGAAGCGGACCAGGAGGTTCCTCGATTTGCCGGATTTCCTCGCGTATCGTGCGACAGCGGTGGACACGCGATCCCTCTGCACGACGGTCTGCAAGTGGACCTATGTCGGGCAGGGCGAGGGCCACTGGGACGAGAGCTATTTCCGGCAGGTCGGCCTCGGCGATCTGGTGGACGAGGGCTTTGCGAGGATCGGCGCGCGGGTCCGGCCGATGGGCGAGCCGCAAGGCACGTTGACCGCGCAGGCGGCGAAAGAGCTGGGGTTGCGGGCCGGGATCGCCGTCGGGGTGGCGATCATCGACGCGCACGCGGGTGGGTTGGGGATGCTCGGAGCGAGCATTGGCGGCGTGGCGCCGGACGCCGAGGCGCTGGAGGAGCGACTGGCGCTGATCGGCGGGACGTCGACGTGCCACATGGCTGTTTCGCGAGAGCCGAAGTTCCTGAGCGGGATCTGGGGGCCCTACTGGTCGGCGATGGTGCCCGGCCTGTGGCTGACCGAAGGTGGGCAGTCGGCGACCGGGGCGCTGATTGACCATGTGATCCACACCCACGCTCGCGGGGCGGAGCTCGGGGCGGAGGCGGCCGCGAAGGGGACGACGGTGTACGCTTTGCTGAACGAGCGGCTGGAGAAGCTGGCGGTGGGAGCAGCGTTTCCGGCGGAGCTGACGCGGGATCTCCATGTGCTGCCGGATCACCACGGGAATCGCTCACCGCGGGCGGATCCCTCGCTGCGAGGGATGATCTCCGGCCTGCGCCTCACCGATTCGATGGATTCCCTGGCGCTGGTCTACCTGGCCACCGTGCAGGCGATCGCCCACGGGACGCGGCATATTCTCGATGTCATGAGCGCCGGGGGCTACCGGATAAAGTCGCTTTTCGCGTCAGGGGGTGATGCCAGGAATCCGTTGTTCCTGCGGGAGCACGCGGACATCACCGGGTGTCGGGTGATTCTGCCGAAGGAGCCGGAGGCCGTGCTGCTCGGGGCGGCGATCCTCGGCGCGGTGGCCTCCGGCGATCAGCCGAGCGTGCTTTCCGCGATGGGGGCGATGAGCGAGGCCGATCGAGTGATCGAGGCCGCGGGCGGGGCGGTAGCGAGCTACCACGCGGCCAAGCACCGGGTGTTTCAGCGGATGTACGAGGACCAGATGGCCTATCGGGCGCTGATGGGAGGCGTCGAGTGAAGCGACGGGCGCACGGACGAGCGCGCGATCTCCGCCGGCGCGGTCCGGGGATCGATCATGCTCCGGAACGTCTCCACGGCGCTCGCGATCTCCAGGCTGCTGTGGAAGTGACCCGAGGTGGTGTGAAGGTACGGTGAGAGCCAGACCGAAGCGTCCCGGCACGAGCTGAACATCCGGCGGTCGAGGCGCTTGCTGGTCGCGTTGCTCAACGCGGTCATGACGCTGCGGATCGCCGCTCCCGCGAACCCGCTGGCCTCGGCCACCGTGGCGATCCCGCGGATGGAGCTCCCGAGCCGCTCGCTCCCCTGCTTGAAGGCCCGGCGCGCCTCCGCGTCCGGGGGCGGAGCCTGCGCCTCGATCAGCCAGAGAGCAGCAAAGCCGCCCGGGCAGCGCGCGGCCATGCTCTCGTATTGCCGCCCCCACTCCTGCACCACGTGCACGCTCGCCGCGCCGCGCCAGACGCCGAGGAACAGCGCGTTCCAGCGGCCGGTGGCGAAGGCGGGCCCGAGGGCCGTGATTTGCGGTTCAGTCATTCCTCGTGCGCGGGCCAAGCGCGCTCCGCGCCCCCTTGCCCGAGGCTCAACGGCGGAAGCGCCTCCGACTTGAGCCGGATCGAGACGAGGGGACGAAAATCATCAGGGCGTGAGCGAGCAGGTCAGCACCCCCGCCGAGATGTCCGCGTCGTGGCAGGCGCCGCTGTTCGACGGCAAGCAGGGATCGGACGCGAGGCAAGCGCACGTGGCGACTCCACCGCAGGCGGGCGGCAGATCGACACAGAACGGCGGCTTCGGCGGACACCCGGATCCGCACGCGAACGAGTCTGGAATGCAATCGTTGTTGAACTGAGGTGTTGGGACGGTGCCCGGCGGGCAGGTCTTGCCGCCGTCGGGGTTGTAAATGCAGATCTCGCCCATGACGATCATGCACGCGGGGTGGACGCAGAGCTGGTTGGCCGTGCACTCGACACCGTTGCACCCGGAGAGCATGCCAGTGCCGGTGGTGCCGGTGGCGGCGGAGGTCGCGCCGCCGGTCCCTGCCGCTGCTGTGGTGGCCGCGTCTCCGGTCCCGGCCACGCCGGTGGTGGCCACAGCGCTGGTCGCGCCTCCGGCTCCGGCTGTGCTGGTGGCAGCCGCGGTGCTGGCACCTCCGGAGCCCGCGGTGCTCGTGGTGCCAGCAGAGGTTGCCTCGACGACGCTCTGCGAGCACGCGGCGGCGACGACGGTCAGCGCCAGGCTCCCTGCGAGCCATTTCAATTTGATCGCCATGCGCGAGCCTACCATCGATGGCGGGAACCCGGCGCGGGGCAATTTACTCTCGGCGCTTGATTGACCCCGCCTTCTTCCCACTCCGCGGCTTCTTCGCCTTCCTGGGCGACGCGACGCGCACCTTCTTTCCGTCGAAGGCCACCGCGAAAGCATGCACGTCCGGCGCGCCGGCCGCCCGCAGCTCCGCTCCATACTCGTTCTCCTGGAGCTGCTCTATCCCCTCGGAGAGCGCTTGCGCCAGGGTCTTTCGACGCGGCCGGGCTACCTTCAACTCCATCACCACGCCTGGCTTACCCGGCCGCATCGGCCGGATCATCACGTCGGGACGCCCCTGCCCCGACTCGCGGTTGGAGCGCACCTGATAGGCCGGTTCGAGCACGGCGAGCAGGCCCACGATGAACCCCTGATAGACTCGCTCGGGGTTGACCGTGCCGGGATCGTGGTAGGAGAGCAGGTTGCTGACGAAGGCCTGGAGCTGGTCTTCGAGGCCCTCGGCGTCGCCGCTCAGCAGGGCTTGCGTGAGCAGGTCGAGGCTGCCGCCGTGCCCTTCCATGCGCGTCGTCATCCAGCGCCGGAAGGTGGTGGCATACACGAGGCGCACCTCGCGGTTGGGGATCGAGAGCAGGTGGGCGGCCTGCTCCATCGGGCCGCGCGAGCGCTTCTCGGCCTTCAAGTAGCCCGAGAAGACCAGCAGACTCCAGAGCGCGTCCTCGCTGTCCCGGACCTCGCTCAACACCACGTTCTCGTCGAGCACACGCTCGATCCCGCCGCCTTCGAGCAGAGACTCGAACATCGGCTGGAGCCTGATGGCATTGTGCGCCACGACCTCGTGGACCAGATCGTTGGAGCTGGTCGAGAGCCAGTAGGGCTTGGGGCTCTCGTCGCCGCGGTCGAGGAAGCTCAGGACCGACCAGGGGTTATAGATGACCTCTCCGCCGAAGAGATATCCGTTGTACCAGGTGCGCACCTCGTCGAGCCGGTCGGCCCGCCCGGTTCGCTCGAGCAGCGCCGTGACCTCGGCCTCGGTGAAGCCGAAGCAGGTGTTGTACTGCGTATCGAGCAAGGTATAGACGCCGAGGTTGTTCAGGCCGGAGAAGAGGCTCTCCCGGGCCACCCGGAGGATGCCTGTGACCACCGCCTTGAAGAGGTGGACGTTGCCCTTCAGGCCTCCGCCCAGGAAGGCCCGCAAGAAATCGAGGATGCACGGGGCGTAGCCGTGAAGATGGCCGGCGTGGATCGGCTCGTCGTACTCGTCGATGAGGATGATGACCTTCTCGCCGTGGTAGGCGTGGAGATAGGCGGAGAGATCGAGGAGCGCGCGATCGTGGAGCGCTTGTTCGGCGGAGCCGTCGAGGATTGCGGCATAGCCCGCGCGCTCGCGATCACTGAGGCGATCACTGAGGAGCAGGTAGCGGTGCTCGTCGAAGAGGACCTGGATTTTCTTCTTCAGCGTGCCCAGAACGCGGTCGAAGCTCTCGAAGTTGGTCTCCTTGAAGGAGAGGTGGATGACTGGATACCGCTGAAAATGGGCGCGGTAGGCGTCGCCGGCCTGCCAGATCGAGAGTGTGTCGAAGAGGTGGGAGAGGTCTTGTTCGCTCTTCTCGAAGTAGTAGCGGAGGAGCGAGAGGTTGAGCGTCTTGCCGAAGCGGCGCGGTCTCGGGAGCAAGGTGGCCTCGACGCCTGGGCGGTCGAGGAGCTCGCGGATCAGGTGCGACTTGTCGACGTATTCGAGCTGCTGTTCGCGCAGGGTGCGGAAGTCGTCGAAGCCGATGGGGAAGTTGAGGCGCATGCTGGTCTCTATTCCTCGTCGTGGGCTTCCAGGCGATTGGCCTCATCCCACAGCGCATCGAGGTTCACGGTGAGCCCTTTGCAACCGGGGACCGGGTCGACGATGCCGCTCGCGGCGCCGAGGGCCTTCACATACCGCCCGTCCGTGCCCAGCTCGAAGATTTCGAGGCTGCGGAGCGCGGGATCGACGATCCAATAGAAGCGCACTCCGAAGGCCGCATACTCGTTCGTCTTCTCGACCCGATCGCGTCGCGCGTCCTTCGGTCGGGGTGAGACGATCTCGATCATGATGTCGGGCGGCGTCGTCACGAGGCCATGCGCCGGAGGCTTGCGGCCGGCGAAGTAGACCGAGACGTCCGGCTTACGACCGCGTCGCGGGGCCACGCCGAAGCGGGTGTCCGAGATCAAGACGAAGCCGCCACCGGGGCCGAGCCAGCTGTCAACGCCGAGATAGCGGCCCGCCTGCCACGTTTCGAGCTTCTGCGCCTGCGATGATGTCCTCCGCGAGCACATCGCATCGCAGCGCACGAGCAATTTCGAGGAGGACGACGTGACTCGCGCAGTGTGCCTCACCAGGCGTCCGCAGCCAGGCGAGCGCGCGGTTGTGATGCCGTTCGCTACCATACGCGACCGAGGCGCCCGCGGCTCCAGTGCCTGCGCCGAAGCCGTAGCGCGGCGGCGGACGCCAAACGCATCTCGGCCGAAACGAGGGATCGCTCGGCCGGGGTGTTGCAGGCTCCACGCGGTCAACGAAAGCTCGATCGAGGCCTCGAAGCGGGCCGCAGGCCCGGCCTGGTCCCAGAAGGCCTGGTCGACCGCGTCGAGCTCGGCGTGGCTGCTCACGCGTCCACCAACCCACTCGTGCTTGCTCGCCGTCATCACCGTCGAGCCTATCAGAGCCACGGCTTCCGAGGTGAGCAGGAGAGCTTCCTCGGCTCAGAGCTTCAACCTCAGCCCATCCGCCGCCTCGGCGAGCGGGCCGGCGAACGTCAGGAGCAGCGCGATCCGGCCGTCGGCGTCGATCTCGCCGGCGTCGAAGGCTTCGAGGCAGGTGCCGTCGTGGAGCTCGGCGACGCCGCGAAACCGGAACGTGGTTCCGCTCGCGTCGATGGCGCTCGCCAACCGGATGGCGCGCACCGTGGGATCGGCGAGGAAGCCCTCAATGGCCTCGGAGAGCGCAGCGCGACCGCGGATCTCGCGGCTGCGCGTGACGAGGCGGCCGCCTTCGGCGAAGCACGCTTCGATCATCGCGGCGCGGACCGCGGGATCGCGCTCGCTCCACGCGCGGATGTACGTGGTGACGGTGATCTCGAGGGCGTTCGGCATGACGGGTCGTAGCGCAGGAGCTCGAGAAGCGTCAAGGCACGATCGCCACCGCTCCATGCGCGAGAGCGCTCGAGCGGGCGGCCCCTCCCTGAGCCGGCGGAGCCGGCGATTTGGGAGGGGACGACGGCGCGGAGGCCCGGAGGGCCGAGCACCGGCGGGGGTGGGCATCAATTCTCGATTCCCAGGGTCCGGGGATTCACGCCTTCGGCGGCGGTGACATCCCCGGAGGGGCCATTGGCGACATGGGTCCTCCCGGCCGCGGCCCCGGCGCCGGCGGGGCCTTCAAGCCCTCTGCCAGGAGAGCACGGTAGATCTCGGAGGTGGCCGCGAGCTCTTCGTGGGTGCCAATCCCGGCGACCTTGCCGGCGTCGAGGACCACGTTGAAGGTGGACTTGAGCAGGTGCGGAGCGTGGGTGACGACTACGCAGGTCCGCCCCGCGGCGATCTCCGCGACTCCCCGCAAGAGCTGCTCGGCGGTCGCGCTCGGCAAGCCGGACTCGGGCTCGTCGAGGACCAGCACCTTCGCGTCGCGGAGGAGCATGCGGGCGAGCATGAGGCGGCGTTGCTCGCCGCCCGAGAAGTTGGGCGGCATCGAGCGGACCTCGGTGGCGAGGCCGCGGGCGCCGTCGGCCTCGGCGAGCTCGGCGAGATCGACGCGGCGCAAGGCCTCGCGCATGGCGTCGGCGGAGGGGGCCTGGTCGAAGCCGAGCGCGAGGTTGCCCTCGACGCTTCGTTCGAGGAGGCGTGAGGCCTGCCCGAGGACGGCGAAGACCCGCGGGAGATCGAGCGGGGCGAGGCGGCGGAGATCGGTGCCGCCAACGAGGATCGAGCCGGACTCGGCGTCGTCGAGGCGCAAAAGCAGGCGGAGGAGCGTGGATTTGCCGGAGCCGGAGCGGCCGCAGATGCCGATGAGGGCGCCGTCGGGGATGTCGAGCGAGAGGCCGTCGAGCACCGGACGCGCCGCGCCGGGCGGGGTGAACGTGAGGTTGTCGAAAGCGATCGCGCCGGTCTTCACGGCCTCGGCCGGGACCGGATCGGGCGAGGCGGTCGGCGCCTCGGGCAGCTCGAGGAGGATCGTGGTGGCGCGGAGGAGCGGCTCGCGCTCGATCAGGCCGGCGCGGAGGGCGTCGAGCGCTTCGAGGCGGGCCATGAGCAGCGGGACGACGAGGAGGAGCTTGGCGACCTCGCCGGGATCGGCGGCGCGGCCCGCGAGCTGGAGCGCGACCAGGATCAGGAGCGGCGAGACGG
>JBDTXR010000322.1:0-10763 GCA_040006075.1 Byssovorax sp. | reverse complement strand
CCGGGTCAGGAACGTGGCAATCCCGTGGACCGCGGCGTCCCCGGTAGAGGCTGAAAGCTCGTGGAAGACGTAGGTGTTCGCCTCGGGATGGTGGCGCTTGAGCGTCGCGCCGAAGCGGCCAAAGCTCGGCTCGTCCCACTGATCGAGCTCGGCCTTCGCGGCGCGCTGGGCTCTGGCATCTCCCGTGTCGAGCACGGCGGTGGCACCTCGCGGCGCGGCGAGGCAGGCAAAGAGCAAATCGCGACCTTCGAGGATGTCTTGATCGGTCATCCCTGCTTCGAACAGCAAGGTACGGATGGTGGCGACTGCGCCGATCCCGCTCAGGAGGTGGGTTGCGCGGCCGGGCGTGGCTTCGAGTATCTCGGGAGAATGCGGCATGCTGGATCCTCGCTCGTTCTGGTGATTTGCCCTCGCTTACGTGCGGGGCGGAGGTGAGCATAAACGGCGATGTGGCAACTTTTCCAGAGCTTTGTTTGCGGCGTTGCTGAATGCGGCTATCCGAAGTGTGATAGCGTGCCTCCTCAGGCGATGCGAACGGCTCCTATCCTCGCGATCTACTTGCTCTTCTGCCTGCCCACGGCAGCTCGCGCCGCGGGCTCGTCGCCGCCCGCGCAGGCGCCGTCGCCTCCTCCGCGCGCCGCACGCCTCGAGTACGTGCGCGGCCCCGGCGCGGAGCGCTGCCCCGGGGAGCAGGCCTTTCGGGACGCCGTCAGCGCCAAGGTCGCGCGGGACTTCTTCTCCACGAACCCTCCGCCGTCCGCGCGCCTGGTGGTGAGGCTCGGACGCCGCGAAGCGGGCTATTCGGGCTCGGCCGAGCTGCGCAATGCGGCGGGCGCCGTAACCTGGTCGATGGTGTTTCCAGGCCCGGACCATCCGCCCGCGGCGACATGCGCGAGCTTGATTGCCGCGCTGGCCTTCGGCGTCTCGCTCGAGGTGGATCCCGTCGATCCCCCGCCCGTGGATCCGCCGCCCGTGGTCGAGCCGCCCATCGTGAAACCGCCTCCAGCGAAGCCCGAAGCGCCATCGGCACCCTTCCGGATCGGCGCCTCGCCCTGGGTGAATTTCGCGACGGCTCCCCGGGTGGCCCTCGGCCTCTCGCTTGGTCTGGGCTTTCGCGTGGCGTGGTTCTCGCTGGATCTCGAAGGCCGCTGGGATCCGCCCGCGTCCGCGATCCTCCACGGCGCCGAGGTCGGGACGTCGCGGTTTGTCGGGGCGCTCGTTCCGTGCGGCCATGTGCGGTACTTCGCCGGCTGCCTGCTCGCCGAGGTCGACTCGCTCCGGGGTGGACGACAAAGCAGGTCGTCAGAAATGCTGGATTGCATGCAACAGCAGCCTTCGCTGCATGTATCAAGAAATGTTAGGACGGACCGATGAGCACCACACACGGATCGTTCCTGCGCACGCTGCAAATGACCATCGCAGGCTCGGGTCAAGTCCGTGACGTCATCGTTCGGATCGGCCTTCCAGAGCCTGATCCCCTCCCGGGCGGAGACTTCCGGGTGCGAGTTGAGATCGATGGACTCGATCAATCGTACTCTCGCCATTTTCACGGCGTCGATGAGCTCCAGGCACTCCTGGCCGGTTGCTGGATGGTGCCGACCCTCCTTCCTGTGCTTGCTCCAAGCGGCGCCAGGTTTACATGGCTCGGCGACGCTGACCTCGGGTTCGGGACTTCGACTTCAAGCCCTTGAACGAATGCGGTTGCAGACACTCGCGGAGATTCGCCGGCTCATCGAGTCGCCGGTAGCGCCCTGCGGCACCGCTGCCGAAGGCAAGATCGAAGCAGCCATGCGCGAGCTTGAAGCGTTTCTCGCGGCCCGGGACGGTAACGGCGCGCCGCCGGACGCCATGGTCGACAACGCACCTTCGGGGTCGGGCTCGTGGGCGCGATACCGCTCCTGAGCGTGGCGGCGTGCATCGGGATCGTGCTCCGACCACCACGGCGTCGTCGGCCTACCTGGCCAGTGGCTCGAAACCCGTGGTAGATATTCCGCGAAGAGATGAAGCTCAGCCGTGTCACCCCGCGCCTCTACCGGTCGGACCAGCCGACGCTCGACGATCTCGAGGAGCTTCGTTCGCTCGGGATCAACACCATCATCAACCTGCGCCGCGAGGCTCCCGAGCTCTGGCGGGCCGAGCGGGCGCGCGCGCTGGAGCTCGGGATGCGGTTCTACCACTTCCCGTTCTATGGCATCTTCGGGGCCCGCACCGCCCTCCTCGACGCGATCTTGCGGGAGATCGACCGGCCGGACAACGGCGTGGTCCTCGTCCACTGCAAGAACGGGCAAGATCGGACGTCCCTGGTGATCGGTCTGTATCGAGTCGTCCACGAGGGCAGCACGCTCGAAGAGGCCTGGGGGCGTGACTTCGTGGCGTACGGGCACGATCCGGACAACCCGCCCTCGGTCTGGGTGAACCGGTGGGCAAACTTCTTCTATCGCAACATCCGACGAACGTTTCATCGCCACGCGCAGAAGCGCGCACCCCGAAGGCGACCAGGGGCCGGCACCCTGTGACGCGCCGGGAGGCATCGATGACCCTGTTGCCGGCGCCCTGCTCCTCGACGCGGCGAACGACACGCGCGCTCCTCCTCGGATCGGCGCTGCTCTCCTTTCTCTTGCACTCCGGCGCGGCGTCCGCTCAGGAGCCCGCCGCCCACGCGGACGCCGAGGTGATGACACGGCTCGCCTTCGTCGAGAGCGCGCTCGAGCGGGAAGAGCCGCGGATGCGCTTCTGGTTCGATAGCTGGATAGGGGCCTTCGCCGGGCTCGCGCTCGGGCAGGCGGGCGTGGCCCTCGGCGTGACCGACCGCAAGGTTCAGATCTCCGCGACGGTGGGGGCGATCAAGGCCACGATCGGTGTCGTCGGGCTCTCCGCGCGGCCCGCGACCGCTCGCACCGCCGCCTCCACCCTGCGGGCTATGACCGCGACGACTCCTGAGGAGCACCGCCGGAAGCTGCACCTGGCGGAGTCACTCCTCCAGAAGAGCGCGGAACAAGAGCGCGGCCGCCGATCGTGGCTGGCGCTCACGGGCTCCGCGGTCATCAACCTGGCGGGCGCCGCCGTGCTCTGGATCGGGTATCGGGACTATAAATCCGGCTGGCTCGGCCTCGGCGCGGGGGTCGCCGTGGCGCAGGTCCAGCTCTGGACGCAGCCGCGGGGAGCGGCGGTCGCCTGGGATGCCTACGCGAGAGGGCGCTTCTACGGTCCTTTACCGCGCCCGGCACCCGGCCTGAGCTTCTCCTTGCTCCCGGCCCCGAGCGGGGTGTCGCTGGCAGGGAGCTTCTGAGCGCTAAAAGAGCGGGATCTTCCCCTTGTCCACCCGCGCCAAAAGGTCTGTCAACCGCTCTTCGATGTCGTCAATCTCGCTCGTGGTCAGCCCGAATTGCAGCACGTCACCCGAGCGCCGCACGCCCTCGTCGGGCAAGAACGGCTTGGTCGGGAGCACCTCCTCCAGCGAGTCCGCGCGCACCCGGTACTGAGCCACCACCGAGAGCTTGTCGAGATCGGCGCGGGTCACGCGGCGCAGCCTCTCGATCTGCGTCCGCGGCAACCACGGGACGACGATGTAATTCCATTCATGGAGGAAGATTTGCCGCGGATTGCGGAGGCCCGAGAACGCGAGCCCGTTGTCGATGGAGAAGACGCGCGGCGATTTCGGATCCTTCGAGATCACGAAATTGGCCGGGCGGGTATCGCGATGATTGATGAGATAGGTCAAGAGGTTCATGTTGGCGACGCTCGCGCGATACGGCGCGTCGCTGACGAGACGCTGTCGATCGAGCACACCCTCGTCGGTCACGTGCTCGATCCAGTAGGCCAGGACTCCGTAGACGCAGGCCACGCCGTCGAACGTCACGTCTTTCTCGGCAGGAGCGCCGTTGACGGGATTGGTCTGCAGACAGCGGCCCACGGTGGGTGGCACCACGTACTCGTCAGGCGTCAAGAACAGCTTTTGCAGCGCGTAGGCCGCGATTTCCTTGCGCGGCATGTTGTTCATCCCGTTGCCGCCGTGCTTGGACTGCTTCCATTTTACCTTGATGGTGAGCTGCTCCTCGGGCAGCGCCACCACCAGGGATTTGGCGCCGCCGATGCCGCTCGACGGATCCTTGACCTGCAGGACCTCGATCCGCGCCGTCTTGAGCAGCGGTTCGAGCCGCTGCGCGGGCAGGCAGAGACTATCGGGGCCGAGCGTCGCATCGGCGCATAGCTCGGTTGGCGGCGTGAGCGGGATGTGCGGGCCCTCGGCGGGCCTGGGGCTCGCGCACCCGATGCAGAGCACCAGGAGCACCAGGGCGCGGCGCACGACCATCTCCAGCAGCCTGGTCTTCGCGCTGAATGGCCCGAGTGACATGCTCGTGCCGGTCTTCGCCAGGGTGGTCGTCTCGTTCAAGGGGGCTCCTCCGGCAGTGCCGTCTCCTTGAAACAAGACGCGTGCCACGCGATTCATGCGCGCAAAGTGGGCGATTGGTGAGATTCCCCCGCTCCCTTCGCGCCCCACTGTGGCAAAAAATGAGCTGCGCGCGGGTCTCACGGCACGATGTCAGCGCCGCTGCGTCGTGATCGTGCGGTCCCTCCCGTGCCCGAGAGCGCCTGTGTGACTCCGACGTGGGACCGCCCGCGGGCGCGCCCGCCGGTACGTCCCATGATTCACCCCGCGCTTCGTAAATTTGCCTTTATTTGTAGCGAATTCAGCGCTAGACGCTCCTGGCCCTGCCCTTGCTCAAGCCCCGAGCGAGCGCGGCGGACGATGGCCGGACACCGGATATTCACCTGGAGCAGAGAGAGCAATGATTGGACTGAAGAGCTTGGCGTGGTTCGGGATGTTCACCCTGGCGGCGAGCGGCCTTTACGCGTGCGGGGATGAAACGTTGAGCCCCTTGACGGGCGCCGGAGGAGCGGGCGCGTCGACCGGGAGCGCCATGACCGGCGGCAGCGGGGGGATGATGATGGTGTGCGCGCCGGGCGCCCTCGAGGCCTGCTACGACGGGCCCGCGGGCACCGAGTCGGTCGGTATCTGCAAGAGCGGGACGCGGAGCTGCCTGGCCGACGGGAGCGGGTTTGGCGCGTGCACCGGCGCTGTCACCCCGCTCGCGGCCGAGGACTGCGCGACGCCGGTCGACGACGATTGCAACGGCGCTGTCAACGAGCCCAGCGCAGGCTGCGTGTGCGCGGCGGGGACGAGCATGCCTTGCTACGATGGGCCGGCCGCGAGCCGGGGTATCGGGCTCTGCAAGGATGGTACGGCGGTCTGCGCGGCAGATGGTAAATCCTGGGGTGCGTGCGCCGGCGAGGTGCTCCCGACGGCGGAGACCTGCGATTCGGCCGGCGACGACGACTGCAATGGTCAGACGAACGAGGGCGGAGCCGGCTGCGCCTGCGTGCCTGGCTCCATGTCGCCCTGCTACTCGGGTCCTCCGGCGACGCTGGGCGTGGGCCCGTGCCAGGGCGGGATGCAGGCCTGCAACGCGCAGGGGACGGGCTACGGCGTCTGCGCCGGCGAGGTCCCCCCGCAGCCGGAGACGTGCACCACGCCCATCGACGACAACTGCGATGGGCAGATCAACGAGGGCGGCGCAGGCTGCGTCTGCGTGCCGGACAGCGTCGCTCCGTGCTACTCGGGCCCTGCGGGGACGCAGGGAGTGGGCGTCTGCGCGGCCGGGACGAAGACCTGCAACGCGCAGGGCACGGCCTACGGCGCCTGCGGGGGCGAGGTGCTGCCGGCGGCCGTCGAGAGCTGCAACACCGCCGTCGACGACAACTGCGATGGTCAGGTGAACGAGGGTTGCCCGGTGACGTACGCCGGCGACATCCAGCCGATTTTCTTTGCGAAATGCGCGCCCTGCCACGTGTCGCTGAAGAACGGCGGCGCCAACCTCGCTGTCAGCTACGCCGATACCCAGAAGCCCGCGTACTCGTGCGCGGGCAAGACCAAGGGCGCCTGCTCGGAGGTGCGGATCCTCAACGGTACGATGCCGACCGGCATGGTGTGCAGCGGGAACCCGGCCACCGACTCCGGCAAAGCCGCGTGCCTGACGGCAGCGGAGCAGGCCACGCTCCAGGCCTGGATCGCCGGCGGCCAGCTCCCCTGAGCCACCCACGGCGCCTCGCTCTCCGAGGCGCCGGAGCGCTCACCCTCGGATCACCAGCCGAGGCGATTGCCGATGTAATACGGCAGCATGTCGCGCCACGAGGGCCAGTCGTGGGGGACGTCGTGGCCCCACAGATCGAGGTTGTTGCCGATCCCCTTGTTCCACAGCAGGGTCGAGAGCTTCTTCGAGCAGTGGGGAGCCTCGTAGTTGCCCTGGCCGCTGATGATGTGGATCTGGGTCTCGTGGCGGAGCAGATCCAGAGTCCGCCCCTCGCCCATGTTGCTCAGGTACGAGATCGGGTTGTTGAAGTAGAGGTTATCGTCCATGTAGCCCTCGGTGTAGTCGGGCTCCAGATCGTAGAAGCCGCTCATGGCGATGAGGGTGTCGAAGAGGTCGGGGCGGCGGAAGAACTGGTTGGCCGCGTGGAAGGCGCCGAAGCTCGCGCCGCTGATGGCCAGGCGCGCGTCGGGGCTGCTGGTGACCCGGCGGATGTGGGGGACGACCTCTTGCTCGATGTAGGCCGCGTAGAGCGCGTGGCGACGCGCGGCCTCGCGCACCGGGATCTTGCTGTTCATCCACGCGTGGCGGTTGATGCTGTCGATGGAGAAGACCTGGATCTTGCCGGCGAAGATGTACGGCTCGATCGATTTGATCAGGTAAAAGCGCTCGTTCTCGAGGTAATCGGCCTGCGCGGTGGGCAGGAGCAAGAGCGGGTGACCGCCGTACCCGTAGCTGACGATGGGCATCTCGAGGCCGAGACGCGAGCTGTACCAGCCGAAGAGGTGGCGCGGGAGGTTCGAGTCGACGTACACGCTGTGGGATCTCCTTTGGACGGGGGCGCGATGAGGGCGGTCGACGCTACCTCATGTGCCCCTCGTCGGGGAGCCTCGCGGCGAGGCAATTCAGGTCGCGCGGGTCACGCTCACCAGGAAGGGGTCGAGCACCGCGGCGATCGAGGCCTCGACGACGTCCGGCGCGGCGTCGCCGTCGATGTGGACGACGCGATCCCCGGGGACCAGGGCGTCGGCGCCGAGGTAGGCCTTGGCGAGGCGGGCCTGGACCTCGGCGGCGTCGAAGAGCTCGGCCGCGCCGCCGCGAGCGTGACGCCGGGCCGCGGCGACGTCGGGCGAGACGTCGAACACCAGCGTCACGTCGGGGCGGCGCGCGTGGCGGTTGAGCTCGCGGATCCAGGCCAGCGTGCCGGTGGCGTCGCCGCTGGTCGAGGTGATCGACTGGTAGGCGAGGCTCGATAAATCGTAGCGATCGGAGATCACCACCGCGCCGTCGCGGAGGTGGGGATCGATCTCGGCGGCCACGTGATCGAGCCGATCGGCCGCGAAGAGCAGCGCCATCACCTGCGCTTGATGCGCGGACGGGAGCGCGAGCCGGTGGGTGAGCGCGAGGCGGATCATCGAGCCAATCGGCCCGGTGCTGGGCTCGCGCGTGACGTGCACGCGGCGCTTCCAGGCCCGCAATCGGGCGGCGTAGCGCTCGCACTGCGTGGTGGTCCCGGCGCCGTCGATGCCTTCGAAGACCACGAAGAGGCCGGCTGTCGGCGCGCCATCGATCGCCATGGATGCGGCCTCGTTCACGGCAGCGGGGGAGGCTCTTCCCCCAGCACCATGTTGTCGATCAGGCGGGCGCCGCCGAGGCGGATCGCCATGGCGATCAGCGCGCGATCGCCGACGATTTCCCCGGTTTCGTGCACGCGCACCGAGTCGGGATCGGCGACGCTGACGTAGTCGATCGAGGTGGCGATGGGCTCGACCTCGGCGCGGGCGAGCGCGGTCAGGGCCTCGGCGCGGCGCTCGCCCGCGGCGAACGCGCGCGCGGCGGCGGTGAGCCCGCGCGGGATCGCCAGCGCGGCCGCTCGCTGCTCGGGCGAGAGGTACGCGTTGCGCGACGACATCGCCAGGCCGTCGACTTCGCGCACGGTGCGCAGGCCGAGGATCGTGACGGGCAAGAACAGATCGGTGGTGAAGCGCTTGATCACCTGGAGCTGCTGGTAGTCCTTGCGGCCGAACACGGCGGTGCAGGGGCCGGCGAGCGCGAAGAGCTTGGTCACCACGGTGGCGACGCCTTCGAAGTGGCCAGGTCGCCACGCGCCGCAGAGATCTCCGGCGACGGCACCGACGCGCACGCGGGTCTCGTCGCCGGGTGGGTACATCGCGCCCTCGCTCGGCGCGAACACCGCCGAGGCGCCGGCCGCCTCGACCTTCGCGACGTCCTTGTCGAGGGTGCGCGGGTAGCGCGCGAGGTCCTCGTTCGGGCCGAACTGCGTGGGGTTCACGAACACCGAGACGGCCACGAAATCAGCGTGGTTTCGTGCTTCGCGCACCAGCGCTGCGTGGCCTTCGTGGAGCGCGCCCATGGTGGGGACGAGGCCGACCGTGAGGCCGCGCGCGCGCGCGTCGTCGCAGGCTTGGCGGAAGCCGAGGGGCTCGCGGAGGAGCTGCATCGGGCGCACGCTATCACAAGGTCGCCGCGGCCAGCCGGCTCCGCGCTGTGCAGCGCGGTGGCCTCGGGAAACGAAGGCGATCGGTGACGATCGCCTCCGCGTCCGAGCGACGATTTACTGGCGGAAGATCTCCACCTTCTGCAGCACGACGTCCTGGTTCGGGCGGTCGCGCGTGGAGGGGGCGTTGGCGATCTTCTTGACGATGTCGAGGCCGGTCACGACCTTGCCGAAGACCGAGTGCTTGTTGTCGAGGTGGCCGGTCGAGCCCTCGGTGATGAAGAACTGTGCGCCGTTGGTGTTGGGGCCGGAGTTGGCCATGGAGAGCACGCCGGCGCCCTGGTGGCGGAGCTCGGGGTGGAACTCGTCCTCGAACTTGTAGCCCGGGTTTCCCGTGCCCCAGCGGCCCGCCATGTCGGTGTGGCGCGAGAGGAGATCGCCGCACTGGATCATGAAGCCGGGGATCACCCGGTGGAAGCGCACGCCGTCGTACGCGGGGTGGCCCTTCATCGACTCCTGGGTCTTGGGGTCTTTCCAGTCGATGGTGCCGGTGGCGAGGCCGACGAAGTTCTTCACGGTGTTGGGCGCGAGCTTCTCTTCGAGGCGCACGACGATCTCGCCGAGCGAGGTGGTGAGGCGCGCGTGGAGCTGGCCGCTCCCGGGAATGTTGAGGTCCGGAAAGTTCATGGGACGTTGTCTCCTCGGTCCAGGTTCTGGTTGCGAGCGGGCCTGTGCTTAGGCCTTTTCGAACAGCGTCGCAATGCCTTGCCCCACCCCGATGCAGAGCGCGGCGACCCCGAGCGCTTTGCCCTGGGCGTGCATCGCGTGGATCAGCGAGCACGCAATCCGCGCGCCGGAAGAGCCGATGGGGTGCCCCAGCGCGATGGCGCCGCCGCGAACGTTGACGAGGCTCGGATCGAGCTCGAGCGCGCGGATGCAGGCCAGCGCTTGCGCCGCGAACGCTTCGTTGAGCTCGACGAGATCGAGGTCGCCGATTTTCTTTCCGCTCCGCGCCATCAGCTTCCGCACGGCGGGGATCGGGCCCTCGCCCATGAGGCTGGGATCCACGCCCGCGGTCGCCGTCATCACCACGCGCGCGAGCGGCCGCACGCCCTCGGCGGCGACGACCTCGGCCGACGCGAGCAGCAGGCCCGAGGCCCCGTCGTTGATCGGCGACGAGTTGCCCGCGGTCACGCTGCCGTCCTTGCGAAAGACCGGCTTGAGCCGGGCGAGCGACTCGATCGAGGCGTCGGCGCGGAAGCACTCGTCCTTCGTGAAGAGCACCGGATCGCCTTTCTTTTGCGGCACGGGGACGGCGACGATCTCGCTCGCGAACGCATCGGCGGCCCACGCCGCGGTCGCGCGCCGGTGCGACTCGAGCGCGAAGGCGTCTTGATCGGCGCGCGAGACGCTGTGCTTCGCAGCGACGTTCTCGGCCGTCTCCCCCATGGAAATCAGCTCGAAGCGCGCGGCCATGCGCGGGTTCGGGTAGCGCCAGCCGAGGGTCGTGTCGTAGACCGGCGGCGGCGTGCGATCGAACGCGGAGGCCGTCTTCGGCATCGAGAAGGGCGCGCGGGTCATGCTCTCCACGCCGCCGGCGATCACGCAGTCGGCCTCGCCCACGGCGATCATCCGCGCGGCGTCGGCCACCGCTTCGAGGCCCGATCCGCAGAGCCGGTTCACGGTCACGGCGGGCACGTCGTAGGAGAGCCCGGCGATGAGCGCGGCCATGCGGGCCACGTTGCGGTTGTCTTCGCCGGCCTGGTTGGTGGCGCCGAAGATCACCTGATCGAGGCGCGCCGAAAGCGCCGGGACCCGCCCGACCAGGGCCTCGATCACGTGGGCGGCGAGATCGTCGGGCCGGACCGTGGCGAGGCCGCCGGCGTAGCGGCCGATGGGGGTGCGGACAGCGTCGATGACGAAGACTTCGCGGATCATGGCGCGGACTCTAGTGGCGCGTCTCGAGCGCGCCTAGCGCCCTTCTTTCGGGCCCTCCGGGATCCGAGGCTTGATCGCGTGCCGAGCGGGGCGCTACCCTCGCGCCATGCGCTCGCCTCGAATGGTCCTCGGCTCCGTCCTCGCGGCGGCGTTCGCCCTCGCTCTCCCGCTCGCCTCGGCGGGCTGCGCCACCTACCGGCAAGATCTCGAGCGCGCCAAGGTTCACTACGAGGCCAACGAGTACGAGAAGGCGCTGGCGCTCTTCCGGGTGCTCGAGC
>JBDTXR010000321.1:0-10766 GCA_040006075.1 Byssovorax sp. | reverse complement strand
CACGTCGGCGCCGACGTCTACATGACCAAGCCGTTTCGCGTCGACGAGGTGGTCGCGCAGATCGGCGCCCTCGTGCAGATGGCGGCGCGCCTCCGCGTCCGGCGCGACTCGATGATCTCCATCGCGCCGGCTTCGGTGAGCAGCGCCATCGAGGGCGACCTCGGGCAGATGTCGATCGCGACGGTGCTCACGGTCCTCGAGATGGAGCGCCGCACCGGCGTGTTCGAGGTGGTGAGCAAGAAGCGCCGCGCGCAGCTCGAGATGGCGCGCGGCGGGGTCATCGACGGCGCCATCGGCGGGACCAAGGTCTCGGCGCTGACCGCGCTGCGGACCATGCTCACGTGGACGGTGGGCCGCTTCTCGTTCAAGCCCACGGCCCCGCGCGAGGTCCCGCAGAGCAACAAGTCGCTCGGCGCCTTCCTGATCGAGGCGCTCCGCCTCCAGGACGAGGCCGCGCGCGCCGACCTCGATCTCCCGCCGTCGATGCGCCGACCGAGCGAGATCCACCTCGCGCCGGCCGCGATCGGCGGCCCGCCCTCGTCGCCCGCGGACTTCGCGCCGCCGTCGTCGCGCACGCCCGACTTCGTGCGCGCCTCGGCGCCGGGCGCCGCGCCGTCCAGCGCCTCGTCGCGCCACGCGGTGCTCCCGCTCGATCCCGACCTCGCCGACTGGGAGATCCCCGAGTCGATGACGCCCGCCAACGCGCCCGCCGCGCCGCTGCCCAAGCCGCCGCCGCTCAGCATCCCGCGGATGGCCGCCATCCAGCCCCCGACGAGCCCCGGCGCCCGCCAGCTCTCCGCCACGCCGATCCCGGCCTCGCCGGCGACCCCGCGCATGGGGCCCCCGCCGCGACCGGCCAAGAAAGACTGACACTCTGCGATCCGGCAGAGTGCCTGTCTCCCGTGGATACCCGCAGAGCCTCGGGCGCAGGCCGAGGAGCGATGGCTCGCCCCGCTTTCACGCTCCCCGCCTCGCACCGCGCCTCCGCTGCCGGGAGTCGCGAGGAGCCTCAACGCGCTGGCAGAGCGGCAGAGGAGCCGGCGCCGTCCGCGCGCGCCCAGAGAGCCGCGTGGTCGCGCGCGTACTCGGAGAGCGTGCGCCCTTTGCGCCCGAGGAGCGCGCCGAGCGCTGGATCAACCACGCTCGCCTGGCCGAAGCGCAGGCCCACGTGCAGGATCGTTTGCACTGCGATCTGGCTCCACGGCAGCCCACGTCGCCGGAGATGGAGCGCATAGCCGAGGACCCCGGCGGGCTGGTAGCGAATCGGCCGGGCGAGCACCTCCGTGAAGATCCGGGCGGCCTCCGCGAACGAGACCGGCTCGGGTCCCGTGAGCGTGTAGGCGGCGCCGCGGTGACGCTCGGGCTCGCTCAGCGCCAGCGCGGCGACCTCGCCGAGATCGCGCGCGTCGACGAAGGTCACGAGACCATCGCCTGCGGGAACGTAGATTCGATCGTCCTCGACGAGATCGCGCCGGTACGCGTCTCCGAAGTTCTGCGCGAAGAAGCCGGGCCGAAGCAGCGTGAAATCCCCTCCGCGGGCGATGAGGTGCGCCTCGACCGCGTGGTGCGGAACAATCCTGTTCTTCTCGGCGCCGGCGACCGACAGGAACACGATCGCACCGATCCCGCCGGCCCGCGCTGCGTCGATGAAAGGGTTCAACGTGGATCGGGTGTCTGCGATGGCCGGAGGGCGCAAAAGGAAGAGCGCGGAGCAGCCCTGAACGGCGCCGGCAAACGTGCCTGGATCGCGAAGATCGAGCCTCACAGTCTCCACGTCGGAGCCGGGCGCAACGCCGTCAGCCCGGATGGACGACCCGGCCGCTCGCACCAGGATGCCGCGCGCCTGGAGCGCTCGAACGACCTCGCGTCCGACGTTCCCCGAAGCGCCGGTGACGAGGACTCGAGGGGTCATCGGGCCACTCGCGCGCCGGCGCAAGGGGATGTCGGGCCATGAGCTCCCACGGGGCCGACACCTGCGCACCGGCGATTGGGTCGAGCCATGGTTCAGGCGTTATCACGAGAGCATCGCGACGGGAAGGCCGCCGGCGAGAGGAGCCCCGCAGGAGTGGCTGTCGCGTCTCGTTAGCGGACGTACCTTTCTGCCCGTGCGGCGCACCGCGGCGGGCCGACTACTTCGGTGGAGGCTTCCTCGCTCGAACGTCGTGCTTCTGGCAACAGGCGGCGATACCGGGCGCGCTCGCACACCGGATTCAGGGATCTCCCGACTTCCAAGGGCTCGCGTCGACCTGCTAGCCTCGCTCTTCCTGGAGGGATCTCGAATGTTTTTTCGCCGGAGCATGCGGGCGTGACCACGAGGCGAAATACAACCCAGGATGCGTGACACCAAGGTGGATGACCGAGCTCGGGCCGAGCCGCCGTCCGGCGACGAGCCCGACGCGCGAATCAAGGCCGCACATGGCCTCCGCATCCTCGTGGTCGACGACAACGTCGACGCCGCCGAGACCATGGCCATGCTCGTCGAGCTCCAGGGCCACGAGGCGCGGATAGCCCACGACGGGAGAGAGGCCGTCTCGATCGCCCTGGCCGAGCGCCCCGACGTCGTGCTCCTCGACATTGGCCTGCCCCGGCAGAACGGCTACGAAGCCTGCAAGGCCATGAGGCAAGGTGGGTTGACCACGGCCCTCATCGTCGCCACGACCGGCTATGGACAGGAAGAGGCTCGGCGCCTCTCGCGCGAGGCCGGCTTCGACGCGCACCACGTCAAGCCGGTGAGCCTCTCGACCCTCCACGAGATCCTGTGCCAGCAGACCGCGGCGCGCAAGCTCTCCTGATCCCGGCCGCGATCCGAGGGTGAGGAGCTCACCCCCCGTGGAGCTTGGCGATCATCAGCTTGGCGATGCTGAGGTAGAGAAACAACCCCGAAGCATCAACCAGCGTGGTGATCAGCGGCCCGGAGATCACCGTGGGATCCACGCCGACGCGCTGGGCGGCGATCGGGATCACCGCGCCCACGGTGTTGGCCCAGGTGCAGACCACGAGCACGGTGATCCCCACGCAGCCCGCGAGATCGTTGCCCACGCCCCAGAGCCGCGCGCGGCCGAAGGCGATGGCGCCGAGGAGCACGCCGAGGACGATGCCCGTCGTCACCTCTTTCACCAGGACCCGGAGCACGTCTTTCATCCGCACCTCGCCCAGCGCCAGGGCGCGGATCACGGTCGAGACCGTCTGCGAGCCCGCGTTGCCGCCGGTACCGATCAACAGCGGGATGAAGAACGAGAGCGCCACGACCTTGGCGAGCTCGTCCTCGAAGGTGCGGAGCACGGTGCCAGTCGCCGTCTCGGCCACGAAGAGCAGCACCAGCCAGGTGATCCGGCTCCGCACCACCTTGAACAGCGAGGTCTGGAAATACGGCACCTGCGCGGCCACGCTGCCCGACACACCACCTTGGTTGAGGAAGCCGGTCCCGACCTTGGAGAGCGCCGCGTCGAGGAGATCGTCCACGCGGACCGCGCCCACGAGCTTGCCTTCCTTGGTGATCACCGGGAGCGAGAGAAAGTCGTGAGTCTGGATGATCTCGGCCGCGTCGCCGCGCTCGGTCTCCTCGGAGACGGCGATGGGATCGCGGGTCATCAGATCTTCGAGGCGCGCCTCCGGGGCCGCCAGCGCCAGCTCGCGCAGCGGCGCGACGCCGACGAGCTTGTCCCCGTCGACCACGTAGCAGTTCTGCGCGACCTCGATCTGATCGGCGCGCTCGCGCAGCTCGGCCATGGCCTCGCCGGCGGTGCGCGCGCGGTCGACCCGCCAGATCTTCGGCGTCATCAGCCGCGCGACGGCGCTCTCGCCGTACGCGAGGATCCGCGTCGCATCGGCCTTCTGCTCGGGTGGGAGCGCGGCCTCGATCGCGCTGCGGTTGTCGGCGTCGACCGCCCCGAGGATCGCCACGCGATGATCGGTCGGCATGAACGCGAGCAGCCGCGACGCGTGCTCGGGGCTGCACGAGCCAAGCACGTTCGCCGCCACCGCGGGGTGCGCGCTCCGGAGCATGGCGGCGGCGCGCCGATCGTCGGCCGCCTCGATCAGCCGGCGGCACTCGGCGACGCTGCGCCGCGAGAAATCGCGCCCCAGATCGGCGGGGCGGTGCTTCTGCACAGCGGCCTTGAGCGCCGCCGCATCCCCGCGCAGCGCGGCGTCGAGGAGGCCGAGATCGGGGATCGGGACCGCGCTCTTGACGACCTCTTCAGCGTGAGCTCCTGACATCGCGGCAGGCTACGCCAAGTCACGCAGCGCAGGATCGCCGAACAAACGCGGGCGATCGCCCGCAATATCCTTTCACGACTCGGCCCCTTGTTTCGCGGGAGCATCACCAGAAATGCAAAAAATATTTCATGCCTGAAGGTCAGATCCAACCGACGAGCAGGGCGCCTCCTACGCCGAAGAAGATCACCGCAGCCACCTTCTTCGTGAGATCCGGATTGAGCACCTTTCCAGCGCGATGACCGATGAAGACGGCGAGGGCGGCCACACACCACAAGGCGAGCGTCGATCCCACGAAGACGGTGAGCGGCTTGCCCGAGCTGGCGGCGAGGGTGGCTGTCCCGAGCTGGGTGAGATCGCCCCACTCGGCCAGGAAGACCACGCCGAACACCTGGGTGAACGCGCGCAGGAACGTGGGCTCTTTGGCCGCTTCTCCCTCCTTTGCGGCGTCGGCGGCGTCGGCCTTGCGGCGCCACATCATCACCGCAAATATCAGGAAGAGCAGGCCCGCGACGATGTGGACCGGCCGCGTGGGCAGGCGCGAGAGCAGCCCGCCCGCGGCCACGGCGATGAGGCTCTGGACGGTGAGCGCCAGCGCGGTACCCAGGAAGACCGGGAGCGGCCGGTACCTGGTGGCGAGCACCAGCGCCGCGACGGCCGTCTTGTCGGGGATCTCCGCGAGGAAGATCACGCCGAACACGGAGAAGAGCAGGTGAAGGTCGATCATCGGGGGCTCTCGTCGGCTCGGGGAGGCTCTGGAGTTGCCTGACCGAGCTTCGTGAACCCCGGGAGCGGGAATACGCGACGCCGGCCAGCAGAGCTGGTCGGACGTCTCGTTCGTCTCGGGAAACCCGAGGTGGGGGACCGGGCCGTGAGGCCAGTATGTCGATCTCCCCGCACCGCGGGATGCGGTGGAACTACTCCCGTCGAGGGCCCAACCCTGTCACCGACCGGCGCCGATGTCAACCCGATGGCGGCCGTGAGAAGAATGAAGCACAGGCCGGGAGGGGAGTTTCTCTGGATCTGGCAGCCTGGATTGATTGACACCCGCGAACTCCTCGCCTCTGCTTGGATCGCTCATGGAGGGGGAATCGACAACGAGCTTTGTCCGCGCGGCGCCCGCGGTCCTCGGCGCGGGCGCGGACACGGATTTTCCCCGTACCATCGGCGCATTTCGCCTCGTCCGCACCCTCGGTCGCGGCGGGATGGCGGTGGTCTATTTCGCGGAGCACGTCGAGACCGGCGCGCTCGTGGCGATCAAGACGGTGGAGAGCGGAGACGCCAGCCTGCTCTCGGGGATCCGGCGCGAGATTCATGCGCTCCGGCGCGTCGATCACCCGGGGGTGGTGCGGATCGTGGCCCAGGGGGTCGAGGGCGAGCTGCCCTGGTATGCGATGGAGGTCGTCGAGGGGCGGACGCTGCGCGACTACCACGATGGCCTCGCGCCGGGCGATTCACCGGGCTTTGCGCGCGCGGCGAACGGGGCGTTGCCGCAGGTGCTCACGCTGCTGCGGGCGGTCTGCGACGCGCTCTCGTTCGTCCACGGCATGGGCCTCGTGCACCGCGATCTCAAGCCCGAGAACATCATGATCCGCGAGGACGGGAGCCCGGTGCTGGTGGATTTCGGCCTGGCGATGCAGCTCCGCGGGCCGGGCGGTCGCGACGTGCTCGAGGTGGGCCCGCGCTTCGGTGGAACCCCGGCGTACATGGCGCCCGAGCAGATCGACGGCGAGCTCATGGATGCTCGCGTCGATCTCTATGCGCTCGGCTGCATCCTGTACGAGAGCGTGACCGGCCGTCCGCCCTTCGTCGGCACCATCGCCGAGGTGCTGAGCCAGCACGAGCGCGACGCGCCCGAGCCGCCGTCGAGCCGCGTCAGCGAGGTGCCGCCGGCCCTCGACGAGCTGATCCTCGCCCTGCTGCAGAAGCGTCCTCGCGATCGGATTGGCTACGCCGACGAGGTGGCCGCGGTGCTGGTGCGCCTCGGAGCGGAGGATTCGCCGCCCTCGCGGCGCACCGAGCCCCACCTCTATCGGCCCCGGCTCGCGGGCCGCGCCGGCGCGCTCGCGGTGGTCGACAACCTGCTCAAGACCCTGCGTCTGGCGCGCGGCGGGAGGGTGCTGGTGAGCGGCGAGAGCGGCCTTGGCAAGACCCGCTTTGCGATGGAAGTCGGGATCTCCGCCAACCGCCGGGGCTTCACCCTGATCACCGGTCAATGCGTCTCGGTCTCGGCCTCGGGCGGCGAGGCCGAGACCGAGTCCGACTCCGGATCAGAGCTCGCGATCGACGACGAATCCAGCCCGGACTCGGGCCCAGGCCCCGACTCCGACCCCGGGATGGAAGTCAAGGCGGCCGCGCTCCACCCGTTCCGTCACCTGCTCTCCACCATCGCCGATCACTGCCGCGAGCAGGGCCTCGAAGAGACCGAGCGCATCTTCGGGGCGCGCGGCCCCGCGCTGGCGCTGCACGAGCCCTCGATTGCCCGGCTGCCTGGCCAGGACCACTATCCCCGCCTGGCCGCGCTCCCGGCCGCGGCGGCGCGCGCCCGACTCAATGCCTGCCTCGCCGACACGTTCGCGGCCTTCGCCCGGACACGGCCGCTGGTCCTCGTCCTCGAAGATCTCCACTGGGCCGACGAAGCGTCGATGAGCTTCCTCCAGTCGCTCGACGAGGCCTATTTCGCCGCTTCGCGGGTGCTGATCCTGGGCACCTATAGGCCCGAGGAGACCAGCGTCGAGCTCCGCGCCCTGCTCGACGCCGAAGGCGTCACCCGCATCGATCTCGGGCGCCTGGACCGCGCCGGCGTGCAGCGGATGGTGAGCGATATGCTCTCGATGCCCGAGCCGCCTCCCGCGTTGATCCAGTTCCTCGTCGCGCGCTCCGAGGGTCACCCGTTCTTCGTCGCCGAGTACCTCCGCACCGCCGTGCAAGAGCGGATGCTGGTCCGCAACGAGGCGCGCGCGTGGCAGGTCGAGCACCCGGCCGGGAGCGAGGCGTCCGCCTACGAAGCGCTCCCGATCCCGGGCGAGCTCCGCGCCCTGGTGATCCGGCGCGTGGCCGCGCTCGGCCCCGGCGCGCTCGCGGTGGCGCGGATGGCAGCGGTCCTGGGCCGCGAGATCGCGACTGACCTGCTCGCAGCGGCGATGAGCCTCGACGACACAGCCCACCTCGAGGCCGTGGAAGAGCTCCGCGCGCGGCAGATCATCGAGATCGAGCGCGGCCGACTCCGCTTCGCCCACGACAAGCTGCGCAAGATCATCTACCGCGAGATTGGCCACGACGAGCGGCGCCGGCTCGACGCCGCGGCGGGCGCGGCGATCGAGGCGCGGCACGGCGGCGCGCCCGAGCGATCGCCGTTCTATCCCGAGCTCGTCCACCATTTCACCACCGCGCGCGACCACGAGAAGGCCTTCGAATATCTGGTGAAGGCCGGGCAAGCCGCGCTCGACGCCACGGCCTCGGGCGAAGCGCTGAGCTTCTTTCGCCGGGCGATCACGCTCGACGACGCGCGCGCTCACCGGGGCGCCGCCCGGCTCGGCCCGCTCGAGCGCGCCGATCTCGAGGCCCGCCTCGGGCAAGCGGCGTTCAACGTCGGGCTGCTCCCCGAGGCCGAGCGGCTCACTCGAACCGCGCTCCAGCGCTTCCGTGGGAGCGCGATCGAGCCCGATCGCGGCGGCCCTCGGGCGGTCGTCGACCTCGTCGCCCAGCTCGCGCCGCACGCGGTTCACATGCTCCGCGCGCGGCGCCCTCCGGAGGTCGATCCGCGCGAGCGACACCGCCTCACCGGCGAGGCCGCCGCGGCCGACCGGCTCGCAGAAATCCTCTTCTTCCAGCAGAAATGGCTGCGTGGGCTCACCGCGGCGCTGGGGACGGTGAACGTCGCCGACCGACTCGGGGTCTCGCTCGAGCTGGTTCGCGGCTATGCCTCGCTCGGCTTCGGGCTGACGACAGTCCCGCTCCCGAGGCTGCGCGCGCTCTACGAGGCCCGCGCAGGCGAGGCCGCCGCGGCGCTCGACGATCCCCAGGCCATCGCCCTCGTCGCGATGCTGACGGGGATCTCCGCGACGATCGCCGGCCGCTTTCGCGAGGCCCGCGCGGCGATCGACGTCACCCTCGCCCGCGCGCGCGCCGACCAGGATCCCCGTCAAATCGCCATCAGCCTCGCCCTGCTCGGGCTGATCGAGGAGATCGCCGGCCGGCCCGAAGACGCCCTCTTGATCTACGATCAAATCGGGCACGTCGGCCGGAAGAGTGGCAATCGCCAGGGAGAGCTCTGGTCCCTGGGAGGCCGCGCCGGGGTCGCGCTTTCGCGGGGGCACGCGGAAGAGGCCATCGCGCTGTTCGAGCAGCGAAGGGTGCTGGCCGGGGGCTACAGCGACGATCCCACGGAGTGGATCGTCCATGGCACGGTGGCGGAAGCCCACCTGCTCACGGGAGATCACGAGCGCGCCCGACGCGTCGCCGAGAAGACACTCCACCACATCGCCGAGCTCCGCTTCGTGGCGTTTCACTTCTACCGGGGCTACGTCGCCAATGGAGAGGTCTTCTTTGCGCTGTGGGAGCGGGCGACCACCGACGGCGAGCAGGCGGCGCTCGAGCGGAGCGCGCGCCTCCTCTGCAAGAAGATGAGCCGCTATGCCCTCCTCTACCCCCTTGGCCGACCCCAGGCCCTGCGCTTCCAGGGGCTGCTCGACGCGCGCCTGGGCCGCATTTCCCGCGCTCGCGACGCCTTCCGCGAGAGCCTCGCGGCGGCCACTCGCCTGACCATGCCGCTGGAAGAGGGGATTGCCCACCTCGAGCTGGGCCGCCACGCGGGGCGCGCCGATCCAGCGCGGATCGCCCATTTCGGCGAGGCAAGGGCCCTGTTTACCCGCCTCGGGTACACCCGCTGGCTCGACCGCCTCGACCGCCTCGGCTGAGCGGTTCGCGATTTTGTCTGAAGGTTCGGGGCCTTGCCGAGAACCTCTCCCTGAGCAGCGCTCGCTCGTCGCGGGCGCCTCGCCATTCCAGGGAGCTCCTCGTGAACCGAACCTCGTGCCTGCTTGGTCCCTCCGGGGCGGCGCCCCCCGGCAAGGTGGCCTGGCACGTCCTGCGAGGGTGGCTCTACCAGGACGGGGCCGTGGGCGAGATGACCCACGTTCAAGCGCTCTCCGCCCTCAGCGCCTGGCGATCCGGCCGCGCGCTCGCCCGGGTGAGCTTCGTCGCGGGCGCTCAGGTAATCACCGATCCCGAGCACGTGAGCTGGGAAGATTTTCCGGTGGACGAAGCGCTCGAAGCCGAGAGCCACGCGCCGCCCCCGCTCGCCCCGGAGCGAGCGCCCCGGCCCCGCCCGCCCACCCGCACCACGCGACCCCAGATCGAAGCGCTCCGGACCATCGATCGGGCCCCGGACGGCCTGTCGCAAGAAGAGGTCAATTCGCGGAGCGCCCGCGCTCTCCTCGATCGGGGCCTGATCGAGCTCTCCACCGTCGGAGATCGGGTGATCCTCTGCAGCTCGGCGGCCGGAAAGGCCCTGCTCCAGGGGGCCGACGCCCCGGGTCCAGGGACTAAGCCACCTTGCCTTCCAGCTGACAGGCGGTGATCTCGGCGGCCAGATTGCAGTCCTTCGGCGCGTCGGCGGTCTCGATTTGCACGGTGGCATGCGCGATCTGGAAGCGGTCGCGGAGGGCGTGGGACAGGTCGCCGAGGAAGCCTGGATCGCGGGAGTCGGCGCTCATCACGAGGTGGGCTGTCAGCGCCGTCTCGGTGGTGCTCATCGCCCAGATGTGGAGATCGTGGACCTCGATCACCTCGGGTAAGCCGCACAGGTAGGAGCGCACTTTGTCGGGATCCACGCCCTCGGGGACGGCGTCGAGCACCAGATCGAGCGATTTGCGGAGCAAGGACCAGGTGCTCACCAGGATCAGCACCGACACCAGGATGCTCACGATCGGATCGAGCCGATAATAGCCGGTGAAGAGGATGATCGCGCCCGACGCGACGACGCCGAGAGCGATGGCCGCGTCGCCGGCCAGGTGGAGAAACGCGCTCCGCACGTTGAGGTCGTGCTTGCCGCCGCCGAGGAAGAGCAGGGCCGAGGCCCCGTTGATGATCACCGCCACGCCGGCGACCACCATCACCATCTTCTCGTTCACGATCCCCGGATCGCGGATCCGCTGGATCGACTCCCACACCACTCCGCCGGTCACCAGGAGCAGTAGCGTGGCGTTGGCGAGGGCGGCGAGGATCGAGCTCTTGCGGAAGCCGTAGGTGCGGCGCGCCGTGGGCTTGCGCTTGGCCAGCACCGTCGCGGCGAGCGCGAGCATCAGGCCGAGCACGTCGCTCAGGTTGTGTCCGGCGTCGGCGACGAGGGCCATGGAGTGGCTGGCCAGGCCGTAGCCGGCCTCGAGGATCACAATCCCGACGTTGAGGGCGATCCCGACGAGGAACGCGCGTCCATGGTCGCGGGGGAGCTCGTGGCTGTGGCCGTGATCGTGATCGTGATCGTGGCCGTGTTCGTGATCGTGTCCCATGCGGATGGGCAGGGTAGCGGAAACGAGGCCGAGAGGGTC
>JBDTXR010000320.1:0-10767 GCA_040006075.1 Byssovorax sp. | reverse complement strand
CCCCCGTGAACCTCGCCCTCGACCTCCACAGCGGTATTCGAGAAATCGGTACTGCCCTCCGACGCCCGGAAGAGTTCGTCCTTCGCTTCCGCGACAGCGACGACAAAGCCCGCAAGAGCGTCGCGCTCTTTCCCATCCTCTTCGCCAACGCCGTCCTCGGCCTCGCCTGCTATGGCCTCACCATGGGCCTCCACGGCGGCGCCGACGGCATGCTCCGCGCGGCCGTTCGCGCCCCGATCGCCGCGGGCGCCGGCTGGACCATCGCCCTCCCCGCGCTCTACATCATCAACACCGTCCTCGGCTCGCGGCTCGACGCCCGGACCACCACGCTCGCCGCGCTGACCACGGTGAGCTTTGGCTCCCTGGCGATGCTCGCCAGCGTGCCGATCAACTGGTTCTTCGGCATCACCCTGCCCTACGCAGCGACCCGGCTGATTGTCAATCTGGTGGTCTTCGCCGGCGTCAGCGTCTCGATGGTCGACGTGTTCCTGCGGATCATGAAGGCCCTGGAGCCCGACCGGAGCCGCCTCTTCGCGCTGGTGTGGCTCGGCCTCGTCGCCGTGATCGGCGGAGAGCTGATGATCCTCCTCAAGGTCTTCTCGGTCTGAAACGGAGCAACCCCATGGAATCCACCGCTGCCCTCGCCGACTTCATGCCCGCGTTCGCGCCCGACGGGCCCGACGCCCCCGCTCCCCCGCCGAGCGCCGCCCCCGAGCCGCCCGCTCCGAAGACCAGCAAGAGCCCTGTCCGCGATACCCCCGTTCCCGTACCCGCTCCCGCTCCCGTCGCACCCGAGCTCGGCATGTTCGATCTGATCCTCCGCGGCCAGGCCCACCTGACCTCGGTCCTGCGCCGCGAGGAGGATCTCCCCGCGACGATGCAGAAGCTCCTGGTCCTCGCCCTGCTCGGCCTCGGGATCCACGGCCTCGTGGTCGGCTTCGCGGCCGAGGTGCTGGGGGAGAGCCTGTTTGCCGGCGCGCACGGCCACCCGACGCTCTGGATGCCTCTCGCCTTCGTGCTCTCGTTCGTCGGCGCGCTCTGCGTCTGTCTGCCCAGCTTCTATTTCTATACCCAGCTCTCGGGGCTCGACGCCTCGTTTCGCCTGGTGACGGCCCAGGCCCTCCGCGCTCAGGCCACCACCGCGGTGCTCTTGCTCGGCGTGACGCCCTTCTATGCCGCGCTGGTCCTCGCCGGGGCGCTCGGCCTCGTCCAGAGCAGCAACCAGGTGATCCTCGCCGGCCTCGCGATCCCCTTCGTGGTGGGCCTCTTCGGGATGCGCGCGCTCTACAAAGGCTTCTGCGATCTCGCCCGGGTGCTCCCGGTGACCCACCAGCGGCGCGGCGATTTCCTCCGGCGAATGGTCCTCTGCTGGGCTGTCGTCTACAGCGCGGTGGCGCCCGTCGCGCTCTACCGCATCGCCGAGGCGCTGAGCCAGCACCTCTGATCTCTCCCGCCGCGCGGACACGCTGGACTACACCCGGATACGACCGGACACGACCGGACACGTCGGAGGCCATCATGGGACTCGCAGGAACGGCCATCATCTATCTGTTGCTCGGGCTGGTCGTCTCCACGGCGACCGCCCTCGGCGAGGCGCGCCCCGGCGCCGGGCGAATCGCCTTTCTCTTCACCATCGGAGCGCTGTTCTGGCCGCTCTTCGCGCCCACGCTCCTCGGCGGCGCGCGCGCCTCCAGCGCCTCCGCGAGCGCCGGCCCCAACGTCGACGCCGCCGGCGACGCGCGGATCCGCGCCGCCGAGGCCGATATGCTCGCGGCGCTCGCCAAGGTGAAGGGGGGAGTCGCCGGCGAGGCCATGGCCCCCGAGGCCAAGCGGGTCCGGGATCTCGCGAGCGGACTCCGCGCCATGGCCGCCCGGATCGTCGAGATCGAGGAGGCCTTGCGGGCTCCGGGGCTCGATCCCGCGGCGATCGAGGCCCAGCTCGCCGACGTCGCCGCGCGCGGAGGAGCCGAGTCGGATCCGCGCTCGCTCAGCCTGCGCGCCCGCCTGCGCAACGTCGAACGGCTCCGCGCCCTCCGCGGTCGCACCGGCGAGGATCTGGAGCGCTCGCTCTTCAAGATGGAAGAGATCACCTCGCAGATGCTGCTCCTGAAGTTCGCGGGCCGGCCCGAGGCCGAGGTGGCCGAGCTGATCGACGGGATCGCCGACAGCGTGGAGGGCGTGACCGAAGCGCTCTTTGCCGTGGCGTGATCGAGCGCGCCGAAAACCCGTCTATTCGCCGAAAATCTCCGCCTGCTCCCGGGCGGATCGAACCCCGCAAAGCACGCTCTTTCCCGCCCGATCGAGCGTGGGCTCGAAGGCTCCTGCGTCCGAGAACCCCACCGATTCGAGCCACCGCGCCGTGGCCGAGTCGCTCTCGGACAGAGCGCAGATCGCCGTCCCCTCGTGTCCCACCGTGAGCAGGTGACAGAGGTCTCCCCCGGGATGGCGGCTGAACAGGAAGGGATCGAAGGCCGAATACAGCCCTTCGCCCACCGTCGCGTCGATTCGCGACCACGCGCGCCCGAACGCGTCGACGGGGATGGCCCGCACCCGGACGTCACCCGGCGAGAGCCGCTCGGTCCCCGGCCACCAGTTGGCGCCCTCTTCCAGCACCATCCCCTCGTCGCCGAAGGCATCGAGCCAGGCGCTGCTCCCGGGCGAAAGGACCTCGACGATCCCGAGCCAGAGCGGATCCCCCGGCAACGAGAGCAGGTGGGTGAACACCCGGCTCATCAACGCTTCGAAGGCCATTGACGCGGGGCCGTCGTGGTCGTGCTCCACGGTCGAGTAGCCGAGGAGGACGAGGTGATCGAACGGGGAGCGAGGGAGATCGGCGCGGGCGCTCATGGACTCGAGTGCTCCCGTCAGCCCCGGGCGCCTTCGGTCGGCGGGGGCGAGAACGAATACACGATCTGGACTGCCGCGCTGATCGAGATCCACCCTGGATCGAAGGCCCGGAGCGTGCCCACGTCCTCGCTCTGCGGCTTGCCGGTGGCCACGTGACCCTCGCGCGCGCCGGTGAGGACGTCGGGATTGACGTCCTCGATGTGGAGGGGGACCCCGAGGGTGACGCCCGCCGCCAGGCAGTACACGAGGGCCTTCTCGCGGGCCGCGTCGACCGCGCGGCGTCGGGCCTTGGCGCGCGCCTCTTTCAGCCGCGAGGTCTGGAGATCGACGCCGGTGATCTCCGAGGCGCCCGCGGCGACGACGCCGACCAGGATCTCCTCGATCCGGTCGAGCTCGCGCAGGATGAGATGAAAGCCCGTTCGCGCCAGATACCCGACGAAGCGCTGCTCTCCGCTGGTGTAGCGGTGCTCTTGCTTGAGCGAGATCCGCGACGAGGCCACGTCGGTGAGCTGGGCGCGGAGGAGGAAGGCGCGCACCGCGTCGGCGCCCGCGCGGACGTCGGAGAAGGCCTCGGTCGGCGTCGGTTTGAGGGCGACGACCGCGAAGCTGAGCGAGGAGACGTCGGGCTCGACGCGCACGATCGACGAGCCGAACACCGAGACGCCGGAGGGGTGCGGGATGGCTTGGTGGGTGCTCATGGGGGCGTTTTCATCGAGGGGTTCATCGTGGGCCAAGGCTCGTCGAGCGACGCGTCCAGGTGGATACCAGCGCGCTCGGGCGCGATCAACCTGGCGCGCCGCGAGGTCGCGACAACTACCCACGCCCCGGATGAGGGCAGCACTCCCCACATCCGTCGACACGTGGTCGCGTCGCCCATCGTCACCGCAACCAACCGCGCGACACACACGCAGTTTCCCTTCGCTGCTCGCGTGGCCGCGCTTGTGACAGGAGGAACGATAGCGATACGGTGATGCGTCCCCCAGCGTATGCAAACCGGATATATCATTGCCGATCGCTTCGAGCTGGGCGCGGTCCTGGGGACCGGGGCGATGGGCGTGGTGTTCCGGGCCGTCGATCACGCGACCGGCGCCGACGTCGCGGTCAAGGTGCTGCGCAACCCGGACTCCGAGTACGAGGCGCGCCTCGAGCGCGAGGCCGAGGTGCTCGCGGCGCTCCATCACGCGCACATCGTCCGGTACATCGCCCACGGGACGACGCCGCGCGACGAGGCGTACCTGGTCATGGAGTGGATCGAGGGCGAGGACCTCGGGCGGCGGCTCCAGCGCGGCCGGCTCCGGGTCGACGCCTGCGTCGCGCTCGGCGCGCGGGTCGCGTCGGCGCTCGCCGAGGCCCACGCGCACGGCGTGATCCACCGCGACATCAAGCCGAGCAACCTCTTCCTCCCGGCCGGCGAGGTCGCGCGGGTCAAGGTGCTCGACTTCGGCATCGCGCGGATCTCGGGCGTGACCCGATCGACGCAGACCGGCGCGGTGCTCGGGACGCCGGGGTATCTGCCGCCCGAGCAGGTGCGCGGCGAGAGCGTGCTCGATCCCTGCGCCGACGTGTTCTCGCTCGGCTGCGTGCTGTTCGAATGCGTCACCGGCGCGCCGGCGTTCGCCGGGCAGCACCTCGCGGCGATCCTCGCGAAGATCCTCTTCGAGCCGTCGCCGAGCGCGCGCGCGCTCTGGCCCGACGTGCCCGAGGTGCTCGACGAGCTGATCACGAAAATGCTCTCGAAAGAGCCTGCGGATCGGCCGAGCAGCGCCGCGGCCGCCGAGGCGCTCGCGGCGCTGGAGCGGCTGGCGGGCGACGAGCTGCGCGGCGCCGGGCGATCGATCCCGCCGCCGATCCTCCCCTCGCTCACCAGCGACGAGCAGCGGGTGCTCTCGGTGATCGTGATCGGCGCGGCGAAGATCGACGGCGGCGGCGATCCCGAGGGCGCGATGGATCGGCTGCGTCAGGCGGCCCGCGCGCGCGCCGCGCGGCTCGAGCCGATGGCCGACGGATCGATGGCCGCGATCCTCCTCGACGCGCAGCCGCCGCTCGAGGAGGCCGAGGCCGCGGCGCGCCTCGCGCTGGATCTCCACGCGATCGTGCCCGATCGGGTGATCGTGATGGCCACGGGGCGGAGCGGCGGGCTCTTCAAGCGCACCGTCGGCGACGCCATCAACCGCGCGGTGTACCTCCTCGACGCCTGCGTGCGCGCCGGCCGATCGCCCGCGGGCGTGCGCGTCGACGACGCGAGCGCGCGGCTGCTCGAGAAGCGCTTCGAGCTCCGCGCCGAGCACCCGGGATCCCTGGTCGTCGGCGAGCGCGATCCGGACTCCGCGGGCTTCACGCTGCTCGGGCGATCGAGCCCGTTCGTCGGGCGCAAGGCGGAGCTCGGCGTGCTGGCGGCGCTGTTCGCCGCGTGCGTCGACGACGCGGTGCCGCACGCCGCGCTGGTGATCGGGCCGAGCGGATCCGGCAAATCGCGCTTCGCGCAGGAGTTCCTCCGCGTGGCGCGGCGCGAGTCGCCGACGGTCGTGGTCTGGAGCGCGCAGGGCGCTGCGCTCCACACCGGCGCGGTGTTCGGGCTGCTCGCGCAAGCGCTCCGCGGGGCCGCGGGGCTGCGCCGGGGCGAGCCGGTCGAGGCGAGCCGCGAGCAGCTCCGCGCCCACGTCGCGGAGCGCCTCCCGCCCGGCGAGCGGGCGCGCGTCGCCGAGTTCCTCGGTGAGCTTTCGGGGGTCCCGTTCGGCGACGACGACAGCCCCGCGCTCTGGGCCGCGCGGATGGACGCGCGGCTGATGCGCGAGCAGCTCGTGCGCGCGTGGGCCGATCTCGTGCGGGCCGAGTGCGCGCGGCGGCCGGTGATCCTGGTGCTCGACGATCTGCAGTGGAGCGACGCGGCCACGGTGCGCACGGTGAGCACCGCGCTCGCGAGCCTGAAAGACGTGCCGTTCTTCGTGCTCGGTCTCGCCCGCCCCGAGGTGGCGCGGGCCTTCCCGAAGCTCTGGGAAGATCAGGGCGCGCTCCAGCTCCCGCTGAAAGAGCTCTCGCGCAAGGCCGGCGCCGAGCTAGTGGCGCGCGCGCTCGGCGCGGGCGCGACCCCGTCGCTGATCGATCGCCTGCTCACCCAGGCCGACGGGCACGTGCTCTACCTCGAGGAGCTGGTGCGCGCGGTCGCCGCGGGCCGCGCCGATCCCTCGCCCGAGACGACGCTGGCGCTGATGGGCGCGCGGCTCGAGCAGCACTCGGCCGAGGCCCGCCGGGTGCTGCGCGCCGCGAGCGTGTTCGGCGAGGTCGCGTGGTCGGGCGGCGTGGCCGCGCTGGTCACCGACGCGGGCGAGGCCGAGGTCGCGCGCCACCTCGAGGACCTCGCCGCGCGCGAGGTCCTGGTGCGTCGTCCCGAGAGCCGATTTCCCGGTCAGATCGAGTACGCGTTCCGCCACGCGCTGCTGCGCGAGGGCGCGTACGCGATGCTCACCGATCCGGATCGCGCGCTCGGGCACCGGCTCGCGGGCGAGTGGCTGGAGCTCCACGGCGAGCCGGATCCGCTCGCGCTCGCGGGCCATTTCGAGCGCGCGGGCGCCGCGGGGCGGGCCGCGCAGCTCCTCGCGCGCGGGGCCGAGCGAGCCTACGGCGTCGGCGACTCCGAGTCGGCGATCGAGCACGCGCGACGCGGGCTCCGCCTCGAGCCGCCGACGACGATCCGCGGCGAGCTCCTCGGCGTGCTCTGCAACGCGTACCTGTGGCGCGCCGAGTCGGCGGCCGCCGCCGCGGTGCTCGACGAGGCGCTGCTCCTCACCCGCCCGGGCAGCACGCCGTGGGTCCACGCGGTGACCGCGCGCTTCACGCTGTCCATCGTCCACGACGAGCCCGCCGCGAGCCCCGACGACCTCGACGTCGTCCTCGCGGCCTCGATCGACGCGGCGGCGTTAACGTTGATCCCCTCGTCCCTCTCCCGCTGCGTCTTCGCGCTCGATCTGCTCGGTCGCTTCGAGCTCGCGCGCGCCACGCTGGGCAAGCTCGAGACGATCGTGCAGCGCCTGGCCCCCGACGATCCGATCGCCCGCGGCTGGATCGATCTCGGGCGCTCTCACCACGCCGCCACCGCGCTGCGCGATCCGTGGCGCGGCCTGGTCCTCGCGCGGGGCGTGGCCGCCGCGTTCCAGGACGCCGACTACGCGCGGGGGCTCCCGGCGGCGCGGTTCTGCACGGGCGTGTGCCTCGGCCTGCTCGGCGCGTTCGAGGAGGCCGAGCGGGCCATGCGCGCCGCCTTCGTGAGCTGGGCCCCGGTCGATTTCTCTCTCGTCGGCGACTATTTCCTCGCGCAGACGCTGCTCGATCAGGGCGCCGTCGCGGCGGCGCACGACGCCGCGCGCTCGCTCGTCGATCGATCGATCGAGCTCTCGATCCCGCGCCACGAGGGCCGCGGCCGCTGGCTGCTCGCGCAGCTCGACCTCCGCGCCGGCGAGCTCGCCGCCGCCGAGCGCGAGCTCCTCCTCGCCCTCGAGCAGATGCCGGAGGCGCTGGCGCACCGCATCCCCGCGCGGCTCTCGCTCGTCGCGATCCGCCTCGCGCAAGGCCGCGCCGCCGAGGCCGAGCGCCTCGCCGCCGAGGCCCACGACGCGGCCGCCGCGCGCGAGATCGACGAGATCGCCGCGCTCCTCGCGTGCGCCGAGGCGCTCGCGGCGATCGGCGCCGACGATCGCGCCCGTGCCAGGCTCACCGAAGCCCACCGCGCGCTCGTCGCCGGCGCCGAGAAGATCGGCGCGCCCGCCCTGCGCCGCAGCTTCCTCGCGAGAGTGCCAGTCCACGCGCGGGTCCTCCAGCTCGTCGCGGCCTGGCACCTCGACGTCGATCTCGATCTCGATCTCGATCTCGATCCCTCCCTCGAATCACCTGTCCCCCGAGTCTCTCTCTGAGGTTTCAGCGCTCATGACCATCGATATCTCTCGCCCGCACATTGGCCGGATCTACGACTACGTGCTCGGCGGAACGCAGAACTACGAGGCCGATCGCCGCGCCGCCGAGGCCATGGTCGCGCTGATGCCTTCCTATCCACGGTGGGCGCGGATCAACCGCTCTTTCCTGGCCATCGTGGGCCGACGCTGGGCCGAGGCCAAGATCACATCCGTCCTCGATCTCGGCTCGGGGCTGCCCACGCAAGGCCACTTCAACGAGCAGCTCGCCCACGCCAGGATCCTCTTCTCGGACTTCGATCCGCTCACCGTCGCCCAGGCCCAGCACCTCCTCGCGTACACGCCCGACATGGCCTACGCCAACGTCGATCTGCGCGATCCGGACGCGGTCATCGCGCAAGCGGCCGACTTCTTCGGCGCGGATCCGCCGCGCGCCGTGGGCGGGATCGGGGTGATGTACTTCATCACCGACGACGAGATCCGGGCCCTGATGAAAGCCCTCCACGCCTATTGCCGACCCGGGACCGAAATGGCGCTCAGCTTCCATCACATGCCGCCCGGGACCGATCTCACCGAGATCAATCGAGCGATCGAGGAAGGACAGAAGCACGCTCGAATCAACTTCTTCCTGCGCACGCCCGAGCACATGGCCGAGCTCATCCGCCCCTGGCGGCTCACGGTCCACAAACCGCTCCTGGAATGGCTCGATCCGGCCTACAAACCGGCGCCGCCGCCCGTCGCCGACGCGAGCGATCCGTTCGCGCCGCTGATCCTGGTGGGCGCCTTCGCGGCGCGCTGAGGTCGAGTCCCGGGCCGGGCGAAGTCCTGCGGTGCTCGATCTCCAAGTCGCTACATCATTCCAACTGGTCGCAGGATCGGGGCGATCATGATCGCTTTCGGGCCTCGGAAAGGGTTGCCCCCGAGATGAGGAGACGGAGTCGCGCGTGGATCTTTTGGAGGTCCCGCCGAGCATGGGCCATCGAAGCGATGCTCGTCCAGTGCAACGGACCGTCGGTCGGCGTCTCGGAAAAACGAACTCCGCACCGAGATCCTATCGTGCGGGCGGGACACGCGCTAAGCCGAGTAGTAGGATCTGCCGGTTGCGCTCGGCTAAAGCAGATCTGGAAGGATGCATCGCTTCGCGACTGCGGCAGTTGCGCCGCGGCGGCATCGGTAGATGCGAGCACCCGTACCGATCGCGAGCGAAACTATTTCTGGGATGCCGCACTCAACAGCTTGGTGATCTGAGGTGCCAGGGCTTCAATCGTGGCGTTGAGATCTTCCTTCTTACCGGGGACGACATTCAGAGCCACCGCCGCAAAAAGGGAAGCAAGGTTCACCGCGAGGTCCAACCCTGGACTGTCAGAGGGGATCTTCTTCTTGGACGGTGCTTTACCCGTGTGCCAGGTCACCACCTTGTCATGGTGGAATAGATAGTAGCCGGTCGCTACATGGTCGCGGTCAGCGGCGGCAGGCAGCACCGGAGCAAAGCGAGTTTTCCACCAGTATGCAACCGGAATGTCGCTCCTCTTGAGAGAGCCGAATGCGAGCTGGCCAGGGTACTCTGCTTCAAAAAAACGCGCAAGGTCGTCGAAAAGTCCGGCAGAGAGGTCGTCGACGTGCAAGAGGGCGATGCGCTTCGAGCTCACGAATGCCGCGAATGTAGCCTGTGTAACCGTAGTAATGTGCGGACTGGTCAAACTCATCGCTGATCTCCAGATCGCCCACGGTAATCACGTCGCTTCGTCCGTCAAGTGCGCGAGGTCTGGTCCTGGACCGAGAACACCCTACGCCGAAGCAAGCCATGGATCACCGAGAGCGTTGGGTCGTCGGCGACCCCGTGCAGCCAGGCGCGGCTCGCACTGGCCTACAGCCAAGTACGGACCCATGGGCAATTCTCCACGGTTGGGAGCAGCCAGGTCCGCGCCGGTCCGCGCCGAAACGCCCAGGCGGTCTGCGTGCGATCCGATTGCAGCTCGACGTACGCGTATGAGGCACCAAGAGCCCTGGTCTCGAGCTCGACGAGGTGCTGTCGGGGAAAGAGCTTTCCGTTTTCTGTTGACAGTGTTTTAGCCCACCTCCTACCTTTCCGCCCATGCGATCCAAGAACCTCGGCGTGCTCACGCTCTCTGATCTGAAACTCGGTCTCGACGACCTTTACGACAAGCGCCACAAATCGCTCGCCAGCTGCGCCACGGGCAAGAGCTACGATCCGATGCTCGCCAAGCGACGTGTGTCCATCGATGCGCTCCCGGCCGCTCTGCTCGGCGGCAAGCCGCTCGCGGTCGAGCTGGGCGAGAAAGACGATCTCCACGACGGGCTGGGCTACGGGATCTGGCACTTCACGGAGGCCTATATCCGAAATCCCAAGACACCAACCGAGCAGCTCGACGCCATCAAGCGCATTCGCGCGGCGTTCATCCCCACGCTGATCGAGCTCTCGGCCAGCTATGCCACCGAAGCCGAAGCGGCGATCAAGCGCAAGCCCTTGTTGAAGACGCTCAAGGCTGATCTCAAGATGTTCCCCATCGCCGACGGTCTCACCCTGCTCGACTGGGTGAGCGACTTTCTCGATGCGGGCCAATCGCTTCACGAACTGCTCAGCAGCCGCGCCGACGTGGATGACACCGGCCGCAAGGATGCCGGCACGCTCCGCTCGACGACGATCGGGCTGCTCAACCGCTGTCGCTCCGCCATCGCCGACGAGCTCGCGGACGATCCCAAGCTGCCGCGCAACCTCGATCAGCAGGTGTTTGCTTACTTCGACGAGCTGGAGAGCATGCGCGTGGCGTCGCTGGCGGCCGCCGCGGCTGCGGCGAAGGCGGCGAAGAAGGCAGCGACAGAGAAGGCGGCGGAGAAGGCGGCGAGCGCGCCTACCACGCCCGGCGAGCCGGACAAGACCGTGCCGAAGTGAAGCGGTCGGGGGCGTGACGGGGGGCCGGATGGGTCGATGGGCCGACCGGCGGGCCTCTTGGACGCCCCGACCCATCTTGAAGGGCCGACCGGTTGCCCTCCG
>JBDTXR010000319.1:0-10827 GCA_040006075.1 Byssovorax sp. | reverse complement strand
CAGGCCGCGAACGAGCTCAACCTCGATTTCGGCTTCCAGATGATCCTCCCCGGCGCGGCGGGGCCCGCCAACGCCTTCGGCGGCTATCTCTCGCTCTCGGCCGGATCGCGGATCTACCCATGACCACGCCTCGCCTCCTCGCTCTACCGCTCCTCGTCGCCGCCGCCTCGGGCTGCGCCGTGCAGCTCGGCAATGGCTGGAGCTCGTACAACACCAACGCCGTCCCGCGGGTGGTCTCGTTCGAGGTCCGCGCCTACAAGCCGCGTCACGACGGTCCGCTCTTCGGGCTCGCGGTCCAGGCGGGGGTCGGCGAGAGCACCCAGAACCCGGTGCGGATCCGGACTGGCCTGCTCGCCGGGGGCTACCATTTTCGCACCCAGAAGCGCTTTCCGGTCGGGCTCGGCTTCGAGCCGACCTTCGAGCTCGGGGTCGGGCAACCCGCCTTGCGCTCGATCCACGGCACCGGCGGGTACCTCGGCGCCGGCGCCACCTTGCTTTACCGCGTCCTCGGGCCGGGCGACGACGAGCCTCGCTTCGACACCCTCACGCTCCTCGGCGATCTGGCCCTCACCGCGCGCGGCGGCCTCTGGACGGCGCCCGAGGGGCCGACTCCGCTCTACGCGCCCGAGGTCGGTTTGCAGCTCGCCTTCCGGATCACCCTCAGCTCCGACCTCACCGCGCCGCGCACCCGGGAGAACCCGGGCGAGACTCCCGACCTGCCCGGCGCGCCTGGAGAGTTCCGATGACCTCGCGATCCGCCGGCGTGCGCGCGCTGATGGTGACCTTGGTCCTCGTGGCGGCGGCCTGTGGAGGGCGCCTCTCGCCCGCGCCCCAGTCGCCGGTGAATCCACCGGATCTCGGCGCCGGGCTCCAGGCGGGGATCGCGCGGGCCGACATCACCCCGCCTCCAGGGCTCTCGCTCTTCGGCCACGGGCCCGAGGGCCGCGTCTCGGTCGGCACGCTCCTTCGCCTGTATTGCGAGGCCTTCGTGCTCACCCGAGGGGCCGAGTCCATCGCCCTCGTCCCCTGCGATCTCGGGGCGATCTCCGTCGAGCTCCAGCGCGCCGTCGCCGATCGGGTGATGAGCGCTGGGATCCCGCTCGGCGCCGACCGGATCGTCCTCATGGCCACGCACACCCACGCGGGCCCGGCGCACTACTTCGGAGCACGCCAGTACGGCGGCACCTTCAGCACCCGCGCGCCGGGCTTCGATCCCCGGGTCCTCGACTTCCTCGCCGACCGGATCGCCGCCGCGGTGCGCGTGGCCTACGGCCTGCGCGCGCCCGCGAAGGTGGGCTGGGCGTTCGATCGCGAGGCCGGGGCTGGCCTGGTGCACAACCGCAGCTTCACCCCGTTTGCCGCCAACCGCGAGCTCCCTCCGTGCCTGTTCGAGCGGGTCTGTCCCACCTGCATGGTCGAGGGCCCGAGCACCTCGGGCCAGCCCGAGCCGGCCTGTCGCAAACCCCAGCGCGAGTACGTGAAGCAGCACCGCGACGAGCTCCGCTGCTCCGCGGTCGCCCCGCTCGAGGCGGGCGGCCGCGGCCTCGTCGACGTCGCCGCCGATCTGGTGCTCTCGGTGCTGCGCATCGACGCCGTGCTCCCCGACGGCGGCTCGCGCCCGATGGGTGGATTCGCGGTCTTCGGCGTCCACAACACCGGGATCCCCAACACCAACGATGTCTATCACTCCGACCTCTTCGGCTACGCGCTGCGCCGGGCGGAGCTCGAGCTCAACCCGCGCGTCGCCGGACCGGGCCCCGCGGATCCCGACGCCGGCGCTCCGGCCGACGCGGGCGCGCCGGCCGACGCGGGCGAGCCGCTCTCCGCAGGCGCCGCGCCGGTCGACGCAGCGGAGATCCCACCGCGCGTCTTGCTCGGGATCGCCGCCGGCCTCCAGGGCGATATCTCTCCTGCGGTCGGCTATCAATCGATCTCCGAGACGCGGCGCCTCGGCTACGTGCTCGGCGATCGGATCGCCAGGGCCTTCCAGAGCGCGGCGCGCGCCATGGGCGACGCCACGATCGAGCGGGCCTATCGCGAGCTCCTGCTCCCCGGCGCGCTCGCGGAGGAGCCGAACGATTTCTACCGCAAGAACGAGCCTCCCGCGTGCGCCGGGCTCGGCTGGGACGCGAGCCCTGGCCCGCGGCGGAGCGCGCTTTGCCCCGAGCCGGAGATCGGCACGGCCGCGGCCGGCGGCGCCGAGGACGGGCCGACGCGGCTCCGGATCTTCCCGCAAATGACCGAGGGCGCCACGGCCAAGCTCTCGCCCGGCGACACGCCCTGTCACGGCCGCAAGCTCCCGGTCCGCTCGCCGACAGGCCTCTTCAAGAGTGACGGCCTCGACTTCCCGTCGATGGCGCCGATCTCGCTCGTCCGCATTGGCCATGGCCTGATCGTCGCCGCGCCCTTCGAGCTCACCACCGTGACCGGGACGCGGATCCGCGACCGACTCACGCTCTTCCTGAAGGAGAAGAGCCCGCGCGAGGCCGTCGACGGCGTGATCATGGTCGGCCTCGCCAACAACTACCTGCAATACGCGGCCACGTCGGACGAGTACAACCTCCAGCACTACGAGGGCGCCTCCACGCTCTACGGCCCGGAGACGGCGCGCTTCCTCGGCAATCACTTCCTCTGCCTCGCCGACTGGCTCTATGGCGACCACGCCGACAAGGGCTGTAACCTCGGCCAGGTGTTCGCCGTCAACACCGTCCATCCCGTCCTCTCCAACCCTCAGGAGGTCTCGCGCCTGCCCGAGGACACGGGGAGCACCGACGAGTTCGTCCAGCTCACCGATCTCGCGCCCACGCGCACCACCATCGATCTCTGGCCCACCTGGAGCGTGCGTTTCCGCGGGATCCGCCCGGGAGAAGACCTGATGCGCGACCACCTCACGGTGCGGATCCTGGAGGCGAAGACCGGCCGTCTCCTCGACGACGACAACGGCACCGGCGTCGAGGTGCGCTACGACGAGACCGCGGTCGATCAGCAGACCTGGATCGCCCGCTGGACGCCCCGGGCGGCGTACTGCAAGGAGACAGCCTATTTCGTGATCGGGAGCACCACCCAGCTCATCTCGAAGCCCTTCAAGCTCGACTGCCCCGAGAACGTGACCGACGTCGAGGACAAGCCCAACCTCCGCCTCGATCAGGAGCAGGCCCAGGACGAGCGCTATCAAGCGTCGCAGTCGGCGCCGCCGCCCTCGCCGGCGCAGAACGGCGCTCCGCTTCCCCCGGTGAGGCAGAGCGCGCCCCGGCGAGCGCCGCCGAGGAAGGCGCCGCCGCCCACGGCCCCTCCGAAGGCGGGCGCTCCGAAATCGCCGCCCGATCCCCCATCGACCACGGGAGTGAAGTCCCGGTGAGGGCCACCCACCTCGCCGCCGCGCTCGCGGCAGCACCGCTCCTCTCGGGCTGCGCCGTCGAGCTCGGCGCGCGCGCCGGCGTCGGCGGACGGACCGGCGCCGCGGAGCAAGCGCACTTCGTCTATACCAGCGGGGCCTCGCTCCACACCGAGGTCTTCCCCAACGCCGGGAGCCGCAACGGCATCTACCTCGGCGCCGAGGTCGAGAGCCGCAACGAGACCACCGTCGGCTCGCGCTGGAGCGTGGGAGGCAACCTGGGCTTCGCCCGGATCCCCCAGCAAAAGCTCCTGGCCCCCGGCTTCGAGCTCCACGCCGATCTCGGCACCAGGATCCTGGACGGGGTGCTGTTCCCCAACGGCGATGTCTACCTCGGCGCCACCGCGGCCCTGCCGGTCTGGCTCTTTCCTGCGCGGCAGCTCTCCGATGTCAACAACGATCCGTGGATCCTGACGCGGGCGCTGGAGCTGGTCTTCTCCGGGCGCGCTCGCGGGTACTTCGATCACACGTTCGATACCCGCCGGACGCTGGAGCCCCGGTACGATTTCACGCTCGGGTTCGCGCTGCGCACGCGGTTCGTCAGCGATTTCATGTGACCTTCGCGCCGCCGGCGCGAACGCGAAGACGGCGTTGACGGGCGAGACGACCTCGGGGCCCCGGACGAGCCGGCCGCGTCGACCTCGACGTTTACGTTGACAACGGGATTGCTCCTCGGCGCAATTGGAGCACCGCAATCAATTCAATTGAGCACCGCAATTGACGACAATGCGGCACCTCAATTCATCACCTCCATTTCGACTTGTTTTCAAGTCATTTCAAGCTCGACGGAAACGAGTCGTCAGAGAAACGCGTCGTCTCTGTCATGAGGTCTTGCACAAAAATACTTGCTGGAGCTAGGGTGGGCGCAGAGCTCCTCCGATGGTCCGGTGCCGTCTGCTCCTCGCAATTGCCATGCTCTTGCTCAGCGTTCCTGCGCGCGCGGCGCGCCCTCATGCGGCCGTGGCGCTCGAGTACTCTCCGGGCGCGACCAGCGCGGCTCGCTGCCCCGCGGCCACCGTTCTCCGTGAAGAGGTGCAGATCCGCATCGGCTACGATCTCTTCCAGCCCGGCGCCCAGCCGCGGCTGGCGGTGAAGATCGACCGGGCCAGCGGGCGGTATCGCGTCCGCGCCGAGCTGCGCTCGGAGCCCGACCGCGTCGCCTTTGCGGGCACGTTCGCCGAGGTGGATTGCGGTGCCGCAATTCGCTCTCTCGCCATCGCGGTGGCCATTCACTTCACCCGCGCGCCCGAGTCGTGCGCCTCGCCGGCTCCTCTGGAGAACGCGCGCTCCGCGGTGCCACCGCCCCCTCCGCCGCGCGCTCCAGCGCCCCCCGAGCGGATCCACGCGCAGATGGGGATAGCGTCCACCCTGGCCGTCGGATCCGCGCCGGTGGTCGTCGGCGGCGCGGCGTGGCTCCTCGGCGCGCGCTGGGCAGGATTCTCCGCGTCGCTCGAAGGGCGAGCGCTGTTCGCCCCGTCGGCGAGCTTGCCCGGGCCGCGATCGCAGGTGGGCTATCACATCCTCGTCGCCGCCGTCGCCGTCGCCGCGTGCGTCCACCCGAGCTGGGCCTTTGCGTGCTCCCGCGTGGAGTGGACGTCGGTGGCGATCAGCAACACCACCCTCGATATCGATCCCAACCACCTCTCGCGCCTCGGGATCGGCTTCCGCTTCGGAGGCGAGCGGACGTTGACGCGATCGGTCGCGCTGCGCGCCTTCGTCGAGACCAGCTTCAACCCCAGCTCGTCGAGCCTGAGAACGCAGACGCCGAGCGCGCCGGCGATCTGGCGCGAGCCCATCCTCTCGGCCTCGCTGGGCGTCGGCCCGGTAGTCACCTTCTGAGCCACCACCACGGAGAACGGAGCATGTCCATGAGCCAATCGAACCAGACCAGGCAACGGCGCGTCACCCTCGGAGCCCTCGCGCTCGTCTGGGCGGCGATTCTTCACGCGGTGAGCGCGAGCGGCTGCCAGCCGGAAACGGCCATCATCCACGATTGCGTCGTGCTCGGGCCCGACGCGGGGGACGCGGGGCTCGGCGGCGCCACCGCCCTGCCCCCGTGCAATTGACCATGATCGCCAACCAGCGAAGAGGGCCCATGTGCGCCCCGGCGAGACCACGCAAGATCGGGCGCGCCACGTGGCTCCTGGCGCTGATCCCCGCGCTCGGCTGCGGCACGAGCGACGCGATCATCCGCGACGACTACCCTGGATCCGGCGGCTCCAGCGGGACCGCAACGGCCAGTACCGCAACCGGGCCGCTCTGCGCCGGCCAGTGCGCGCCGCTCGGCCCGGCAGAGTGGCAAGGGCCCGCGCTGGTGTGGATGGGCAAGCCCGGAGAAGCGCCGGAGTGCCCGCCGAGCGCGCCGGTCGCCGGCGACCTCGGCCTCGCCGATCCCAGCGCGCCAACCCTGTGTGGAGCCTGCGCGTGCGACTCACCGCACGGCTCGTGCGCGCTCCCCACCACCTGGACGGCGGCCGCGGCCACGTGCGCCGGTGACACCTCGGGGACGGCCCACACCGTCTTCGACGCGCCCGCCGGCTGGAGCGGCGCCTGCACGGCGAGCAACGCGCTTCCGGCCGGGCAGAAATGCAACGGCGTCAGCTGTGTTCAATCGTTGACGATCGCGCCGCTCGCGCTCGTCGAGGGGGCCTGTGGTGTCAGCTCCCGCGCTCCGCCGCCCACCCTCCCGATCGCCTGGGGGCAGGCGGCGCGCTCGTGCCATGGAGTCCCGCAGGGCGAGTGCGCCGGGCCGAGCGAGCGCTGCGCCCCGGCGGTCGAGCCTGGCTATCGGCGCTGCCTGACCCGCGACGGCGAGCATGCCTGTCCGGCTAACTACACCGAAGAGCACCGCTTCTTCGCGGGCCTCGACGACACGCGGGGCTGCTCTCCGTGCGGCTGCAACCCGCCCTCCGGGAGCACCTGCGCCGCGCTGGTCTCGGCCTACGCCGACGCCGCTTGCTCCCTGCCGGTCGCGGCGATTACCCTCGACGCGACCAAGCCGGCCTGCGTCGACATCCTGCCCGCAGGCGCGGCGCTCGGGAGCAAGCTCGGCGGCGAGCCGCAGTATGCGCCCGGCGCATGCGCGGTGAGCGGCGGGGAGCCGACGGGCGCCGCGGTGCCCGTCAATCCCATCACGGTCTGCTGTCTCCCGTAGAGACAGCGGAGCTTGAAACAGGCATCCATGCCACTCCAGATAGAGTGTATGTGGACATTCATTGGACGAAATCGGGGGGCCGATGACGAATTATTTTACAGATCATGATTCAGCCAACACAAGTCCGCACATGGCACCGGCAGACGCCGCAGCGATGTTGCAGCAATGGTTCACAGCCCACCTCAGAACGGTAGGGCGCGCGCTCGCGTGGTTCGGCATCTCGAGCCGTGACGATCGCTCCGATCTGACTCAAGACGTCTTCTTCGCCGCGTACCTCGCGCTCCTTCGCGACGAGCCGATCGAGAACCCGCGCGCCTGGCTGCGAGAATGCGCCCGCAAGCACGCCGGCAACCACCGCCAGAAAGAGCAGCGCAGGAGGTCGGGTGTCGGGGCGCCGGACGCGGGCAACGCCCCCGATCCCGAGCAGATCACCGCCGATCGCGCGCGGCTCCGGCGCGCCTTCGCCAGCCTCGACGAGGACGCGCAAGACCTCGTCTTCGACGTGCGCGCCGACGAGGTGAGCTGGACCGATGTCGCCCGAGAGCGCGGGATCACCGTCAATCAGGCCCGGTATCTCTATCACCGGGCCTTGACGCAGATGGAGGAAGTCTTGAAACGCGACGACTCGGACGAGAAGGAGCGCCGCTCGATCGGGCCTCCGGTCACGGTCACGGTCGCGGTCGCGGTCGCGCTCGATCAGCTCGAGCGCGCGCTCCGGGCCGACGCCGACGACGTCTCGCCGGACACCCGACGTCGAATCTGGGACTCGCTCGAGCAGCGGATCGAATCCACGCTCGTTCACACCGTCGATCCGGGCGGCCCTGGCGGCTCGGGCCACGCCGCCGCGACTCGATCGCTCCCGCGCGCGCCGGTCCCGCGGCTGGAGATCGGCGCCACGCTCGGTCTCCTGGGCGGCGGGATGGCCATTGGAATCGTGATTGGGTATCTCCTTCGCGGCCCCCTGCCGCGGCTCGCGAGCACCGCGCCCGCCCTCACCGGACAGGCCTCGATAATCGCGCCGAGCGCGGCCTGGCCCGAGGCGAGCGTCGCACCGATCCTCGCTCCGATCGCCGTCGCGCTCCCCTCCCCCGATCCACCACCGACCGCCATCGCGTCGAGCCCGCGCCGCGATGAGCCTTCATTTCCACAGGGATCCGCGATCCAGAGCACCTCTGCAACGGCGCGGGCCAAGGCCCCCTCCGGCGCAGGATCGATGGCGCTCCTCGATCGCGCGCGGGCCGCGGTCGCTTCAGGAGAGGCGCTCGCCGCCGTCGACCTCATCGCGCAGCACGCGCGCCGGTTCCCTGGAGGACAGGACTCCGGGGCGCGACGCGAGCTGCAAAAGCTCGCCTGCGCCATGCCGGCCGCCCGCGCAGCACCGGAGTGCGTCGGCGTCGTCGTCGGCGCGCCGCCGGACTGAAGCGCGCCGTCCCAGCGACGCAGCCAGCCAATTTCATGGAAGACCGGCGCCCGACGACCTCGGGCTCTCGGGAGGGTACGTTCATGGTGCTCGAGATCATTCACCTGATAATCCTGACTGCCACGCTCATCTGTGGCCTCTGCGTGGCCTGGTACGCTCACAAGATCCACGCGGCGCAGGCGCGCGAGCTGGCGTTCCTCGACGCGCGCGACCTCGACCAGCGCAAGCACCGGGCCGAGGCGCGGCACGCCGCACAGGCCTGGAACAAGGAGCTTGGCAACTGGCACCGCGACACCCGCGCCATCCTCGGCAAGCTCTACGCGATCGCCGCCGAGACCAGCGCCGAGGAGCGGGACACTCACCTCATGCCGCCTCCCACCACGCCGCCGTCGAACCCGCCCTCCTCGGCAGCCATCGCCGCTCCCGAGACCTCGCCGCAGCCCGGCGTCGCCCCCGTATCGCGCGAGCGGCCCAGCCCGCGCGACTCGACACCGACGGCCTATCGCGCCGTGGCTCCGCCGGCCTCCGCACCGCTCCTGGCCTCGGCGCCCGCGCTCGTCGCCGCCGGGATCGGGCCGCGCCCGCCGGCCTCGATGCTCGTCTCCAGCCGACGCCCACCGCCGGTCACGGTCTCGGATCCTCCCTCGGTCGCGCGTGCAGCGCCGGCCCGCCGCGCGACGGTGATGGGGTTGCAGCCGCAGGACGATCCCGAGCCGGCGCACGATCGGGTGTCGTGGGAAGCGCTGAAGCAGCACCGCGGACTCGGCGGCTCCACCCAGCCGGCAAAGGCCGCTGCGCGCTTCCCCGCAACCATGCTCTCGATGCCTTCCACCCCGTCGCCGGGCAGCTCCCCGCCTTTGCCGCCAGCCCGCTCGTCCCGTCCAGTCGCGCCCGTCGCGACGAGATCGATCTGCCGTGAATGCGACGGAGGGTTCATCGCGGTGGGCAACGGAGGCATCGGCAAATGCCGCTGCTGCGACGGCTCGGGGTTCGTCGATGCGCTCTGACCGTGGAGCGTTTACCCTGGAATCCAGGCTCGTCCGCATGGTGCTCCGCGTCTCCCCGGCGCTCCAGGACGACCTGCTCACCATCAGCGAGCGCCTCTTCCGCGAGACCCGCGTGGAGTACTCCTATGCCGCCATCGTCCGCGGCCTGATCCGGCTCGGCCTCGCGTCCATCGCCGGCAAAGCGACCCTGGCTGTGGCGTTCGCGGGGACCCGGATCCCCCGGGGAAGGAAGCGCGGCCGGCGCTGGAAGCCCGACGACGATTGAAATCTGGCTCTCGCGATCCCCATCACCCGCAAATCCTCGCTCGTTTGCTGCCCCTTTTCCGCCTCGTCGCGCGGTTTGCGCTATCCATGGCGCCATGTTCAAAGGCCGCGCTGGGCTCCTCGCTCGTTCGCTCGCTTCCCCGGCCGGCGCGGTGGCCTCGTGAGCGCCGATGGCACGCCGAAGAAGCGCAAGAAAGCGCGGGCGAAGCCGCCTCGATCGAAGCTGGGTGTCGCGATGGAGCACGCCTCCAGGCTCGTCACCGAGTGGTCCGGGAGCTCCTGGGCCTTCGCCATGGCGGCGCTGATCATCGTCGCCTGGCTGCTCACGGGCCCGATCTTCAAGTACTCCGACACCTGGCAGCTGGTGATCAACACCGGCACCACCATCGTCACCTTCCTGATGGTGTTCCTGATCCAGCGATCGCAGAACAAAGAGTCGCTGGCGGTGCAGCTCAAGCTCAACGAGATCGTCGCGGCCGTCAACGGCGCCAGCAACCGCCTCATCGACGTCGAGAACCTCGACGAGGACGACCTGAAGCAGCTCCACGCCTTCTACAAATCGCTCGCGCGGATGGCGAAATCCGACATGCACATGGGGCAGTCGCACTCGCTCGACGAGGCGGCCGCGAAGCACCACCGCAAGCGCAAGCTCCGCGCTGTCGCCGTCGCGGAGCTCGCGAGCGAAGGCTGGGATCCGCCGAGCTCACGGAAGCGGAGCAGCGACGCCGCCGGTGAGCCCGTTTCGAGCCGCGCCGCGCAGGGCCAGAACGCTCCCGGCGAGCTCGACGATCTCGACTGAGAGCCCGCTCGCTCCGCCCTCGATCCGGAGCTGGAGCGGGATCGGTCGCAGCGGGACCAGCTTCCACGTCGGCGATCCTGAGCTCCACCTCGGAGACGTGGAGCGCGCCCGTCGACTCGCGGAGGAAGACCGCCGCGTCGAGCACGAGCGCCGCCGACTCGCCGTCGTGCTCGTACCCCGCGGCGTCGACGTCGATCAGGCGCGCGCGGTCGACGCGCAGCGTGATCGTGCCGTGCGCGAAATCGGCGCCGTGACCTCCGCGCAGCGCCGTGGACACCGGACCGCGGAGCTCCACGCTCCGGGGCCAGACGCCGGCCGGGAGCACGGCGAGCAGGGCCTCGGCGTTGCCGGAGGCGTCGAGCGTCGCGAGATCGATCCGCGGCGCGTCGTCGAGGCCGTGCACCTCCGCCGTGCCATGCGCGTGCGCGCTTCCGATCGCGACGTCGAACCCGCGCACCCAGAGCGAAGTCCGATCGGGCTTCACCTGCGCGTCGAGCCCGAGCACGAAACCGAAGGGCGCGCCCGGGATGCGCTCGCCCTTGCCGTCCGCGACCGCGAGGCGGGCGCGCGCGATCCTCACCTCGCCGATCACGGCGGGCGTCGGATCGAGCGCGACGCCGAGGTCGAGGCCGAGCTCGACCTCCGCGGCCTCGACGACCAGCGCGGCGCGCACCCGGCCGTCGAGATCGTGGAGGACCACCGCGAGCGCGGCGCAGATCACGACCAGGAGCACGCCGAGCCCACGCAGGAGCCTCCAGGCCCGTCCCGCGCGCGCTGGAGCCGCGGAAG
>JBDTXR010000318.1:0-10875 GCA_040006075.1 Byssovorax sp. | reverse complement strand
GCTTGCGGACGTCGGCGTCTTCCGCGATGCGCTCGGCGCAGATGTCGCGCGCGCCCGCGAGCGCGCCGATCACGTCGGGCACCTCCTTCGCGGCGTCGACGAAGGCCTGGGCCTCCACGCTCGGGTTGCCGTCGAGCGGCTGCGCCCACATCCGATCGGCGAGCGGCTCGAGGCCGCGCTCGCGCGCGATGATCGCCCGGGTGCGGCGCTTGGGCTTGTACGGGAGGTAGAGATCCTCGAGGTCGGCCTTGGTGGCGCAGCCGAGGATCTTCTTCTTCAGCGCGTCGGTGAGCTTGCCCTGCTTGCCGATCTCGGCGAGCACCACGGCGCGACGCTCTTCCAGCTCGAGCAAGTACGAGCGGCGCTCCTCGATGGCGCGGATCTGGACCTCGTCGAGGCCGCCGGTGGCCTCCTTGCGGTAACGGGCGATGAACGGCACCGTCGCGCCCTCGGCCAGCAGCGCGACCACGGCGCTCACCCCGGAGCGCGGGAGCGTGAGCTCGGCGGCGAGGAGCGGGACCGGATCGTACGGGGCGGCGTCGCGCGCCGGGGACGGCGACGGCGAGGAGGGATCGGACGGCGAGGCGGAGACCGGATCGGACGACATCCGCGGTGCTTACGCGGCAGGTGCACGCGCGTCCAGGCTTGAACACCGGCGACAGGCAATCAGCGGCTCAGAGGAGCGAGCGGCCGTTGCGGAGGACAGCAATCGTTCGACGCGCGCCCCAGGGCTGGACGATGGCGTTCTCGTGGGCGAAATCCCAGCTCACGAGATCGGCCGCGAGCCCCGGGCGGAGCATGCCAGTCACCTCGGCGAGGCCGAGCGACGCCGCGGCCTCGCGCGTGGCGCCGAGGATCGCCTCCGCGGGCGTGAGGCCGTACGAGCGCACCGCGAGCGCGAGCGCGAGCGGCAGACTCTCGGTGGGGGCCGTGCCCGGGTTGGCGTCGCTGGCGACGACGAGAGGCACCCCGGCGGCGCGCAACGCGGCGACGGGCGGCGGATCCTGGCGTAGCGTGAAGCTCGCGACGGGGAGGAGCACCGCGCGCACGCCGGCCGACGCCAGCGCCGCGATCCCCTCCGGACCCACGATTTCCAGGTGATCGACGGAGCCGGCGCGGAGCTCGGCCGCCAGCTCGGCGCCGCCGACGTCGGCGAACTGCCCGACGTGGAGCCGCAGGCCGAGCCCGAGCTTCGAGGCGCGCGCGAGCACCGGGCGGGCCTGCGCCACGGAGAACGCCGCGCGATCGACGTAGACGTCGACGAAGCGCGCGAGCCCCGCGGCGGCGATGGCCGGGAGCCACTTCGCGGCGACCGTCGCGGCGTAGGCCTCGCGATCGCCGGCGGCCTCGGGCGGGAGGGCGTGGAGCGCGAGGTACGTGGCGACGACGCGGGGCAGATCGGGTTGATTTGAAGCCTCGGCGATGGCCTCGAGCTGCTTGCGCTCCGAGGCCTCGTCGAGGCCGTAGCCGCTCTTGGCCTCCACCGTGGTGACCCCGAGCGAGGCCATGCGCCGGAGCCGCGCCGAAAGCTCCGCGGCGATCGATTCGACGCTCGCCGCGCGCACCGCCCGCATGCTCGCCACGATCCCTCCGCCCGCCGCGGCGATGGCCTCGTAGCCCGCGCCCGCCATGCGGAGCGCGTACTCGCCGTCGCGCGAGCCCATCCACGGAGCGTGGGTGTGGGCGTCGACGAGGCCCGGGGTGATCAGCCCGGGGGCGTTCTCCACCGGGAAATTCGAGTGCTTTGCGAGGATCCCGGCGCGCGGGCCGACGTCGAGCAAGAGGCCCTCGGCGATCACCATCGCGGCGTCCTCGATCACCCCGAGGGGATCGGCCAGCGTGGCGCGCGCGGGATCGCAGGTGACGAGGCGGGGGGCCGTGAGGATGCGCGCCATCGTTCGATCCTCAGCTCATCGCCTTGCGCCGCGCCTCGTTGCCCGCGGCGATCTCGGTGAGCACCATCCGGCTCGCGGCCCCGCCGATGATCTCGGCGAGGGCGATCTTCGAGGTGATCGGGCGCGGCGGGCAGAGCCTCCGGATCCGGAGGCAGCGGGTGGCCGCCTCGACGCAACGATCGCGAAATTTGCTTTCTTTCTCGGCCTTTTTCACCAGCGCGGCGTGCGCGCGATCGGCGAGCTCCTCGCTCTTGCAGATCAGGAGGGCGTCGCAGCCGGCCCAGATCGACTCGACCGCGGACTCCTCGATCGGGTAGCGCGCGGCGACCGCGGCCATCTCGAGATCGTCGGAGAAGAGCACGCCTTCGAAGCCAATCTCGGCGCGCAAGAGGCTGGCGCAGATCGCCCGCGAGAGCGTGGCCGGCACCCCGGGATCGAGCGCCTCGCAGACCACGTGGGCGGTCATGAACGAGGCGATCCCCGCGCCCGAGGCCGCTCGAAACGGGGGGAGCTCGATCTGCTCGAGGCGCGCGCGATCGTGGTGGATCACCGGCAAATCGAAGTGGCTGTCGACCGAGGTGTCGCCGTGACCGGGGAAGTGCTTGCCGCACGCGAGGACGTTCTTGTCTTGCAGCCCCTGGAGGAACGCCACCGCGTTGCGCATCACGGTGCGCGGATCGCGGCCGAAGGATCGGTCGCCGATGATCGGGTTCGCGGGGTTGGAGTCGACGTCGAGGATCGGCGCGAAATTGAGGTTGAACCCGACCGCCGAGAGCTCGGTGGCGACCGCGCGCGCGGCGCGGCGGACGAGGTCGAGATCGTTGAGCAAGCCAAGCTCGCGCATCGGCGGGAGCGTGAGGAACGGCGCCGGCATCCGCGTGACCCGCCCGCCCTCCTGATCGACGCCGATGAACGGCGGCAGATCCGCGGGGCTCGCCGAGCGGATCGCCTCGCAGAGCGCCGACGCCGTGGCGATGTCGGGGAGGTTGCGGCGGAAGAGGATCGCCCCGCCGCGACGCCCGTCGCGCAGCGCTTGCTCGAAGGTCGGCGTGAGCTCGGTCCCCACGAACCCGCCGACGAGGAGCTGACCGCAGAGCTTCGGGAGCTCGAGATCGAGGGTGGCCATGAGGGCTATTTACACGCGAGGAGCCGCGGCGCGGGGGGCAATCGTCGCGGCGGTGGGGTCGACTGCGCTCGCCAGAAAGCGCTCCACGAGGGTGACCAGCAAGGGCGGCGCCTCCTGCATGGGATAATGGCCAGAGTCGGCGAGCGACTCGACGACGAGGTGATCGCACAGCGGCCCGAACGCGGCGGTCACGGCGTCGCGTCGCATCGGCTCGGCGTCGTGCTCTCCGGTGACGGCGAGCACCGGGACAGCCACTCTCGCGCTCGGATCCGGGACGCCGTCGCGGGCGAACATGGCGACGTAGTCGGCCACCGCCGCGGGCTCGGAGGTCGCGCGCCAGCGAGCCGCCTTGAAGCGGATCCACCCTTCAGACAGGCGATCTCCCCACATCATCTTCAGGATCGCGATCCGCCTCGAATCGTCGCCCAGGGCCACTCCGCGCATGGATTCGACCCTTGCGGCGTCGGCGCCGAAGCCGCGCGGGGGCGGCGGGGTCAGGAGCACCACGCGATCGAGGCTATCCGGGTGATTCTGGGCCACGTGCAGCGCGACGAGCGTGCTCATGGAGTGACCCACCAGCGCGAATTTTTGCCAGCCCAGCGCGTCGGCCAGACTGACCACATCGGCCGCGGCCTCGGCGACGTTGTACTCGCCCTGGAGATCCCTGGAGCGGCCATAGCCGCGAAGATCGGCGAAGGCCCAGGTAAAGCGATCTCGATCGAGGTAGGCGCGCGCGCCGTCCCAGGTCGAGGTGTCGCACATCCAGTCGTTGAGGACGATAATCCGCTGCGGGCCCGAGCCCACGCTGTCATGGCCAATCATGCTCATTCTCTGCCTACCTCTCCGTCTTCACACGCGTTCTGGTCCGGCTGCTCGAGCTCAGTATTTCCACGGCCCGACCGCCGGGGCCTTCCACGCTGGAAGGTCCTCGATCCAGGAGTACCATGCGCCGATGTTCGGGGACAGGTACTGGAGAATCGCGTTGGACTCCGAGAGCGTGAGATCAGCGTGGGGATCTTTCCCGAAGGATTGATGGCCAGGTACAAAGGCGCGCGCCCTTCGCCCTGGTACACGTTGGTGACGATGATCTCCGGCTTGATCCCGAGATGATGGCACACCGCCAGGACGTTGCGGCCGTTCGCGGAGAGGCGTGGCGTAGAGCTTCATGATCTTCGCCGAGATTGGCTCCTTGGTGACGCGACCTTCACGACGCGGATCCGACCGACGCCGGCCGTGGCAAGGAGCGCAGGGGCGCGCAGTGCGGAGCCAGCTCGCGACAGCGCGCGATGGTGTCGTCGGCGCTGGTTGGGTCGCCGGCGCGATCGTACGCCGCCGCCAGGCCCCACATGGCGATCAAGCGCGCTCCAAAGGGCAGATTCCGGGCGTGCGCGGCGAGGTTTTCCAGGGTGTCGGGCCTCGGGCTGTCGGTCAGAGCGCGCCCGATCTCCACCAGGGAGTCGTAGCTGTTCAGGGCCGCCTTCGCGCCGGGGAAATTGGCGGAGATGTCGGCGGTGGCCCGGGCGGAGCGCGCGAGGTTGAACCCCTGGGTAAAGTCCCGTGTATCGAAGAAGCACAGGAGCACTTCGACGCTCATCGCGGCGGCGCGGACCACCTGGGGCCTGCGGCTCCACTCGACGCGATCGAGCGCGGCCCGGGCCCTTTCGAATTCACCGTAGAGCGTGAGCGACCAGGCCTCGAAGTAGGCTCCCCACGCGGCGGCGTCCGGGATCATGCTCGATTGGGCGGGGCGCAGCGCTCGAAGCAGCGCGTCCGGCCCCCGCTGCAGGAATGCGCGCTCGACGCGCCGTCGGGCCCCGAGCGAGAACCCGAGCACCGCCAGGAGGCCGACGACTGCGCCGACGACGGGAACGATGGCAGTTCCATCCCTGGAGGTGGCGACGGTCGCGACCAGCGAGCCGCCCACCACCACGGCCAGGACGACCGGCAGCACCCAGAGGGCGGCGACGTAACGATTGTTCTTATTTCGTGTCATGATGTGGTGATCCGGATGGGCGTCGCAGGATGGGCGTCGTCAAGCGACCCGCGCGAAGAGGTAGCAGCGACGGCTGGGGTGCTCCGCCCCCGGGTACGGCTCGCGCTCGACGGACTCGGTCACGGTGAATCCAGCGTCGGAGAGAGAGGCGATGACCTCGGCGGGAACAAGGAACCGGAAATCGAGCGAGACGGGCTGTCCAAAGAGCTCGTCGTGATGAACGGTGTGAGCGCCGATGTGGAACGCCAGAAAGAGCACGCCGCCGGGGGCGAGAACCCGGTGGAGCTCGCGCAGGGCGATCGGGAAGTCGGCGGGATCGAGGTGAATCAGCGAGTAAAACGCCACGATCCCGGCCAGGTGGGCGTCCGGCAGATCGAGCGCGCGGAGATCGCCGACGCCGAAGGGAATGCCGGGGTTGAGGCGGGCGGCCCAGGCGATCATCTCGGGCGACAGATCGATGCCTTGCGCCTGCACGCCTTGCTCGGACAGATACCGAGCCACGTGACCCGGGCCGCAGCCAACGTCTGCCACCGGGCCGCGGACCTCTTCGGCGAAGCGGTTCAGAAGGTGGCGGTCGAGCGGCTTGCGATCGAGCTCGTGGTAGAGGTGCTCGACGTAGGCGGCCGCGACCGCGTCGTAGCTGGTGCGGAGGGTGTCGGACGGAGCGCTCACGAGATCACCGGGGTGGGAGTGGATGTGGCGTAGAAGACATCGAGCGTGGGAAACTGCGCCTCGGCGCGCAGGCAGTCGTGGAGGAATACGGCGAAGCCCAGATCGCCGGTCCAGAGCGAGTAGCGCGACTGGCCGTGGAGCCGCGCCGCCTCCTCGGTCTGCTCGATGCCGTGGGCGGCGAACGAGCGCGCGCGCCCGAGCCACAAGGCATCTCCCGTGCGCTGGTAGAGCTTCAAGAGCGCATATCCATTGCCGCCCGTACCATGGCAGAGATTGGAGCCTTTCCTCAGCGGTCCTGCCGACCAGATGGTCTCTCCACCGGCGAGGAGCACCTCGTCGAGCGCGGTGCCGGGCATGCCGGCCAGGCAAACCACGAATCCCGGGGCGCCGTGGCAGAGCTGCAACAGCCTCTTTCGCGCCTCGTTCGGGTTGTCGAGCTGAGGGCGCCAGTTGGCCTGGGGGCCGAGCCGATCGACGGTGCGGAGCACGGTGGTGACGATGTGCCCTTCCCATGCCCGCCACCGTTGGGCGTCGAGGAGATGGCGACCGCGGATCAGCGCAGAGGCCGTGGCGACGAAGCCGTGGATGGCGTCGAGGTAGGTCGACCGCCGGCCCGACAGCTCTTGCGTCCAGTACCAGCACCGGTGTCGAGGCGACCATTCTAGCTCGGTCCAGAGCTTCTCTGCCGTGGCCCGGAACAGCTCGGCCCAGCGCGGGTTGCCGGTCTTTTCGTGCAGGAACGACGCAGCGAGCAGGGTTCCCGGGGAGCCCCACATCAGCTCGCGGGCGGGGTGGTCGAGGTTACTGGCAATCAGCGCGTCGAGGGCGCGCTCGCGCTCGGCGGTCGGCGCTTCGCCGAAGGCCATCATCTGGATTGCCGTATCGCCCATCAGGAACGCGGCGCGCTCTCGCTCGGCGGAGCCGGCGAGCCAGGCACGGTTACGCAAGAGGAGGTGATCGAGCCGCGCGACATAGCTTCGCGACAGGGCCACGGTGCCGACGGCCTCCAGGTACTGCAGCGCCCAGATCACGCCGGCGGCGCCGTGGTAGAGCGGGGTCTCGACCTGGCCCGGCGCGTCGTCGTCTTCCAGGTCGAGCGGGTGAATCGGCCAGTAGCCCTCGTCGGTGAAGCGCGACTCGGTATCCGCGACGATGGCTTCGAGGGCCGCCCGAGCGCGCCCGTCGTCCCAGGGGATCGGACGGAGCGGCTCGTGGCGGGCAGGATCGTACAGCATGGCTTCGGTCACCCGCGATGGACTGGATCTCTCGCGCGAGGGACGCGCCGCGGCGTAGCGCGGATCCGCCGGGAAAGACATCCAGGAGATCCCATCGATGGTAGCTTGCGCGCGTGACCCGCATGCTCTCTTCGCCCGACGATCTCGACGCCGTCCAGGTCCTGGATCACCTCGTCCGCCGCGCGGCCTCGGCCGGCGCCAGCGACATTCACGTCGAGCCCAAGCGCGACACGCTCCGGGTGCGCTTTCGCATCGACGGGGTGATGGTCAATCAGGGGCAGCTCCCGCTGGAGCTGGCGCCGCCGCTCACGAGCCGGGTGAAGGTGCTGGCGCGGATGGACATGACCGAGCGGAGGCTGCCGCAGGACGGGCAGTTCAGCCTCGATCTCGGCGGCGGGCCGCTGGTGCACCTCCGGGCCTCGACGTTCCCGGCGATCCACGGCGAGACTCTGGTGCTGCGCGTGCTGCTCGGCCACCAGATGATCCCGGTGGAGAAGATCGGGATGGAGCCCGCCGATCTCGAGCGGGCGAAGCGGCTCGCGGCGCGGCCCTCGGGCCTGATCGTGGTCTGCGGGCCCACCGGATCGGGGAAGACGTCGACCCTGTATTCGCTGCTCAAGGTGATGAACACGACCGAGCTCAGCGTGGTCACGCTCGAGGATCCGATCGAGGTCGAGTTCGGCGACATCACCCAGGGGCAGACCAACGTGCGGCAAGGGTTCACCTTCGCCGCGGGGCTGCGATCGATCCTCCGGCAAGATCCGGACGTGATCCTCGTCGGCGAGATGCGCGACTCCGAGACGGCGCAGATCTGCTTGCAAGCCAGCCTCACCGGGCACTTGGTGCTCTCGACGCTGCACACCTCGGACGCGGTCGAGACGGTGACCCGCCTCGTCGATCTCGGCGTCGAGCCCTGGATCGTGGCCAACTCGCTCCTCGCCGTGCTGGCGCAGCGCCTGGTGCGCGTGCTCTGCGACGCCTGCGCCGAGAAGCACGAGCTGGCGCAAGATCTCGGCGACGAGGACGGCCAGCCGCTGATGCTGAAGGGCACCGAGCTGCGCCGCGCGAAGGGCTGCGCGCGCTGTCACCAGACCGGCTACCGCGGCCGCACCGGGATCTTCGAGATGCTGGAGGTCGACGACGATCTGCGCGAGCTGATCAAGATGCGCGCGGCCAAGCGCGACTACCGCGAGAAGATCCGCGCGGCGGGGCTCGTCCCGCTGCGCGAGGCCGCCGTGGCCAAGGCCAGAGCCGGGATCACCTCGCTCGAGGAAGTGCTGCGCGTGACCTGATCGCGATCAGAGCAGATCAGATCCGATCCGAGCCGCGGAGGCGCTCGGACTCGGCGATCAGCGCGTCGCGCACCCGGCCGATCTCTTCCTCGATCGACGAGAGGGCGAAGGCGTTGTTGAAGGGCACGCCCTGACGCGCCTTCTCCTCGACGCGGGCGCAGAGCGCCGCCAGGGCCTTGGCGCCGAGGTGTCCGGCGCTGCCGCGGATGGTGTGCGCGACGCGGGAGATCAGCGGGAGATCGCCGCGCGTGAGGCCGTCGCGCAGCGAAACGAGGCGATCCGGGGTCTCTTGCAGGAAGAGATCGATCACCTCGAGGACCAGATCGGAGTCGCCCTGGCGCATGGCGCGGAGCTTCTCGAGCGCCGCCGGATCGACGGCGGGGGCGCGGGTGATCGGCGTGGGCCGCCGGATCGGCGAGCTGGAGACGGGCGCGACCTCGGGCGCGGGATCCGCGCGCCGCGAGCGCGGGCCGCTGCCGGAGAGCGGCGCCCACTTGCGCAGGAGGCGGTCGAGCTCGTCGCCGGCCATGGGCTTCGAGAGGTAATCGTCCATGCCGCACGCGAGGCATTTCTCGCGGGCGCCGGGGCCGGCGTCGGCCGTCATCGCGATGATCGGCGTGCGCGGCGTGCCCTCGCGCCGGCGGATCTCCGCGGTCGCGGAGTAGCCGTCGAGCTTCGGCATCTGGCAATCCATGAGCACCACGACGTAGCCGCCGCGCAGGACCGCGTCGATCGCCTCGAGGCCGTTGGCCGCGACGTCGACCTGGTAGCCGCGCTTCTCGGCCATCACCACGCCGACGCGCTGGTTCACGGCGTTGTCTTCCACGAGCAGGAGGCGCGGCCGCGGCGCGGGCTCGGGATCAAGATCGAGCGAGCGGCGCACGGCGTCGGCGAGGCTGACCCGCGGCATGATGCTGGTGCGCTGATCGTCGTCGTCGAGCAGCGGCGCCTCGAACGGCGACGGCGGCGTCGGCGGCGACGCGAACGGGACCCGGCGCGAGGCCGGCGCGGAGCGGAGCGAGGCCGGCGCGGAGCGGAGCGAGGCCGGCGGGCGCGACGCCGGCGCGGCCGTGGACGCGACCGGCGCGCCGCTGGAGATCGGCGGCGCGGCGCGGCGGACCGCGTGAACGTCGGCGCCGCGCACCGACGTGGGCGGAGGCGCGGGCGAGGTGGCCTCGCTGCTCCACGCGACCGCGGTGGAGGGATCGCGGCGTCGGTAGCGGACGCTGGAGGGCGTCTCGTCGCGGAGCTCCGCCGCGCGCCCGGTCGCGGTCACGCGCTCGACCGACGAGCCGAGGAGGCGGAGCAAGCCCGCGTGGAGCTGCGCTTGCCGCACCGGCTTGGACAGCGTCACCGGAGGCCGCGGCGACGAGGCGAAGCCGCCCTCGCCGTGGAGGCGCTGACCCGGGTACGCGATGGTGAGGATCTTCGTCGCGGCGATGCGCGCGTCCTCGCTGATCGCGGTGAGCAGGGCGCCGTCGACCATGTCTTCGAGGGCGGCGTCGATGACCGCGACGTCGAAGGGGCGGCCGGCGCGCGCGGCGTCGCGGAGCAAGAGCAGCGCGGCGCTGCCCTCGGCCGCGAGCGCGCAGTCGACCGAGAGGGCCTCGACCATCTCGCGGAGGTTGCGCCGGTTGGTCTCGCTCTCGACGGCGAGGAGCACGCGCCGACCGTGCACGTCGACGCGCTGGATCGCGCTCCGCTCGGGCGCGGCGGAGCGGCGATCGAAGCGCGCGGTGCACCAGAACGTGCTGCCCTTGCCGGGCGTGCTCCGGACGCCGATGGTGCCGTCCATGGCCTCGACGAGGCGCTTGGCGAGCGAGAGGCCGAGCCCCGATCCGCCGATCGCGCGCGAGCTGTCGTGGACCTGCGTGAAGGGCTGAAACAGCTTCATTTGCCCTGCGGGAGCGATGCCAACGCCGGTGTCGCTGACCTCGAAGCGCGCGGTGACGCTCTGCGGGGACTCTTCGAGGACCGAGACGCGGAGCACGACCTCGCCCACGTCGGTGAACTTGATGGCGTTGCTCACCAGGTTGACGAGGATCTGGCGGAGCCGCGTCGGATCGCCGCGCAGGCCGCCGGGCAGCGACTGCGGCTGCGCGATGATCAGCTCGATCGCCTTGACCGCGGCGCGCTCGGCGAGCAGCTCGCCCACGTCGTCGGCGACGCGACGGAGATCGATGTCGACGCGCTCGATCTCGACGCGCCCGGACTCGATCCGCGTGTAGTCGAGGACGTTGTTGAGCAGGTCGACCAGCGCGTCGCCCGAGCTGCGGATCCGCTTGGTGTAGTCGCGCTGCTCGACCGAGAGATCGGTGTCGAGGAGGAGCGAGGTCATCCCGACCACGCCGCTCGTCAGCGTGCGAATTTCGTGGCTGAGGTGCGCGAACGCCTCGGTCTTGATCCGCGCTTGCTCGAGCGCCTCCCGCGCCTCCGCCAGCTCGTCCGCGAGCTTCCGATCGCTCACTCGTGGGCCCTCGCGGGCGACGCCCTGCGAATCTTGAATGGTTTCCAGTTGATCACGTCGCGTCGCCTTGGCGTCCAGGCTAGAGCCCGCTCCTTCGAGCCGCAAGCGTCACGCGGAGGCGTTTTCCTGCCATTTCTTTGGCGCTGATCTCGCGTGAACAGGCGACGCAGATCCGCGCAAAGCTCACGAGCCGCG
>JBDTXR010000317.1:0-10901 GCA_040006075.1 Byssovorax sp. | reverse complement strand
GGCGGTGGGCGCGGCGGCCGGGGGCGGCGGCGCGATCGATGGCGGATCCGCAGCAGGCATCGCGGCGCCGGGTGGGCTCGCGAGCGGCGCCTGCGGCGGCGGCAACGGGACGGCGTCGTCGCAGGCGGCGAGGAGCGAGAGGGCGAGGAGAGCAAGGGGAAATGAGCGCATTGGGGCCAAGGTACGCGGCGACGACGCCGCGCGGTAACGGGCGTCAGCCGGCGCGACGCACCTGGTTGGTGAGCGACAGCGTCCGCGCGTTGTCGCGGACGCCTTCGAGAAAACGCGATCGCCAGGTGGAGTCGCTGATGCGATCCGCGCGCGCGAGCAGCCGCTTTCGCGCGCCCGCGAGCGCGGCGGCGGAGGCGACGTGATCGCCGCTCGCCGCGAGGGCCTCGGCGTGAACCAGGCGCACCAGCGACTCGCCCTCTTCGACGCCGCCGAGCGCCTCGAGGATCCGGGTCGCCTCGCGCGCGAGCGTCAGCGCCTCGTCGACGCGCCGGAGCCCGAGCAGCGCGCGCGCCAGCAACGCGAGCGCCGAGGCGCGGAGCGGCGGCGCGACCTCGAGCACGCCCACGGCGGCGCGGCCCTCCTGCTCGGCGACGTCGAGATCGCCGGAGAAATAGGCAATTTCGGCGAGGTACATCCGGGCCACGCCCTCCATGCGCGGATCGCCGAGGGCGCGGAATCCTTCGAGCGCGCGGAGCTCGACCCGTCGCGCTTCGGGGAACTGGCTCCGGTACGCGAGCACGTGGCCCAGGTTCTGGAGCGCGCTCAGGCCCACGTCGGTGAGCCCCATGCGATCGGCGACGGCCGCGGCGGCGCGGAGCATCTCCTCGGCGCCGGCGTAGTCGCCGAGCTCGATGTACGCGACCCCGAGGTTGGCGCGCACCGCGCACGCGTCCCGGCGATCGCCGGCGCGCTCGAACGCGGCGAGCGCCGCCGCGAAGCCCGCGACGGACGCGGCGATATCCCCCGCGTAGGCCGCGCGGACGCCGCGGAGCTGCTCGAGCGCAGCGATGACGTGCGGCGCGAACGGGGAAGGATCGCCCATCGCCTGCGCCAGCTCGGCGATCAGGCCGTCCGCGGCGCCGGTGCGGCCGGCGAAGACGAGATCCGTGGCGCAGAACGAGAGGCAAGCGACGCGCGCGCCCTCCGCGCCCGGCACCGGCGTCGCGGCGGTGGCCGTCTTGGCCCACGCCTCGACGCGGGCGAAGGCGCCGAGCTTGCCGGCGGCGATGCTCACCTGCCGGATCGCGCGATACCAGGCGATCGAGCCCTCCGTGAGCAGGCGCGACGCCTCGACGGCGCGCTCCTCCGCGAGGGCGAGGTCGCCGCGCCAGACGCTGGCCTCGGCCTCGATCAGGCGGAGATCGCCGAGGAGCGCGCCGGCGGCGCCGCACTCCGCGCCCCGCCGCGCTCGCTCGATCGCCGCGGCGAGATCGTTGGCCTCGAGCGCCTGCTCGGCGGCGCGCACGTACCAGCGGATGGCGCGGCCGGGCTCGGCGCCGCGGAGGAAATGCTCGGCCATCGTCGCGGCGTCGGCGTACCCGGTCCGCTCCAGCCACTCGCCGGCGAGGCGATGACCGAGCACGCGATCCTCTTCGGTCAGCGTGGCGTACGCGGCCTCGCGCACGATGGCGTGACGGAACGCGTACTGCGGATCGGCGCTGCCCGGGGCGATGCTTGCAGCTCCAACGAGCTCGCGCGACGCCAGCGTCGTCAGCCAGTCGCCGGCCTCGTCCGCGTGCCGCTCGCCGCCGAGCAGCGCGGCCAGCCCCGCCTTGGAGAAGCGCTCGCCGAAGACGCTCGCGGCGCGCAGCACCCGCTTGGCCTCGCTCCCCTCGGCGTCGAGGCGAGCCTCCACCGTGCCGAGGACCGAGTCCGGGAACACGTCGTCGCGCCCCGCGGCCACGGCGCGGACCAGCTCTTCCAGGTAAAACGGGTTCCCGTCGGCGCGCTCGACGATGCGATCCACGGCCTCGGTCGTCGCCTGCGGACCGAGCGCGTCGTGCACGAGCTGCTCCGCCGCGCGACGCGAGAGCGGGCCGAGCTTGATCGTCTGGACCTCGCGCTCGCTCCAGAGCGCGGGGAACTGCGTCGTCACCTCGGGCCGCGCGAACGCCAGCACCATCAGCGGCAAATCGCGGAAGTTTCGCAGGGTGGAGTCGACGAGCTTCATCGTCGCCGCGTCGCCCCATTGCAGATCCTCGAGCACCAGGATCACCGGCTGCGCCGCGCACTCGGTGGTGAGCCACGCGTCCCACGCCGCGCACATCGAGTCGCCCATGAGCTGCGGGCTCTCGCGGGCGGCGCGCAGCGCCGGATCGTGATCGTCGGGGAACGGCGTGCCGATGAGCTCGCCCAGGAAGGCCGTCGCGCGGTGGAGCACCAGCCCGTCGAGCCGCGCGCTGAGCCTCGCCACGAGCTTCCGGCGGCGCAGCTCGATCGAGTCGGCGTCCTGGATCCCCGCGGTCTTGCGGATGGCGTCGGCGATCATGCCAAAGGGCGACCCGGCGCCGAGCGAAGGCGCCCGCCCGCTCAGGATCGTGGCCGGCTCGTTCCCTCGATGGATCTTCTCGAGGAACTCGCGCCCCAGGCGGGACTTCCCCGCGCCGGGCGCGCCGACGACCAGCACCGGGCTGGCGACGCGCTCGGCGGCGCATCCGGCGAACACCACCTCCAGCGTCGCGAGCTCGCGCGTCCGCCCCACGCACGGCGTCACCTTGCCGAGCAGGAGGGGACGGCTATCGAACGCCGAGCCGTCGGCCCGCAGGGAATATCCATCCGCCGCGCGCTCGAGGTTGAAGCGCCCGTTGAGCATCCCGGCGGTCGCCTCGTCGAGGCCGATCGGGCCGGGTCGCGCGAGGTGCAGCGCGCGCACGCCGCGATCGAGCACCTTGCCGTCGACCACGCGCGCCGACACCAGGCCGCGCCCGCTGACGATGCAGATCGGCACGCCGGGGAGGCGCGCGCGGAGGATCAACGCGCACTGCGCGGCGTGATCGGCCCGATCGACCGCGCTCCCCGGCCCCCACGAGGTGGCGATGAACGAGTCGCCGCAGAGCAGGTTGATCTGCCCGCCGACGGGCGCGATCGCCTTCCGGAGCTCGTCCACGGGGAGACGCGGGCCGGGGCGCGACTCGTCGGCGTCGGGATCGCCGACCAGGACGACGCTGACGTAGCGCTTCTCGCTCATCGTGAGCGACTCGAGCGGGGACGAGAACTCGTCCGGGCCGGGGAACAGGCTCACCGCCTCGGTCGGCGCGGCGCCCATCGTCGGCATCGACTGCCGCGCCGCCGCGGCCCATCCGCCGCCCTCGTAGTAGAGGCGCGTCAGCTCGTCGCCGACCTCCGCAGCGCTCGCCGGGCGCTGCTCGGGATCCTTGGCCATCATCCGCGCCACGAGATCGTCGAGGCCTTCGGGGATGTCGGGGCGACGCTGCCGCACGCGCGGCGTCTCCTGCAAGAGCAGCTTGGCGAGCACCGCCATCGGGTGGGTCCCCTCGAAGGCCGGGTGCCCGGTCAGGCATTCGAAGAACACGCAGCCGAGCGAGAACAGATCGGTGCGGGGATCGTAGATGGGCCTCCCCTGCACGAGCTCCGGCGCGATGTACCCGGGTGTCCCCAGCAGCACGCCGGTCTGCGTCAGCTGATGAATCGTCCCTGCCGGCCGGGCGATGCCGAAGTCCACGAGCTTGATCCGCTCGACGTTGCCGTCGGCGATCAGGATGTTGCTGGGCTTGATATCGCGATGAACGAGCCCGCGCGCGTGGGCGAAGGCCAGCACGTTCGCCACACCGCGGATCAGCGCGACGCACTCGCCCCCGTCGAGCGGGGCGCGCATCAGGCGCACGCTGAGGTCCTCGCCCTCGACCCACTCCATGGCCAGCCACCGGTCGCCCTCGGGCGTGACCCCGTGGGCCACATAACGCACGATCCCGGGGTGCGAGAGCTCGGCGAGGATCACCGCCTCGCGGGCGAAGCGCTCTTCGTCGAGCGGCTGGCGGCTGTGCAGAACCTTGAGGGCCACCGTCGTACCGTCGAGTCGATCGGTGGCCCGAAAGACGGTTCCCATACCGCCGCTGCCCGCCTGGGAGCCCAGGACGAAGCGACCGGCGATGACGATACCTGCCCTCATCAAGCTTCGACTCCAGCGCGACGAAACTCGCCCGCGCCCGGCTCAGGGCAGGAGGAAGACGGTGGCGGAGGCCGCGTACTTGCGCACCTGGAAGCCGGCGTTGCCCTGAGCGGCCGCGGTGTTCTCGTTGCTGCAGTTGGGAAAGAACCCGTTGGCCTTGTCGGCCTTGTCGCACTCCGTTGCGCACGAGCCCAGCACCTCGACAGCGCACCCCACCGTGCTCGGCCCGCAGACGCGGGTCAGCCCGGTCTGCCCCGGCGCGATGCAGGCGTACCGCACCGGCGTCGCGAGGAAGATGTTGCCGAAATAGGCGCCCTCGGCGACGGGATAGGCGCTCTTCTCCGACGCGCTCGCGGCCAGGGCGGGCGTGTGGCCGCGCAGCGAAATGTCCACGTGCTGGCCGAGATAATCGAGGCGCGCGAGCACGCAGGCCGAGACCCACTCCTGACAGGTGGTGTTGCAGGTGCCGCCGCTCTGCTCCCAGGTCGGCGCCAGCCCGAGCGAGCCGGGGAAGCTGTAGTCGACGCCCGCGATGGTCAGGTTGAGCGTGCTCGTCGCCGGGAGCGCGCAGCTCGCGATGTACTTGAGCACCTCGCGCGCGTTGGGGTCGGTGAGCGCGTTGTTCGTCAGCGCGTTGTTCGTGAGCGCGTTGTTCGTCAGCGCGTTGTTCGTCAGCGCGTTGTTCGTGAGCGCGTTGTTCGTCAGGGCGTTGTTCGTCAGCGCGTTGTTCGTGAGGGCGTTGTTGGTCAGCGCCGCCTCCTGCGTCACGCCCACGTCGCCGTCGGTCTCGTCGCCGGTCTGCGCGAGGCAGCCGACGAGCGACAGCGCGCACAGAAGCGCCACACCGTGGGGCGCCATGGAGACACATGCCTTGACCGCCGTCGCCGCACCACCGAGCCCGCCCGGACGCTTCGTGTTCATCTTGATCGCCTTTTCCCGCTCAGCCTGCGAAAAAACTCTGCCCCATCACGATGCCTGGGTGCGGCCCCGGTCGTCTGCGGGGCCACAAAGCAACGTCCGGGCCAGCGATCGGACGCCTCCCTCAGAGGCACGCCGCAAGGCCGATCGACGGCCCCGCGACGTTGACGCTCGAAAGGCTAGCCAGTTTCTCCGTCGCCCGATAGCCTCACGCGCCAATGTCCCGAGCCTCGAACCCCGCGTCGGCGAGCGTCATTCTTCTGGCGATCACCAGCGCGCTAGCCGCCTGCGGTCCAGGCGCTCTCACCGAGAACCTGGTGAAAGCGCCGGAGTTCAACCCGACCGGGCAGGCCAAGTGCGGCGTCGCGAAGAGCCAGGCCGAGCCGCTGATCGTCGAGTGGCCCGACGCCGCCCGCGGCAAGCTCGAGTCGCAGGTGAGGCGCGGCGTGGTGGCCGTGCGCTACATCGGCTGTGACATGCAGGTGCTCGGGCAGTGCACCGCGCCCGGGAAGTACGGCTACTCGTCGCTCAACCCGAAGAAGAGCCGGGTGAAGATGCGCAACGCCGACGATCTCTACGCCAACATCCCCGCCTACGCGGTGAAGTTCGAGGGCACCCTGGCCCGCGCCGGCGAGCTCAACGTCGAGATGACCATCGTCGGCCGCTACGAGGCCGATCGAACCGGCGTGCGGGTGGAGGATCTCCAGGGCGACTGCGAGGGCGCGACCCACGTCGTCACCGGCCTGTCGGTCGGAGCATTCGAGTTCTTCGCCGGCGCCGACGCCCACGTCGGCGCCGGCGTCGGCGCGGGCGACGTCGGCCTCAAAGCGAGCAGCACCTCGTCGCGCGAGACGCTCAACGCCGATGGGCAGGAAGAGGCCTGCAAGAAGGCCGGGGCCGCCGACACCATCCCTCCGTACGGCTGCGGCGCGCTGCTCGGCCTCGAGGTGCAACCCATCGTCGGCGCGCAGCGGGTCGCCGCGGCGACCACGGGCGACGACACCCGCGCGCCAACCACCCTGTCGACCACCGGCACCCGCTTCGCGCGCGACGTCGACAAAGGCACGGTGCGCGACAGCAGCACCGGGTTGATCTGGTCGTACAAGCGCTACCTCGGCTCCCACGACGACGGCGTCCGCACCTGCCGGAAAATGAAGGACCCGCGCTACGGCGCGGCCTCGCCCCGCCCCGACGCGCGCTTCCTCGGGCAAGACGCGGCGCCCGAGCCGGGGAACGGCTGGCGCCTCCCGACCGCAAGCGAGCTCCAGGCGTACCTCCCCCAGGCCACCTCGCAGGGCATGATCAACCTCGACGACGGCGACTGTCTCTGGGCGGGCGAAGACGACTCGGGCGCGATCGCGCGGCGCCAGCTCCTCGGGCAAGCCGCGCCGGCGCGCACGTGCATCAACCGCGGTGGCGCGCGCCGCCACGCGGCCGACGAGGATGGATCCTTCTTCTGCGTCAGGAGTCGTTGAGCCATGAAGCCTTCACTCGCCCCGACAGCGCTCCTCCTCGCCTCGTTGCTCGCGCTCCCGGCCTGCGGCCCCGGGGCCCTGCCACCCTCCGCGCCAAGCGCCCTCCTCGCCCAGGCCCTGCCCGACTTTCACCGCCCCACCCTCGACGGCGCCACGGTCGACACCAAGGCCTCACGCGGCCAGGTGGTGGTGGTGAAGTTCTTCGCGAAGTACTGCGAGCCGTGCAAACGCACCCTCCCCGCCGCGGAAGAGCTCCACCAGGCCCACCCCGACGTGGTCTTCATCGGCGTCGCCGAGGACGAGCGCGCCGACGACGTGCGCGAGGTCGTCAGCACGTATCACCTCTCGTTCCCCATCGTCCACGACGTGGGCAATGTTCTCTCCGGGCGCTACCGCGTCAGCGATATGCCCGCCACGTTCGTCGCGGATGGGAGCGGGAAGATTGTCTGGGTCGGCGGGCCGGAGAACACCGAGAGTGGCCTCCCGGTGGCGATCGCCGCGGCGAAATAGGCTCGAAACGCGCGCGCGGCAGGCTGGCCATGATCCCCTCCAACGTCGACGTGCTCATTCTCACGGCGCTCCAGGACGAGCTGGACGCGGTGCTCGCGCTGGGCGAGACGGGGCGCGCGGGGTGGGAAGAGCGCAAGGATGAGAAGGGCTTCCGCCTTTACCGCACGGCCGTCCCCAACGGGCGAGGTGGCGTGCTCACGATCGCCGCCGCGTGGATCGGCGAGATGGGGCCCAGCAACGCATCGATGCGCGCACAGCAGCTCGTCGAGGAGCTGACGCCCGCGTGCCTCGCGATGTGCGGCATCTGCGCGGGAGACCGCCAGAAGGTCGCCCTTGGCGATGTCATCGTAGCGGATCAGCTCTACCGCTACGACGAAGGCAAGGTCGTCGCCGGGAAACGAAAGGCACCCGTCGTCTGGCACAGCCTGCGCACGTTCGATCTTCAGGCGACGTGGAAGATGGACGCCGCCTTCCTCGCCCGCGAGCTCAATCTCGCCAGCCTCTCCCAGGCGCGGCCGAAGTCACGTGCCGCGCAGCGACGGTGGTTGCTCTCCACCCTTCTCGCGCACCACGAGACGAACGGCGTCTCTCCCGGCAGCCACGTCGACCGCAAGAGCAAGTGCCCCGACTGGACGGAGCTTGTACCGGAAGCCCAGGAGGCCGGGCTCGTCGCGTTGCAGGCGGGCCGGTTCTCGCTGACACCGGCGGGGCGGGAGCAAGCGCTGAACGACCAGGCTCTCCATATCGATGGTCTGCCCGAGGATCCGTCGTTCAAGGTCCACGTCGGGGCCATCGCCACGGGCGCCGCGGTGCAGGAGGACCCCGCGCTGTTCAAGCGGCTACGGCATCTGGTGCGGACGACGCTCGGGGTGGAGATGGAGGGAGCGGCCATCGGCGATGTGGCGGCGCGCTTCAAGAAGCCGGCGATCGTCATCAAGGCCGTGTCGGACCATGCGGATCACGACAAGGACGATAGCTTTCGCGAGTTCGCGTGCCGGGCCTCGGCGGAGGTGCTTCTGGCGTTCCTGCTCGAGCACGTCGAGCCCGCGCCCACGAAAGCGCCGGTCGAAGACAAGCACGATGAGCCCGATGACGACGATCCCCGCGGCGACCGGCGTCTGATCGGCGAGCGCCGGGACGGCTTCCTCGCCCGCGTCGAGCGCGTCGCCCTCCTGCACGATCCCGGCGCCATCGCGACGCGCCACCGGGCCGTGGCCCCGTTCGCGGGCGTGCTCGAGGTTCCCGTGCTGCGGAATGGCGCGCTCGTCGAGCTGCGGATCATCGCCGCGATCGAACAGGACATCACCGCGCAGCTCGTCGACCAGTACCAGGCCGAGGTCGAGCTTCGCTTCCGGCAGCAGGATCCTCTGCTGCGGTCCACGCTCGTCCACAGCGGCGCGCCGGCCCCCGTCGACCTGGCGCAGGCCGCGTGGAGGCGCGGCGTGGTGCTCACGAGCTTTGGCGAGTACCAGCGACTCTGCGACTTCGGGCCCTATCTGGCGAAGCAGACCAGCCGGCTCGATGGCGACCTTGTTTACCCGCCCACCCTCTATGTCGATCAGCCGGCGCGCTGGAGCCTCGCCGGCGGGCGCGAGGAGCAGACCACCGAAGGAGCGCTCGCCACGCTGTGGAACATGCTGGAGGCGCCACACCCGCGCTTTGCGCTGGTGCTGGGGGACTTCGGCGCCGGCAAAACCTTCCTGCTCCACGAGCTGGCGCGGCGCATGGCGAAGGACAAACACCCGCTCACGCCGGTGCTCGTGGAGATGAGCAAGCTGGAGAAACAACCCACGATCCGGGGGCTCCTGGCGTCGCACTTTGCCAACGCCGACGTCGGACGGATTGATATCAATGCCTTCCAGTATCTCCTGGCCGAAGGGCGGATCGCGTTGCTGTTTGACGGCTTCGACGAGCTGGCATTGCGGCTCACCTACGACCGGGCCCTGGAGCACTTCGAGACCGTCGTGGCGGCGGCCAGCGGCAACGCCAAGGTGGTGGTGACGAGTCGAACCCAGCACTTCTTGACTGACCAGCAGCTCCGCTTGGCGCTTGCAGAGAAGGCCGAGCAAGTGCCGGGCTACCGGCTCTTCCAGCTCGAAAAATTCGGGGAGAAGCAGATCCGACGGTTCCTCGGGAACCTGATCGCATCGCCGGAGGAAGCCGAGGAGCGTTATCAACTGCTCGACGAGGTGAAAGACCTCCTGGGGCTCTCCGAGAACCCGCGGATGCTGGGGTTCATCGCGAACATCGCACCGGAGAAGCTGCGCAAGGCGAAGGAGCAGAGCGGGGAGATCACCGCGGCCAGGCTGTACGAGATCCTGATCGAGCAGTGGCTGGACTTCGAGTTTGCGCGGGTCAGTCCGCAAGGCGCACCCAAGGGCATCTCCCGCGTCACGCTGCGGGAGCTGGTCACCAAGCTGGCGGGAGTCTTCTGGGAGCGGAATGCCAAGTCACTGCCACTGAGCGACTTCACCCACCTGCTGATCGCGGAGGATATGGAGTCCGCCGTGGTCGAGCACATGATGGCGTCGGGATCGCTCCTGGTGCGGGACGCCGAGGGGCGGTTCTCGTTCGTCCACCGCTCGGTGATGGAGTGGCTGGTGGCCAGCGCCGCTGCGCGAGAGCTGAAGGAGAAAGGGGACGCGGCGGTGCTCGGTGCGGGCGATATGAGCGAGCTGATGGCGGACTTCTTTATCTCGCTGGCCGAGAAGGATCAGGCGCGGGTATGGGCGCTGCGCGTGATCGGGAGCGCCGGCGACGGCGCGGCGAAGAAGAACGCGGCCCAGGTGCGCAAGCGGATCGACTTGGTCGCGGCGGCGTACGGTGGCGTCGAGCTCGAGATCGCGACAGCGATGGAGTTCCAGGGGCAGGATCTTCGCGGACAGGACTGGTCACGGGTCGACTGGCGTGGAGCGCGCCTGGACGGCGCCGACCTGAGCAACGCCACGCTCATCGACGCCAACCTGGGCGGGGCCTCGCTGGTGGGCGCCAGGCTGGGGCGGGCGAACTTGCAGCGGGCCAATCTGGTGGGCGCGGATCTCTCGGGAGTGGACCTGTCGTTTGCGCGCCTCGTCGACGCTGACCTGCGTGGCGTGAAGCACCTCGAGGCCAGCAGCCTGCGGGGCGCGATGCTGCTGGGGGCGAAAGGCGTGATCGTTGATGGGCTGGAGGCGGTCGGCGCCGCGCCTCCGGTGCCCGACGAGGCCGTGCCGATGTGGGTGGCCGCGTCAGGGTACAACGCAGTGGCCTGGAGTCGCTCTGGAGATCTCCTGGCCAGTGGCCATAGCGACGGCGTGGTCCGGCTGTGGGACGCCGTCTCTGGAAGGGCGATCCGGACGATGGTTGGCCATTCGGGACCGGTCAGGAGCGTCGCCTTCAGCCCCGACGGCGCCACGCTCGCCTCGGGGTCCTCGGATAAGACGGCGCGGCTCTGGGACCTCGCGACGGCCACCTCCATCCGCGCCTTCTCCGGACATACGAAGGCGGTCTCGAGCGTCGCCTTCAGCCCCGACGGCACCACGCTCGCCTCGGGGTCCCTGGATAAAACGGTTCGGCTCTGGGACGTCGCGACAGCCGCCTCCCTCCGCGCCTTCTCCGGTCATACGGCGGAGGTCTTGAGCGTCGCCTTCAGCCCGGACGGCACCACGCTCGCCTCGGGGTCCCTGGATAAGACGGTTCGGCTCTGGGACGTCGCGACGGCCACCTCCCTCCGCGCCTTCTCCGGACATAAGGATTGGGTAAGGAGCGTCGCCTTCAGCCCCGACGGCACCACGCTCGCCTCGGGATCCGAGGATAAGACGGTGCGGCTCTGGGACCTCGCGACGGCCACCTCCCTCCGCGCCTTCTCCGGACATACG
>JBDTXR010000316.1:0-10908 GCA_040006075.1 Byssovorax sp. | reverse complement strand
GAATCATCGGCCTCCCGCAGAGCTCGTGGAGCACCTTGGGGCGGGCGCTCTTCATGCGGGTACCCTGACCGGCGGCGAGGATGATCGCCGAGAGCGGAGAAGCAGTGGAGTCGGTCGTCATGAGGGGCACAAGCCTATCACCAGGATCGCCCGCTTCCGGGCTGATGCGTTGCGTCAAACGACTCCGCCCTTCCCCGAATGCGGATCACGGCCGCGAAAGGGCCTGCCGCGCGTGGCCGGTTGGTCTACCCTGGCGTGGCTGTCAAGAGGTGCTGTCCATGCGAACCCGTACGCCCCGTTTGTCCCGGATCACCAGGGGTCTGCGCTCTGCTGCCGCGCTGGCCGCCGTCAGCGCCCTCGCGTCCTCGTGCAACACGATCGACACCACGCGGCAAGCGCCCCCGAAGGCCACGCTCGGCGACGACGTCTACGGGGTCTTCTGCGATCGGATCGGCGCCAGCGTCTTCGCCGAAGATCTCTCGGGCGGATCGTACCAGTCGGTGTGTCACTTCGACGACCAGGGCAAGTACGGCAGCAAGGTCGACAGCACCCAGCTCCCGCCGCCGAACGACGCCAAAGCCAAGACGGCGCGCGCTCTCTCCATCGCCAAGATGGACGCGATGGTCCGCCGCCGCAGCGAGCTGATCCGCGCGGTGAACGCCGTGTTTCCCGACGGCGAGATCCCCGATCCCACCAGCGCCGGCGACAAGAAGATCCGCCTCCACGACGCGCTCCTCGACTTCACCCAGAAGCTGGTCCCGCTCTACGAATCCAACCCTTACGACAAGGGCGGCGTGGCGCTCTTCCCCACCTCGACCCGATCGATCGCGCGCCTCTTCGGCGCCCTGGGCGAGAGCGATCCGGCGCGCAAAGCGCTCACCCGCATCTGGGGTCGCCAGGGCTATCGGCCCTTCCAGGTCGCGCTCGGCGCGATCCGACCCGCGCTCACCTACCCTTCGCTTCGCCCCATGACGAAGGCGGCGCTCGCCGTCCTCGGCCCCGACGGGACCGCGGTGCCCGAGCTCCAGCAGCTCCTCGCGGTCACCAAGCAAGAGCTCCTCACCTCGACGCCGATCGTCGCGCCGCTGCCGCGCGTGTACGTCGATCCCGCCAAGGTGCAGCCCAACCGGCCGCGATCCACCGTGGAGTTCGCGTCGGCGTTCCTGCTCACCGAGCACCCGTCCTTCGCCGAGTCGCCCTCGGATCCCAAGCGCCTCATCGCCCTCCGCGATCACCGCGGCTTCGTCGCCACGGTGGGTGGAGCCCCGTTCGTGGATCTCGATCAAGACGGCTTCGCCGACGTCGACGGATTCGGTCGCTTCGTCGACGCCAAGGGCACGCCGCTCGGCCTCGATTCGCCCTTCGTCCTCCCCGGCACGAAGATCAGCAACGTCGACGCGTTCGGCCGGCCCAGCGCGGTGATCCCGCTCTTCCAGTACATCGATACGTCGCGCACGGTGGCCGGCGCGGTCGGCCGACACCTGGTCCCGCTGGTCGACGCGACCGAGGCCGGCAGCGGAGCCGACGCCTGGAAGACCGAGCACGAGACGCTGATGTACGCGCTGGCGGGGGCCAACCTGCTCTACGGCGATCGCGAAGATGCGGTGTACGACTACGCCGCCGACGCCCGCAAGGCGGCCGGTACCACCTGCGCTTCGTGCGTGCCCTACAAGCGCTTCAAGGGCGAAGAGTCGGTGATCCCCGATCTGATCCACGCCGCCGGCCAGCTCCTCGCCGACAAGGACTCCGACGCCATCCTCGAGTCGCTCCTCGACCTGATGGAGAACCACGAAGACGTGGTGGCCCGGCTCATGGGCGCGGCGCTCAAGATCCGCGAAATCTCGCTCCAGCACGACGCGCTGGCCTCCCAGGGCAAAGAGGCTCTGGCGCAGATGCCCTATGCCACGCCGGTCTGGGACGAGATGGGGGCGATGATCGCCCAGCTCACCAGCAAGCACCCTGGCCTGCTCACCCACCTGCTCGAAGCCCTCGCCAGCGACGCTACGGTATCGCAGCAAGGCCCCTCCAAGCACCTCGGCGAGACGGTCGCCACGTTCATGGTCGACCGCGATCAGTACACCTACGATCCGTTCAACCTCAACGGCCCGGCGATCAACGTCACCGACGGCGGCCCTTCCACGGCGGATCCGCACAACCCGGTCGACCAGACCAAGCCCAAGACGGGCACCAACGCCTCGGCGATGCAGCGCTCGCTCCAGCTCATCCACGACGCCGACGGCGGCGCCGCGTGCAACAAGGAGGGTGGGGTGGTGAAGGCCCAGCTCGCCGGCCTCACCGTCACCTGGCCGCTGTTCGGCTCGTACACCGAGTGCGAGCTCCTCCAGTTCGACCGATTGGCCACGTTCTATCTGGACTCGATCCTCGACGTCAACCACCCCAAGCGCTCGTTCATGAACATCAAGAGCTCGGCGCTCAACGGGATCCTGGGCTTCCTCGGCGGCATTGGCCAGGATGCCGACAAGCTCTTCGAGCAGTCGAGCGGGATCGATGGCTTGACGCTCCACCCGACCTCGGAGGCGCTGAGCCGGCTCATGCTCTTCGGGGCCTCGCAGAGCCTCTATCCGAGCATGCCCGATCACGACTCGGTCAACGAAGGCGGGGTCACGGACACCTTCATTTCCAGCATCCTGGAGCCCGTCTCCAAGGCCTCGTGCCCGCAGGACGGAAGCGGCGTGCTCCACTGCGCGTCGAGCGACGGGACGCTCCGCGTCAGCGACCGCAACGCCATCTTCCTCTGGGAGCGGCTGGGCTTCTACAACTACCTCCGGCCGGTGGTGACGGCCTTCGCCAACGACTCGTGCACGCCGGATCTCTCGGCCTGCGACAAGAGCAACCTCAGCGGAGAGCAGGTCTTCGTCGACATCGTCAGCGTATTGAACCGCCACTGGCCGGGCAAGGATCACGGCAAGGAGTGCTCGAAGATGGGCACCCCGGCGACCAACAAGGAGTACTGCTCCGAGGCCGGGATCAACACCTACGAGCCGCTCCTCGCCGACGCCTTCCGGACCGACCTCATCCCCGCTCTCCACGAGTTCGCCAAGGTCGCGACCGAGATCTCCAAGATCACGATCAAGCGCGGTCCCAGCGCTGGACAGACGGTGAGCGGCGCCGCGCTGATCGAGAAGATGACGCGGATCCTCTTCGATCCAGAGTACGCCAAGGCGGTGGGCATGGTCGACCGCAGCGGCAAGGCTACCTCGACCTGGGTCGACGGCACGGCGCAGCCGCAGCTCACGGTCTTCAGCCTCTTCGCCGACGGCCTCCACAAGATGGATCTGCGCTGGGCCGAGGCCTGCAAAGGCCTCTCGGGCGGCGAGCAGACGGCCTGTGCCGCCGACGCCGATCTCCGCCACGGCCAGTGGAAGCGCGCCCGCTCGCAGCTCGTCGACGAGTTCCTCGCGGTCGACGGGACCGGCACCTCGGCGAAGTTCCACAACGCCGCCACGGCCCGCACGCTCACCTCGCTCTTGCGGGTCGCGCGCGAGCAGCTCAACGCCAACTGCCCTGATCGCGAGAGCGGTAAAGTCTGCACCTGGGCCAGGAAAGACCTCGGCGACAAGCTCGCTTCCACGCTCAGCGGGCCGCTGTTCGCCGCGCTGATGGACGTGCAAGAGAAGCTCCGGGCCGACGAGCCGTCGCGCCGCGCCGTGGAGCGACTCCTGGGCTACTTGCTCCAGGCCGCCACCGACGGGGAGGCGCTGCAAGGCACCCTCGCCTCGCTCTCCGACGTCCTCCAGATCCTCGCCGACGACGGGAATTTCTCGCCGATCTTCAACGCTGCTTCCACGGCGTCGAGCCCCTCGGCCGATAAAGACGGCCCCGGCGCCGCCGACACCACGCTCAAGGTGCTCAAGGCCCTCACCGGCGACGACTACGATCGGTATCACATCCTCGACACCGTCCTCCCGGCGCTGGTGACCCCGATGGACGGCGGCAAGGGCGCCTCCCCCATCGAGATCTTCATGGACACCATCGCCGACGTCAACCGCATCGACGCGGCCCAGAAGAGCCCGCTCGACACCGAGGATTACCGGGCCATCCTCGGCACCGTCCACGACTTCATGACCAGCGAGACGCGCGGCTTAGAGCAGTTCTACACCATCATGGCCAAGCGCCCCCGCGAGTAGACCGAGTGACACTCTCCTTCACGAAACGCCTCCTCGGGCTCACGGCGCTCGCGGCGACGGTGACCGCTGCCCACGTCGCCCCCGCCGCGGGCCTGTACTACGGCGATCGCGGCGTCCGCCCGCTCGGGCGGGCCGGCGCCTTCATCGCCGGCGGCGACGATCTCGGCGCCATCGCCTACAACCCGGCCGGCCTCTACGACGCCGGCGCCCAGGTGCTGATCGACGGCTCCTGGGTCAATTTCTCCAGCGACTACACCCGTCAAACTCTGCTCCAGCAGGTCGATCCCAACACCGGGAAGCCGGTCGGCGGCACCAGCGTCCAGACCTTCGCGCCGGTCCAGGGGAAGACCCCCTTCCTGCCGATACCCACGCTCGCCGTCTCGTTCCAGCCTCACCCAAAGTGGGTTGTCGCCCTCGGGGTCTTCGCGCCCTACGCCGCCCTCCCCACCTACCCTTCGGCCGACGATTTCAAGGGCAAGACTACCTCGGAGATCGCCAACGGCTCTCCTCAGCGGTACTCGCTGGTCACCCTCGACGGCTCGATCCTCGCGGTCCTCGCCGCCGGCGCCGCCTTCGCGCCCAGCAAGAGCTTTCGCCTCGGCGTCACCGCGGGAATGCTGACTGGCAAGTTCAGCACCCGGGTCGCCTTCTCCGGCTGCATCCCCGAGCGCTTCCTCTGCGCCCAGGAGAGCCCGAGCTGGGACGTGCTCACCCAGCTCGACGTCGGCCCGATCTTCTCCCCCTATGGCTCCCTCGGCGCGGTGTGGATCCCCGATCCGAGCTGGCGAATCGGCGTCTCGTCGCAGCTCCCGATCTACGTGCGGGCCTCGGCCACCGTGAAGACGCGCTTGCCCGCGACTCCCATCTTCGAGAACGCCAGGCAAGACGGAGAAGACGCGAGCGTGGCCTTCGATCTCCCCTGGAACCTGAAATGGGGCCTGGAGAACCGCCCGATCGAGAACCTCCGCATCGAGATCGGCGGCGCCTTCGAGCGCTGGAGCATGCACGACTCCATCCGGATGACGCCGCACGCCATCTCCCTCACCAACGTGGCGCTCCTGCCCAAGCAGCTCTTCGTCCCGCCGATCGCCTTGCAACGCAACTTCCAGGACTCGGCCTCTGTCCGCCTCGGCGGCGAGTACGGATTCGAGATCGAGAACATCCCCTTCACCGCCCGCGCCGGCGTCAGCTACGAGTCGAGCGCCATCCCGAAAGAGTACCTCTCGGTCCTGACGCTCGACGCCGGCAAGATCACCACGGCGCTGGGAGCGAGCGTGAAGCTCGGGAAATTGCGCATCGACGCCACCTTCGCGCACCTGTTCGCCTTCGACACCACGGTGGCCCCGAACGAGGCGAAGATCACCCAGGTGAGCCCGGTCGTCGCCAATCCAGCGAAGAACCCGGACTACATCAACGGCGGCGTGTACAACCAGCGCGCCAACGTGATCGGGCTCGGGATCGCCTATACCTTCGAGCCGGCGCCCATCGAGGTGGAGCCGGCGCCGGAGCCGAAGGCCGGCGATCCGAAGGCCAAAAAGTAGCCTGTTCGACGATCTGGTTGCAAGATCGGCGCGCACCTGATGGGCTGTCCGGTGAAGCCCATGCGAAGCACCTCGCTCTTGTCCTCCGCTCTCGCCGCGGCCGCCGCGCTGACGGTTGCTTTCGTCGCATCTGCGGCGCAGGCGCACTCGAACGGGTTCGCCGTCGAGGGGTGCACCGGCTGCCACAACGGGGGCGCCAAGCCGTCGATCTCCGTCCAGTTCAACCCGCAAAATCCAGCCCCGGGCGACACGGTCACGCTCGATGTGGCGATCGCGGCCGTCAATGGCAGCTCCGGCGGCGTTTACGTGCTCACCGACGGTCGGGGCACGCTGGTCAGCGTGGGTGGGCAAGGCACGCACCTGGTCAGCGCTACGCAGCTCGTCCACAGCACTCCCAAGCAGGCCAGCGGCGGGGCGGTGCATTTCATGGTGAAGTGGGTCGCTCCTTCGACGCCGGGTGGGGTGATCTTCAATGTCTGGGGGATCTCGTCGAACGGCGATAGCTCGCCCAAGGGCGATGGAGGCGGCACCACGGTGCTCTCGTTCGTGTACGGCTGTCAGGGCACCACCTATTACGCCGACCACGACGAGGACGGGTACGGGTACACGGCCAATGCGATCACCGACTGCATGCCTCCTCCGTTTTACTCGACGAAGAGCGGCGACTGCGACGACAACCGACCCACGGTGTACCCCGGCGCGGTCGAGCTCTGCGACGGGATCGACAACAACTGCGACGGGCAGATCGACGAGAACCTCCAGATCGCCCCGCAGTACATCGACGCCGACGGCGACGGCCACGGCTCGGTCAACGGCGAGAGCGTGATGTCGAAATGCCCTCCTCCCGGCTACGCGCCCACCCACGACGACTGCGACGACACCAATCCTCTGGTGTTCACCGGCGCGGTCGAGACCTGCGATTACATCGACAACAACTGCGATGGTCGCGTCGACGAGAACGTGCGCGAGGTCTGCGGCGTGGGCCTGTGCGCGCGGCGGGCCGACACCTGCACGGATCCGATCCTGTGTACTCCCGGGGATCCCACGCCGGAGGAGTGCAATGGGCTCGACGACGACTGCAACGGCGAGGTCGACGACGGGGCGGCGATTTGCGGCGCGGGGATGGTGTGTACCTATGGAGAGTGCCTGGCGGGAACGGGAACGGGAACGGGCGGAAGCGGGGGGGCGCCGCCCGAGAAGAGCTCCGGGAGTGGCTGCGCGATCCACTCACAGCCCACCTCCCCGTGGGGTGCTCTCCTGCTGCTCTCCCCGCTGATCGTCGCGTCCCGACGACGGTGGCGCCGAATTTCACGGTGATCCATGCCGGAGCAGAGCCGTATCCAAGCTATTTCGTCCCTCCCTGAGCGCTGGAGGCGCGATTTGGGAGGGACCGACCGCGCGGAGGCCGCAGGCCGAGCACGGGCGAGGGTGGGCACCCACTCCTTCGCCGGTGTGGCCACGCGCAGTTGATCCGGCTCGACGTTCGATGTGCTAGATCTGCCCTGGAAGCAGCCATGTTTCGTCTGAAAGGATCCGCCCGATGAACACCGTCCGCAAGCTGTACGAGAGTGATCGGGAGGGGACTGTTCACGTCGATCTTCCGGTCGGAGCGCCCCATCGGCAGGTCGAGGTTGTGCTCGTCTGGCAAGAGGTGCCCGACGCGAAGCCGGCCGATCAGGCGCGGCAGCAGAAGCGAGACGAGCTGGAGGCGCTGGCCGGCGCGCTCGCGGACGATCCCCTCGCTCGGCCGGCGCAGGCCCCTCTCGAGGTGAGGCTGCCCGTCGAATGAAGTATCTACTCGACAGCAACACCTGCATCCGGTTTCTCAACCGGCGGTCACCGGAGGTGATTGAGCACCTGACCGACACGCCCGACGAAGACATCTTCGTGTGCAGCATCGTCAAGGCAGAGATGTTTTTTGGCTCCGAGAAGAGCGCGCAGCGCGAGCGAAATCTCGCGGTTCAGCGGGCCTTCTTCGCTCGCTATGTCTCGCTTCCGTTCGACGATGCGGCGGCCGATCGGTATGCGCTGATCCGCGCTGATCTGGAGGCTCGCGGCCAGCTCATCGGCGCCAACGATCTCCTGATCTCGGCCATTGCGTTGACGCACGATCTCACGCTCGTGACGCGCAATACGGCCGAATTTTCGCGCGTGCTCGGGCTTCGGCTGGAAGACTGGGAAGAGGCTTGAAAGGGCGGCGCTTCAGGGCTCTTGAATTGCCGGCGTGGCGTCCTTGCCGTAGCGGCGCCAGTGGCCTTCGCTGTCCTGGATGAGCATGTTGCCGCCGCAGTCGGCGGCGCGCGGAGGGGCGGCTCCGGGGGCGGGCGCGGGGACGGTCTCGACGAAGAGCTCGGTGCACTGGCCAGGGGCGTTGCCGGCCTCGGAGCGGCGCTCGTCTTCGGCGGTCCAGACGGCGGTGCCATTGCCCGCCTCGGGGTGGTGGCTGTGCGACGAGGCGGCGGCGGCGAGGGCGGCGACCTTCACGGTGGTGATGGCGACGGCGCTGGCGACCTTGAAAACCTCACCGGCCTTGCACCCGAACATGGCCAAGAGGAGGAGCAGGAGCGGGAGGAGCTGGGTCTGGGTGACGCGCATCGGGCCTCGGGCGATTGCAAGGTGTCGGCCACGCGAATCGACCGAGAAATCGTGGGTGGGCGTGACCACCGCATCACACTCTTCGACGGGGCGTGGGTGTGGCTCGTCTTCACAGGGGCGCGAACAGGGGATCGCATCCGGCCTCGCCGCGCGGCTCATTTCGCGCCTGCGAGCGCGCGCACCGCGTGCTCGACGCCGACGACGACGCGGGCGAGGGCCCCGGCGTCGACCTGCGCCGGGACGTCGGTCGGCCGGTGGTAGTGGGGATAGCGGAACAGGGCCGTATCGGTGACCATCAGCCCTGGCCAGCCGTGGCGCCAGAACGAGGCATGATCGCTGAAGTCGACGCCGACGGTGTGCGCGGGGAGCGCCACGCCCTCCGAGGGGATCGTCGCCACCTCGCGGAAGCTGCCAATCGATTGGTGGACGAGAGCGCGGCTGTCGACGTTGCCAATGAAGCCGATGAAGTCGCCCTCTCCCGGGTAGAATGCGCCCATCGGGAAGGGATAGCGCTGGCTGTACGGCGCCTCGGTGAAATAGCCCATGGTCTCCAGGCTCAGGGCGCCGACGATCACCGCGCCTCGCTCGGCGGCCGCGTTCGCCCAGACGCGGCTGCCCATTCGTTCGGTGTTGAAATAGGGTGGCTCCTCGTTGACGAAGAACACCAGCGCGAGCGATCGGTCCAGCGCGGAGCCCTGGAGTCGACGGGCGAGCTCGATCAGCGCCACGACGCCGGTGCCATTGTCGTTGGCGCCCGGGCTCCCATGGGCCGTGTCGTAGTGCGCGCCGACCACCACGAGCTCGGCCGAGCGCCCCGGGATCATCACCTCGAGGTTCGAGCACGTCGCGCCGTCGACCGCGTACGGGCGCCGGACTGGCACGCTGCCCGCGGCGCGTAAACGCTGCTCGATCAGCTGCGCAGCGCGCTCCAGCGCCTCGGGCTTGCCGAGGTTGCGCTCGCCGATGTCGCCGGCGAGGGCCTGGAGATCGATCCGCAGCCGATCCGCCGTCGCGCTCTCCACGGGCGTGAGCGACGCGAGCGGCGCGGTCACGCTCCGCCCCGGCATGAGCATCATGCAGCTGTAGGCGAGCGTGCTTGTGGCGAGGAGGAACGTGAGCGCCGAGAGCGCGCGGATCCAGGGGAACGGCGGACGGAACGGTCGCTTGGCCATCCCCGGGACGACAGGCGCCGACGCGATTTGTTTCACCCGACCCCGAAAAGACGCGGAGGCACAAAAAAGATCAGAAGCAGAGGAGAGGGAGAATTATTAATTCTCCTCTGCTCTTCGTCTTTTTGCGCCTCTGCGCCTCTGCGCCTTTGCGTTCGAGATCCGGATCTCAGGGAGCCGGAGAGTCGGTGGCCGCGGGCTTGATCAAGTTTGCCGGCATGGTGCTGTCGTCGCCCTTGTCTTTCGTGGTCGCGACGTCTTCTTCCACGGGCTTCGTCACCGCAGGGGCGTCGTCGGGGGCGCCGGTGATGACTCCCCCGCTTCGCTTGGCGGCCTCTTCGGCTTTCGCGGTGGGGACGTAGACGACGCAGCGGTCGCCCTCGCAGAGAGGGCTGGTGCGGGAGCGGTGGTTGATGCGCTCCATTTGCCCCATCGAGAGGCCATAGCGGCCAGCCACGCTGCGCCAGGTGTCTCCCTGCTTGGCGACGACCTCGAGGCGGGAGCGGCCGCGCAAGGACTCGAAGTGCGCGACGAACTCCGGGGTCCCCGAGGCGAGGATTTGCGCGTCTTTCTCGGCTAAAACCAGCGCGTTCTGGGGGATCTTGTCCTTCGGGGTGAAGATCTGGAGGGTCATTCCGTCGTGGAGCGCGGCGGCGGGATCGATGGCGTTCCAGCGGCAGATCTCGTCGGGAGAGACGGTGAAGACCGAGGCCACGGCGCGGAGCGTGTCGCCCGGGATGACGCGGTAGAAGAGGCGCTCGCGATCGAGGTAAGTGAAGGCCGCGGCCGGGACGACGACCGTGGGCTTGCCGGTGGGCGCGTCGTAGACGTCCGATGCGGTCGAGGCCGGGACGAAGATCACCGTGCCTGGGCGGAGCGACTCGTCGCGGCGAACCGCGTTGAGGGTTTGGAGCGAGTAGCGCGAGACGCCGCGGCGCTGGGCGATGTCTTCGAGCGACTCGCCCCAGCGGACCGTATAGCGATCGAGCTTGCCGTCGCCCTCGACGAACTGACTCAAGGTCCTGGCCGCCTTCGGCGCGGCGCCCGCGGGGACGCGGACCGTCCAGGTGGCGTCGGCCTTTTCCCCGGGGAGAACGGGAGGAGCGCGGCTGGCGAGCATCTGCGGATTCAGCTCTTCGAGCTTCTCGACCGACGTGCTCGCGGCGAGCGCGAGGGAGCGGAGCGAGACCCCCGAGCCGACCGCGACCTTGTCGAAATTGATGGCCGGATCGAGCTCGAGATCGTCGCAGCCGAAGACGGCCTTGTTGCGCGCGACGATGGCCATCGCCACGATCTTCGGGACGTAGAGCGCCGTCTCGAGGGGCATGCCCGACTCGAGGCGCGAGAGCTCCCAGAAGTCGTTGGTGTTGTACTTGCGAATCGACGAGAGCAGGCCGCCATAGCCCATGTTGTAGGCGGCGAACGCCAGCTCCCAGCCGCCGAAGCGCTGGCGGA
>JBDTXR010000315.1:0-10931 GCA_040006075.1 Byssovorax sp. | reverse complement strand
AGGTACGCGTGCGAGAAATCGCTCACGTTGTCCATGATCATCGAGTGGTGGGCGTTCCAGGTGAAGTCCACCGGGATACTCCCCCAGGGCGACGCGCCTTCGAGCTCGGGGATCCGCGGGACATCGCGCTTGCTCGCCACCTCCGGATCACCCGGGAAGACCCAGATGATGCCGTAGCGCTCCTTCACCGGGTACGACGCCACCTTGATCTCGGGCATCTTGTTGCCGAAGAGATCGTGGGGGATGTGCGCGACCTTGCCCGCGCCGTCGTACTCCCAGCCATGGTAAGTGCAGGTGAGGTTACAGCCCTTCACCTGCCCGAGAGAGAGCTTGAGCTGGCGGTGGGCGCAGCGGTTCTCGAGAGCGCGGAGCAGGCCGTCTTGCCCGCGAAACAGGGCGATCGAGCGCTTCCAGAACACCACCTCCACCGCCTTGCCGCGGGGCACGTCGGCGGTCCACCCGACTGGATACCAGTAGTCGGGGTGCATCCCCGCGGCGCGGACCTTCTGGCGGCGATTCTTCGCCTCTTCGAAGGTGGGCGGGCGCGGTCGCTCGGCCCTGGGGTTGCGGAGCGGGATCAGGCGTTCGGGTTCGGTGTTCATGACAGGACAGCTCCGCTGATCCGGGCCTTCTCGGGGGCCGCGGCGGGCCTCGGCGCCGGGGCCGGCCGGCCAGGCGAGACTCCCACGATCGAGCCCTGCGCCACGTGGAACTCGTACGCTTGCTTCAAGGCCTCTTCGATCGAGGTCGGCCGATAGCCCAGCTCGCGCTGGGCCTTGCCGGTGTCGGCGCGGCGGGCCATGCCCAGGATCCGCACCGCGCCGGGGGTGAAGCGCTGAGGGACGTCCGGGAAGAAGTTGGTGAGCACGAAGCTCGAGACGACGGCGATCCTGGCCATCACGCCGGGCGGCAGGCGCAGCGTCGGGCGCTTCTTGCCGGTGATCTTTTCGAGCACCTCCACCAGCTCGTCGACGGTGACGAAGCGGGTGCTGATGATGTATTTCTCGCCGGTCTTGCCCTTCTCCATCGCCAGGAGGTGCCCTTGCACGATGTCGTCGGCGGCGACGAACTCGAAGCCTCCGGGGATGTACGCGCGGAGCTTGCCGTTGGCGAAATCCTGCACCAGGCGTCCCATGCGCGAGGGCTTGAAGTCGGCCGGTCCGAGGATGGCGCACGAGGTGGCGATCACCACGTCGAGCCCCTGGATCACGGCCTTGAGACACTCGTGCTCGACCCAGGCCTTGGAGCGCTCGTAGGGCATGTGCTCCTCGAAGGGATAGAAGAGATCGCGCTCGTCGGCCGGGCGACCCTCGGTGTGGCCGACGGCGCTGAACGAGCTCGTGACCACGACCCGCTCGACCTTCGCCGCGAGCGCCGCGGCGAGGAGGTTCTTCGTGCCGATCACGTTGCAGTCGTAGATCTCGCGCTCTCCGCCGGCGGTGGTCGAGACCTTGGCCGCGCAGTGGTACACGCGGGTGACTCCGCGCATGGCCCGCGTCATGTCGTCCGCGCTGCGGAGATCGCCGGACACGCGCTCGATCGGGAGGCCGTCGAGAGCGCTGTTGTTGCTGCCGGGGCGAGAGAGGGCGACGACGCGCTCGCCGTTCGCCACGAGGCGTCGAATCAGGTTGGCGCCGAGGTGACCGCTGCCGCCGGTGACGAGGAGTTTCATGCGCGCTGTGCTCCCGAGGAGAGTTGATGGACGAACGTGATCATGAAGAGGGTCATCCTACCGCGTCCTGATAGACAGTCACCAGGCTGCGCTCGAACTTCGAGTACGAGAGGCGGAGGAGACCCGACAGCGACGCGGCGCGGGCCGACATCGAGGGCTCGTCGCCGTCGCCGTGGAGGACGCCATAGGCCGATCGTCCGACGACGCGCGCGTACTCGGCGAGGAACATCGTCAGGCGCGACTCCTGACCGGAGAGCAGCGCCATCGAGGCCATCCGGGCGCGGGCGCTGCCTTGCCAGTAGCGAATGATGCCGTTGCGAACGGCCAGAGGACCGGTGCCCTGGCCGCGAAACACCTCGTAGAGCGCGTCGGCGAGGATCTCGCGGGCGCGGACGAAGCGATAGCGCCGGCGCTGGTAGCGAAGGAGCGCGGCGTCGACCCCGGCCACGTCGGCGCCGCGGGAGTCGAGCTCTTCGGCGAGGACGCGAACGTCGTTGAGGCCCGTGGTCAGGCCGGTGGCCGTGAGCGGGTGACAGCACCCCCCGGAGTCGCCGACCAGCGCCACGCCGGGGAGCGCGCAGCGGCGAGTGTGGATGGCGTGATTGGCGCAGAGCTCCAGCGACTCGCCGTCGGCCGCGCGGAGCATCGCCGCGCGGAGCGGCTCGGGCACGAAGGGGGCATAGGCGGTACGGAGCAGCGCGAGGATCGCCGCCCTCCCCTTCTCGGCTGAAGCGGGGATATCGATGCACATCCGCACGCGCCCCGCGCCGATCGCGTAGGCCAGGATCGGGCCGGGCGCGCCCAGGAACACGTGGCCATGGCGCGCGTGCGGGACCTCGACGTCGTCCAGCAACAGGGCCGCGGTGAAGGAGAGGAGGCGGACCTCCTCGGCGATGCCGAGCAGGCCGCGGAGCCGGGAGTGGCGCCCTTCGGCCACGATGGTGAGATCGGCGAGGACCCGCTCGCCGTCCGCCGTCTCCACCCCGACGATGCGCGCGCCGTCGCGCACCAGGCCCGTGACGCGCGCGCCGGTGCGGATCTCGACCCCGGGCCGCGCGCGGACCTCGGCGCGGAGAGAGGCCACCATGGCGTGATGGTCCATGGAGAGGCCGCGCATCGGCTGGCCGGCGACGTCGTCATAAGGCAGCAGCACCGCCTCGACGCCCTCGCCGGGTACGACCGCGAAGCCGCGCACGTCGAAGCCTCCGGCGCGCGAAAGGGGCGCGTGGAGGCCGAGACCCTCCAGCACGGCGACGCCGTGAGGATGGATGAGCTCGCCGCGAAAGCGCGGATCCGCGCCGGCGCGGGCCTCGAGCACCACGATGCGACGACGCCCACAGGCGAGCGCGGCGGCGACCGCGCTGCCCACGAACCCGCCGCCGACAATGACCACGTCGGGGACCGACATGGCGCCTTGGTAGCCCATGAGCCCGCGGATACCAACACCGTTATTGCGGTCGAGGCACGCTATCTGAAACTATGTCGCGTCGTTGACACCGGTCGCCGACGAGCCCGTGTGACTGGGTCACCGCAGCTCGTCGTCGACCTCCGTCGGCGGGATCCGTCAACGAGCTTCGTCGGCGAATCGCGAATGAAATCGACATTCTGGACGGCGCTCGACTTGACAGGATCGCCGCCGATGAATTAACAGCGAGGCGCGGGAGAGATGCGAGACTCGCCCTCTCCCCCTTTGCACGACATCGCACGTCGGAGCGGAACCATGCTTTTACTCGAACGGCTCCTCGCCCGTACCAGCCGGACCTTTGCCCTGGCGATTCCGCTCCTCCCCACCACGCCGCGGCGCGAGGTGACGGCGGCCTATCTCCTCTTCCGGATCGCCGACACCTTCGAGGACGCGACGCGCTGGCCCCGGGCCGAGCGGCTCACCGCCCTGGCGGCCTTCGCCCGCCTGCTCGAGGCTCCCTCCGAGGGAGAGGCCACGCGCCTCGCGCAAGAGTGGGTGACCGCGCGCCCCTGCGACGACGAAGGCTACCTCGAGCTCCTGGCGGAGACCCCCGCGGTGATCGCCGAGCTGATGAGCTTCACCCCCGCTCGCCGGGACATCGTCGTTCGCCACACGCTGCGCACCGCCTCGGGCATGGCCGCCTTCGTCGCCGGCGGGAACGAGGACGGGAGCCTGGCCCTCACCACCGAGCAGGATCTGAAGCGTTATTGCTACGTCGTCGCCGGCATCGTCGGCGAGCTGCTCACCGATCTCTTCCTCGATACCGCCCCTCACCTCGCGAGCGTGGAAGGGCAGCTCCGCGCGCGCGACGCCGCGTTCGGCGAGGGGCTCCAGCTCGTCAACATCCTCAAGGACTCGGAGTCCGACGCCCGCGACGGCCGGGTTTATCTCGGGACCGCCGTGGGCCGGGCCCGCGCCCTCTGCATGGCCAGGGAAGATCTCGTGGCCGCCAGCGAGTACGTCGAGCTGCTCCAGAAGGCCGGCGCGCCGCGCGGGATCGTGGCCTTCACGGCCTTCCCGGTGCTCCTGGCGCGCAAGGCCCTGGGCGAGCTCGAGCGACGCGGCGCGGGCGCCAAGACCAGCCGCGGAGTCGTGGCCGGGATCCTCGAGAAGATGAGCTCGGCGCTCGATCGCGGGGCGCCGGCTCTCTTCGATTGAGCGCCCCGACCGATCGAGTCAGTCCCAGCGATCGAGCGTGTACGAGGTCCGCTCACCGTCCTTGCCCGTGACGCGGAAGGTGAGGTACCAGGTCCCACCCCTGGAAAGGCAGATCCCGCAGGCCTCGGCCTCTTCCCTGCCCGCGACGACAGCGTCCTTGGCATAGGCCTCCATCGTCGCGCGGATCTCGTGGAATTCGGTCTTGAGCAGGCTCGGGAAGAAGCTCGCGCCCGTCGTGTACTCGGTGTCCCAGCACTTTTCGAGGACGAAGGTCACGGTCTGGGTCTGGTGCGAGAAGGTCCGCCTGGCGCTCCACATCGAGGGCGCCAGCGCCACCGCCGTCACCGGGTGATGGGCCCCGGCCTTCAGGTTCCACCGCGCCGGCGTCGAGCCCCCGTGGTAGACGTAGCAGGTCACCGGGTTCCTCTCGTCCTCGAAGTCCCACTGCACGATCGGGGTCGCGTCGGGGTTCTTCGCGGTGACCATCCCCAGATACGCTTGCTTCGAATCGGGGACGAGGTACTCGATGCGCTCGGCCGTCGGCAAGACGGTCTTCGAGAATTTGTCCCAGGTGATGGTGATCGGCGGAGACTCGATCTGCCCCTTGGCCGCGGGCTTCGCGGCGGTGATCAGGTGAGAGAAGACTCCCTTCTTCGCCGGGCTGGATCCGGCCTTCGCCGACGTCGGGCGCCAGACCGTCTTGATGTCGGCGAGCTTCGCGAACCGCCGCTCGAGGGCGCCCTCGGCCCGGAGCTTGGCGATGATCTTCTCGGCCTGGGCGATGTTGCCGGCGCTCGGCGCCACCTGGGCGCGCTGGTAGAGGAGCGGATCGAGCTTGGCGGCGAACCGCTCCTTGATCTGCGCGAACGGCATCTCCGCTCTCAGGTCCTCGAGGAGAGTGCCAATCATCGTGCTGCGGACGTGGCAGAACCCGGGGGGCGCCGCGGCGACCGCGAGCCAGGTGAGGTTCTCGCGGGCGCGCTGGCTCTTCGCCCCCTTGCGCGCCTTGTGGAGCTCGAGCAGCCATTTCGCGACACCGACGCATTTCTCGGATTGCGGGAGAGCTCCGGTGGTCAGGAGCGAGTGGGCGTTGCGGACCAGCTCGAGCGGAAACTCGTCGAGCCCGCGCCCGAGCGTCTCGTGGTCTTGCAGCTTCTCGGCGACGATCTGCGAGGTGGTCTTGACCAGGCCCGGATTGAAGATCAGGGCCGGATCCGGGGTGACGGCGAGGTGGCTCCATCTGCCCGTCTTCGGTGCTCCCCACGTCGCCTCCTCGGAGAGGAACACGCCCTGGATCGGCGCCTTCGACACGGCCTCGGCGAGCGCGCGGATCCCTCCTCCGTAGTGGCCCTGGGCCGACATCGCATCCCACAGGACCGGCGCCGTCTTCCCCTCGGGCGTGACGATGACCAGGCTGCCAAAGCGGGTGATGAAGCGCCGGCACGTGGCGCAGGTGCTCTGCTGTCGGTGCTCGGGGGCGAGGCCTTCGAGATAGGCGTCGAAGAGATCGGGCGCCGTCGTGGAAAAGAGGCTTATTTTCCCGTCGACCGGCGTCGTGAGGGATTTGAAGCGAGCCCGAACCGACGCGAGCAGCGCCTCGTAGGTGGCGTCGCTCTCGTTGGATCGGGGTGCGCCCGGGTCGACGGGTTCAGACATGGTCGAGGTGACTCCTGATCAACGATGCTTCGGATGGACGACGGTCACGCCGCGCTCGGCCGGCGACTTCTTCATCATCTCCATGATTTGCCCGCTCAGGCCGGGCTGATCGTCGAGATCTTCGAAGTCCCAGTCTCTGGCCTTGATGGCGTACGGCGACGACTCGGCGTTGCAAGGGGCCTTGATCGTCCGCGGAGAGTAGGTGTACGGCGCGAAGTCCGGCGTGCTGGTGAAGGCGTCGAGGGGGGCCTGGGCGTGGCGCATCATCTCGTTGTGGTAGGGCATGGCGAAGATGTGGGCGACGAGGCGGTACACGCTGGCCATGTCGTAGTGGCCGTGGCTCACGTAGCCGCGCTTGATCCACGGAGAGGCCATGAAGAGGAGCGAGCGGTGGAGATCGACGTGATCGCCGCCGTCCTGGGGATCGTCCTCGGTGACGATCAGGAGCGAGTCTTTCCAGGTGGGGCTGTGGGACAGGGCGTCGAGGAGCAGGCCAATCGCCTCGTCGTTGACGGCGATCATCACCTCGGGCGCCGCGGCGCCGCCCTTGCCACCGTAGGTGTGATCGTTGGTCTGGATGGCGTAGGTGAAGGGCTTGAGATCGCAGCGGAGGCGGATCCGGCCGCCCATGTAGCAGGACTTGTCGATGTCGGGCCGGTTCTGGGCGTAGAGCAGGCCGGGATAGTCCCCGTCGGGCGCGCCGCCGCCGATGATCTCCCCCATGTTGTCCATGGGGATTCCGGCGTCGGCGAACCAGGTGAAGATCCCGCCCTCTTCCGGCCCGTCGACCACGCTGGTCGGGGTGGTGATGCTACGGGTGGAGCGGCCCCAGATATCGAGCCAGGTGCGCTCCATGAAGTCGGTGGTGCGGCCGTAGACCGTCCAGGTGTGGCCCTGGATCGACTGCTCGGCGTCGGTGTAGAAGTTGTCGAAGTTGGTGAAGCCCTTGGCGATAGAGCGGGCGTTCTTCCAGATCGCGTCTTGCTGCTCGACAGAGCTGGCCATGATCAGCTTGGGATCGCCGTCGCCGAGGTCTTGGCGATCGCCGAAGACCGCGTCGTAGGTCTTGTTTTCCCGGACGACGACGATCACGTGCTTGATCAGCTTGGAGGGCCCGCTCTGGTTGTCCGCGGGGATCGGGAAGTCGTCTGCTCCGGCAGGACAGGTGATCTTCGCGGTGCCATCGAGGGTATCGAGGGTGCGCGCAGCCTCGACCACCTTGGTCGACGCGGTGAGATCGCCGAGGAGCGCCGCGGGCACGTGCTGGACGCTGCCGTGGAGGTGATCGGTGATCGAGCCCTCGCCCCAGGTGTACTGCTTGTTGTCGGTCCCAGTCCCCACGCCCTTGCCAGTGACCACGACCAGGGATCCATCGGAGTGGACCATGACGCCTGTCGGCCACCAGGCGGTGGGGATCCGGCCGGCGGGGGTGATGGTCGGGGGCGAGCCCGCGGTCACGTCGTAGGCCTCGACGGCGTTGACGCCGGCGAGGGTGGCATAGAGGCGCTTGGCCGCAGGATCGTAGGTGATCCCGCTCGGCGAGAACCCATGAGGGGCGTCCTTCTCGAAGACCGGGACGCGGGCCTCGACCATCCCGGTGCTCCGGTTGACGACGGCCAGGACGTCGCTGTCGGTCTCGGCCACGACGAGGTAAGTGGCGTCGAGGAAGGTGAGCTGCGAAGGGTTCTTGTCGACGGCGAAGGTGCGCTTCAGCGTGCCCTTGGCGCCGTCGATCTCCAGGATGCGCGACTGCGATTGATCGGTGGCGTAGAACAGCGTGCCCGTGGGATCGAAGGGATCGAGCCGGACATCGAAGACCGCGCGCGTGCCCTTGACCGCGATGCTGCCCACCGTCTTGCCGTAATCGGCGGCGCCGAGCGAGACGACGAGGAGCGAGTCGGCGTGATCCGAGGGGCCGACGAGGAGGCGGGTGCCGTCGGCGGTGGCGGCGATCGGGCCGGCGAAATACGGCATGTCGTCGACGCCGAGGCCGAGATCGACGTCGCGGCTCTTGGCGCGGGCGAGCGTGCCTGTGGTGGTGTCGACGTCGAAGGCGTAGAGCTTCCCGTCGCCGCCGCCGGAGGCCAGGATCTGGCCCGGGGCGAGGTAGGCCATGCCGTAGAAGAGCGAGCTCGGCGCCGGGAAAGGCACGTACGACGACACCGGATCTCCGGCGCCGGCGAGGGCGTCGATGTCGATGAGGCGAAGGGCGTTGTCGGCGATCCCGCCGTCGGAGACCAGGGCATAGTGGGTGGCGCCGAGCGGCATCACGCTCATGGGGAAGCCGCCCACCAGATCTTTCTCGGCGAAGACCACGTTGCGACCCGCGGGCTGGATCCGGTGACCGTCGGGGAGCACGACGCCGCCGGTGAACGGGCCGGCCTTGCGCACCGCCTCGCCGGCGGGCGCGGTGGCGGTGCACTGGCCCTTCACCGGAGTCGGGTACTGGCCATCCCAGGCTCCACAGGCGTCGTCGTGCGGGACCTTGTCCCAGGCCTTGATCGTGGGGCAATCGAACGACGTCGCCGGCTCGACGCAGGTGTCACCGCACTCGAACGCGCACGACTGCGGGAGGTCGCCCATGATGTCGTCGACCGAGAGCGCAACGGGATCGGGCGGCGGCTTCGGCAGCGGCGGCGGGAGAAAGCGCTCGCTGCACGAGGCCACGAGGGGCGCGAGCAGCGCGAGGAGCAGCGGGGACGCCGAGCGGAGCGAGCGGCTTCGGAGCATGCCGGCGAGGGTAACGCATCAGCGCGCGAGGACGGCGACGAGGATCGCCGCGGCGGTCGCAATTGCAGCGAGGAGCACGCCGCGCCAGGCGATCGGCGGGAGCGCGGGCGGCGCGTCTTCCAGGGGATCGAGGAGGCGCGTGACCCCGGAAGAGGCCGCGCCGACGCGGATTTCGACGATGAGCTGATCGACGACGCCCGCGCCGAAGGGATCGGCGAGGCGGAGCGCGACGGCCTCGCTCGACGTCGGAGGGAGCGTGATCTCGAGGCGGCGCGCGGCCTCGTCGTCGGGCGCGCGGAGGACGCCGCTCTTGCCGCACGCGTCGCAGCCGCCGCCGTCGCAGCGCGCGCACGGGAGGCGGCGCGGCGCGAGGATTTCGATGCGGCAGCCGTCGGTGAGCCACGCGATGGGGACGGTGATCTGGACGCGGGCGCGCGGCCCCGTGCCCTCGTCGAGCGCGCGCGGATCGAGGAGCCGGCCCAGCGTACCGTCAGCCATCGATCGCGTTTGCGGCGGGAATTCGAGCCATTCCTCGGGGCAGTGTACACGCCGCGGCGAGGCGCGCCGTCATTCGATCAAGCGCAGGCCCACGGGCAACCCCTCGCCGAAGAAGGCCGCGCGCTCGGACTCCTCGACGGGGACGTGCTCGCGTACGGCGCGGATCCAGGCTTCCTTGGCCCCGATCGTGACGAGGCGGCGCTCGACCTCGCGGCGCGCGCGCTCGGACACGTCGCGCGCGCGATCGTCGGTGACGCGGGCGAGGCGCACCGCGGCCTCCGGCGCGGTCGGGAGCGTGTCCCATTTCTCGCGGAGGAGGTGGTCGAGCCAGCGCTCGGCGATCATCCCGGAGACGACGTGGTGGAGGCCGGCGTAGGTGGGCACGCGCGCGCCGAGGCGGCCGAGGACCGCGAACAACCGCGGATCGCGCGAGGTCCAGGTGCGCTCGAGGATCCAGCCGCCGAGCTCGCTCTTGCGCATCGGCGGGACGCGCTCGAGCGACGAGACCAGATCGAGGAGATCGCCCTCGGCCTCGAGCTTCCAGCCCTTCGGCTTCTTGAGGCGCGCCGACGCGGGGGCGAGGAGCGGATCGAGCGCGTCGCGGATCGCGGTCTGCGTGGGCTCGTCGAGGCCGCCGGCGAGGCGGCGCCAGGCGATCCAGAACTGCTGCCAGATCCGGGCTTCCTGCGGGAAAATCACCCGCTCCGCGAAGAGCGGCGCGACGCGGGCGGCGCGATCGTCGTCGCCGGGCGCGCCGAAGCCGGGGCGCCCGCAGTAGCCGGCGAGGAGCCAGAACGTGCGCTCGTGCTCGGCCGATCGACGCCGCGATTTCGCGTCGGCGATCAGGGTGTCGAAGAGATCGCGCGAGACCTCGGTGGTCCACGAGGCGCGCTCGCCGAGGAGGCGCTCTACGTCGCGGACCAGGTCCTTGACCTGGCGCGGCGCGACGTCGAAGCGGCCCTTGCCGAAGACCACGCGGATGGCCTCGCGGGCGTCTTCGCGGGCCCGATCGCGCGGGGCGACCGAGGGGCGCGCGGCGCTGGTCGGCTCGGCGACGGCGGCCTCTCGGAGCTGGAAAGCAAGGCGAAATCGTCGTGGCAGCGCCGCGGTCGCGCCCACCTCGACGCAGGCCAGATCGAGCGTGCCAATCGCGGTGAGCTCGCCTTGCAAGGCCACCTTCACCGTCTCGGCCTTGCGCGCCGAGGCCTCGAACGCGACGGCGATCGGCGGGAGCGCTTCGAAGCGATCGTCGTCGAGGATCACCACCGCGCCGGGGCGATCGCTGGCCTCGTCGGAGGCGAAGAGATCGAAGCGGACCTTCGTGCCGAGCACCAGCGCGAAGGTGCGGCCGTCGGCGCTCTGCGAGACGCCCTCCTTCGCGCCGCGCGGGACGATGCACACCGCGGCGCGCGGGCCCCCGTCCTTCGGCGCGTCGAGGCCGACGTAGTAGCCGCGGGCCGCGCCGCCCTCGATCCGCACGCCGCGCCCCGCGAGCGCGAGCGCGTAGGCCACGGCGCCGCGGGCCACCGCGAGATCGGGATCGGCGAGCGGGAGCGTCTCTACCGGCGGGCCGCCCCAGGCCTGGATCGCCGCGGTGAGGCGCTCGGCGATGCGCTCGGCGCGGAAGACGCCGCCGTTGAGCAGGAGCGCGCGCGGGCCGCGGCTCGCCGGCGCGTGGCGCGCGAAGAAGTGGGCGACGTGGCGGGTGACGGCGACGTCGCGCTCGTAGAGAAGCCCGGCCGCGACCAGGCC
>JBDTXR010000314.1:0-10948 GCA_040006075.1 Byssovorax sp. | reverse complement strand
GGATCGACAACGGCCCCTACGCCGACACGGTGATGGTCCACGCCTACGCCTGGGGAAAGCGCGGGTCGGACTGGTCGCGCGCGGGCCGCTTTCAGGTGCGCTTCGACGATCGCTTCGACGCCGGCGGCGGCGTGCGATCGAGCGCGGTCTCGTCGTCGCTGTGGGCCGACGAGGTCTCCGCCGCAGAGGCCATCGGCGCGGGCGGGTACGGCGCCGCCGCGTGGGCCGCGTTCCTCGATCCGTCCGGCAAATCGGCCTTCACGCACGCGTGCCGCGGATCGGTCTGCTCGTTCTTCGCGGTCACCGACGGGCAGCCGGTGCTCCCCGTCCGCGACGCGCAGGGCCGCAGCGGGACGATGCTCCGCCCGTTCCCCAACGGCGCGGTGCGCGTCGGCGAGACCTGGTACGTGATCACCCAGGGCACGTCGTACGAGGCGGTGATCCTCTGGCGGATCGATCTCGGCGTGGCCCGGCAGCTCGGCACCTACTACCGGCCGGCGCGCTACGGCCTCGAGGCGCCGCGGATCGTGCGGCGCGCCTTCGGTGGGGCCGTCGGACTGCTGGTCGCGGGCCCGCCCGAGCCGGGCGATCGCGTCGGGAGCTGGTACGTGCTGCCCGTCGATCCCGAGCGCGGCGAGATCGGCGAGGCGGTGCAGCTCGTGCGGCGCGATCTCGCGGGGATCACCCTCGATCGCTGCACCGCGGGGCGCGACGGGTGGGTGATCGACACCGGGTTCGACGCCTCGGCGTCGATCGACGTCAACGGGAGCTACGGCGCCTTCGACGCCATCGAGATGCGCGCGCGCATGGACTCCGGCACGGTCTGCATCGAGGCGCTCGCGTCGCGCGTCGACGGCCTGTCGTCGAAGCCGAAGACCCCGGGGAGCAAGGTCGTGCCGCCGAAGCCGGGCCCGACGCCCGCGACCGCTGACGCCGCCTCGTTCCCGCTCGCCGCGACGGAGCGCGGGACGGGCCGCCGCTGGGCGCTGAGCTGCAAGCCGCGGCGTCTCTTCGGGCAGAAGCCGTGATCGGGTAGGATCCGCGCCGCGACGCCCCATGCCGATCCCCCACCTCATTTTGCGCGATCGCGAGGATCGCTCGTGGACCGTCCGGCTCCTCGATCGCCTCGCGTCGCCCGAGCTCTCCGACGCCGAGCGCGACGCGTGCGCGGGCTCGCTCACCTGCCTCGAAGATCCTCGCGCCTCGGCGCCGCTCCTCGCCTTGCTCGAGGATCGTGGGCGCGCGGACGGCGTGCGGGAGGCCGCGGGCGCGGTGCTCCGCGGCACCGGCAACCCGCCGCCCGGGCCCGCGCTGCGCGCCTGGTGGCGCGGGGACGACGTGGTCCTCCGCCGGCACGCGCTGCTCTCGATGGGCCGCGCCGAGGCCGACCTGCTCGAGCCGGTGCTGGCCGATCCCGCCCACCCGCTCCACCTCCAGGCGATCCTCACCGCCGAGCATGGCTTCGACGAGCCGCGCTTCCAGGCGCCGCGGATCGCCGCCCTCGCGCACGAGGATCCGCGGGTGCGGCGGGCCGCGGCCGAGGCCCTGGTGTGGAACCAGCCCTGCGCGGCCGAGGCGCCGCTGCTGCTCCTCGCCGCCGATCCCGACAGCGGAGCGGCCATCGCCGCGGTGAAGACGCTCGAGAGCTACCCGACCCGCCGCGTGATGGAGGGCCTCGCGCACCGGATCAACGATCCGCGCGCGGCGGTCGCCGCCGAGGCCGTCGAGGCGCTGGAGACCCTGCGCGCGCGGGCCCTCGCGGCGCTGATCCACGCGCCCTCGACCGAGCGCGCCGCCCTCTGCGCGTGGATGGAGCCGGTGTGGTCGATCCTCGAGTTCACGAGCGAAGATCTGGTGCCTCCGCCCGCGTCGTTTCGGGCCCGGCCGTCGCTCCCCGACGGGCGCCTCCCCGCCGCGGACGTCGTCGCCCTCTTCAACGATCCCGACGGCCTCTGGGCCGAGAAGAAGGCCGTGGCCTCCACGCTCGATCCGCGGGCGTTCTCCGCGGCGGATCGCGCGATCCTCACGCCGTACCTCGCGGGCCACGTCGATCCGTGGGTGCGCGAGCGCGGCGCGCGCTGGATCGCAGCCTGGGACGATCACGCGACGCTGCTCCATCTCGCGACCCACGACGAGGCCTTCGGCGTGCGCAAGAGCGCGGTGTACGGCCTCGGCCGCGTGCCCCACGCGCCGGCGATCGCCGACTTCGCGTGGGAGCACCTCCACGCGCCGGCGACGACGAGCGCCCACGCCGGCGAGACGCTGCGCGCCTGCGTCGCCCACACCCCGATCGACGCGGCCAGCCCGCGGCTCCTCGCCCTCGCCCAGAGCGACCCGCGCGAGACGGTGCGCGCGCAGGCCGTGAGCGAGCTCGCCGCGCTCGAGCAGACGGCCGCGCTCGCGCGCTTGCTCCCGCTCCTCGAGGCCCCGCCGACCGTGGGCTGGGCGCTCCACCTCGCGCTGCTCGACGCGGTGATTCGCCTCGATTTACCGCTCCCCGCGCTCGAGGCGCTCCGCGCCGTCGACCACCTCGACGTCCAGCGCGCGCTCGCGCCGTTCGATCCAGAAGAGCGGTGAGCCCGGCCGCGAAGGCCCCGCGCGCGCGACGGCCGAGCTCCGCAGCTTGACGGTCGAGGCACGCAACGTCAGAGGGACGACCCCATGAGCACCGAGAAGGATCCCCTCGTCCCGCCCCACCCGGCGTCCAGCTCCTCGCGCCTGCCGGTGGCCTACGTGCCCCACGGCGGCGGGCCCTGGCCGTTCGTCGAGATGGGGATGCCGCGCGCCGAGGTCGACAGCCTCCTCGGCTACCTGCGGAGCCTCCCTGGCCTTCCCAAGGCCCCTCCGAAGGCGCTGCTGGTGATCTCGGCGCACTGGGAAGAGGCCATTCCCACCGTCACCACCGGAGCAAATCCTCCGCTCCTGTTCGATTACCACGGCTTCCCGCCCGCCTCGTACGAGCTCACCTGGCCTGCTCCGGGCGATCCCGCGCTCGCGGCGCGGGTGCAAGCGCTGCTCGGCGCCGCCGGATTCCCCACCGGCGCGGACGCCAAGCGCGGCTTCGATCATGGCACCTTCGTGCCCTTCAAGGTGGCCTATCCCGGGGCCGAGGTGCCCACGGTGCAGCTCTCGCTCAAGGCCGGTCTCGATCCCGCGACGCACCTGGCCATGGGGCGCGCCCTCGCGCCGCTCCGCGACGAAGGGGTGTTCATCCTCGGCAGCGGGATGAGCTTCCACAACATGCGCGGCTTCGGCGGCGGCCGCGGCGGCGAGATGTCGGCGCCCTTCGACGCCTGGCTGCGCGAGGCCGCGACGCTCGAGCCGGCGGCGCGCGATCAGCAGCTCGCGGGCTGGGCGCAGGCTCCCGGCGCGCGGCTCGCGCACCCGCGGGAAGAGCACCTGTTGCCCCTGATGGTGATCGCGGGCGCGGCCGGCGCCGATCGCGGGACCCTGGCTCACGCCGGGACGATGATGGGCGCGAAGATCGCCGCCTATCACTTCGGCTGAGCGAGCCCTTCGGCCCCGCTCAGCGAGAGCCTGCGACAACCTGCCTCACGCGCGCATCCCTGACACAGGGCGGGTTCGCTCGTTCGGTGTCCAAGGGCTGATTCCAGCTCGCAGATCTGGCTGGCACGACATTGGCTCCTGCGCTCCGGCAGCCACGTCAGGAGTCCGATATGCGAACACTCACCGCCGTAATCCCCGCGAAATCGAGCCTTCCTCCCGATCTCGCGTTGCTGCTCGCGCCGATCCGATCGAGCGAGCCGAGCGCCGCGGGCAAGGACGTCGGGCACGCCGAGGGCGCTCTGCTCGACGAGCAAGGACGCGTGATCGCCTTCATTGTCCGTCTGTCGCCCAGCGTGGCCAGCGGGAGCCCGCGCACGCTGGTGACCGCGAACGCCGTCAAGGTGACCGACGATTCGGTGCTTCACCTCTCGTGGACCGAAGACCAGTTGCTGGCGGAGCCGCGGCTCGATAGCAATCTCCAGCCGCACACCGTCACCGACGGCGGTATCCCCGTCGAGAGCCAGTGGATGCCGGCGCGCCCCAACGTGATCCCGCCGGGGGGCGAGATGAACGTCGGGGAGACGGCCAAAGAAGGGCTGGAGGGCGGGACCATCGGCGCAGTCGTCGGAGGCGCGGTGGGTCTGGTGATCGGTGGGCCGATCGTGGCGCTCGGGCTCGCGGGGTTCTTCGCCGCCGGAGGCGGGCTCGCCGGTATCCTGTCGGGAGCCTCGCAGGACACCGCGGCCGAAGCCGGCGAGATGAAGTTCGATAGCCTCGAGCCCGCGCCGGGCGAGGCCCGCGACGCCGCGCTCGCGCACCTGGAAGCCCGGCTCCGCGATCCGGCGGTGGTGGCGAACGGGCTCGTGCGAGCGACGCGCTTCACGCCGATGACGACGACGGAGCCGCCTCCGGAGCCCCCGCCGCCCGACACGAGCCGGCGCTCGGCCGCGGCGCGGGAGTGATTGAGGCTGCGCGGCGGCTGCACTAACGTGCGCCGGGTGAACAGCGAAATTCTCACCTACACCCTCGAAGGCACCACCGCGATCGTCACGATGGACGACGGAAAAGCGAACGCGCTCTCCGACGTGATGATCCCCTCGCTCCTCGCCGCCCTCACCCGCGCCGAGAAAGAGGCCGCCGCGATGATCCTCGTCGGCCGCGAAGGCCGCTTCTGCGCCGGCTTCGATCTCCGCGTGATGATGAGCGGCCCCGACGCCGCGAAGGCGCTCCTCGGCCGCGGCTCGGAGCTCCTGATGCGGCTCTATGGCTGCTCGGTCCCCCTGGTCATCGCGTGCACCGGCCACGCCCTCGCCGGCGGCGCGCTCGTCCTGCTCACGGGCGACGTTCGCCTCGGCGCGGCCGGCGCCTTCCGGATTGGCCTCAACGAGGTCTCGATCGGCATGCCCGTCCCCGTCCTCGCCATGGAGCTCGCGCGCGACCGCCTCGTCCCCACCGAGCTCCCGCGAGCCACGTTGATGGCCCAGATCTACGCGCCCGACGACGCCGCGAAGGCCGGCTATCTCGACGCGGTCGTCCCCGCGACCGACGTCCTCGCCCGCGCAAAAGAAGAGGCCACTCGCCTCGGCGCCCTCTCGCGAACGGCCTTTGCGGCGACCAAGACCCGCCTCCGCGGCAAGACCATCAAGCACATCCAGGACACCCTCGAAGACGACATGAAGAGCCTCCTCATGCCCCAGGCCTGAGAGCGGCTCTCGCTATTCATCTTCAGCTCTCCCCACCGGTGCGGCCCTCGATCGTCCGTCGAGGAAGATTCGCCGCGCCCGCCGGCCGATCTCCACCCGTCGGGTCTTGATCTTCTCCACGTCCTGCCGCGGGAGCCAGATGCGGACGAGCACGTAGGTGAGCACCGCGTTGTCGAGGGCCATCAGCGGATAGAGCCAGTCGGGCCGCGCCGCCGCGACCAGCAGCGACAGCGCCGAGACCACCGCGGGCGCCGCGAACCAGGGCTCGGCCCACACTGCGAGCAGCGCCAGGGTGAGCGTCCAGGACAAGATCAGCAGCGTTTGAGACTGAGTTGGTGAGATACCCAGGATCCACGAGGCAGAGGCGATCAGGATCTGCATCCCGAGCTGGACGGCGAGCGTTGCGGCGAGGCCGCGGTTCAACGCCGTCTTCGATATCGACTCTCGGGCCCAGATCCGGAGGCCGAAGCCCACGGCAAGGAACCCGACTGCGGCGATGATCGCGTCCTGGTGGGCGGGGATCGACCCGCGCGCGACGGCGTACCAGCTCGCGAGCGGGAGCGCGATCCAGAGCACGCCGAAGATCGCCGTGACGAACGTGCGCGTGCGCGTGCCGACGGTCGGATCGGAGTCCTGCTCCAGGCGTTTTCGCCGCTCGTCCTCGTCGGTGCGGGCGCGCACCGCGGCGTCGACCCGCGTGGGCACGTCGGGCGGCGCCAGCGACACCTCGCGGAGCAACGTGGCCGCGGCGCTGGGCTCGCCGCACGCGAGCTCGTGATCGATCACCGCGAGCAGCGCCTGATCGAGGCCTTTTCGTGCGGATTCGTTCTCGGGCCAGGCCGAGAGCGCGGCGCGGTAGCCGAAGCGGCACTCGCCCAGGAGGTTGAACACCGCGAGCGCGCGCTCCTCGCTCGGCGGCTCCTCGTCGAGGGTGCGCCGCAGCTCGTCGAGGCTTTGCCGCGCTTCCCAGGCGATCTTGCGCGAGCCGCGGTGACGCAGGTACTCCTCGACGGCGACGCGAAATTCGTCGACCGACGCGTAGCGATTGACCGGATCGCGCTGCATGGCCTTCTCGCAGATCCGCCGCGCCTCCGACGGGAAACCCTCGGGAAAGCGGGGATTCGAGAGCATCACGCTGGCGACGATGGCGTGGATCGTCTCGGCGTCGTGGGGCGGGACGCCGGCGAAGATCTCGTAGAACACGGCGCCGAGCAGGTACACGTCGGTGCGCGGGGAGAGCGCGGCGGGATCGCCGACCATCATCTCGGGGGCCATGTAGCAGGGTGTTCCCGCGACGCCGTGCGCCTGCGACGCGAGCGGGAGCCGGCCGCTGGCGTCGTCGACGAGGCTGACGGCGATGCCCCAATCGAGGACGTAGACCTCGCCGAAGGCCCCGATCATCACGTTTTCGGGCTTGATATCGCGGTGGAGGATGCCGCGGCTGTGGGCGAAATGGATGGCGTTGCAGACGCTCGTCAGCGTGCGAACGTGCCAGTCGAGAGGATCGTCGACCGCGAAGCGCTGGCGGACCTCGTCGGGCGCAGCCAGCAATTCGCCCCAGTGGCGGCCCTCGATCCGCTTCATCACGATAACAGGCGCGCCGCGGGCGTCGACGGCGACGTCGTAGACCGGGACCACGTTGGGGTGCTCGAGCGCGCCGGTGACCCACGCCTCGCGCAGGATCCGCAGCGTGGCCTCGACGTCGTGCGCGCCCGACGCCGCCTCGCGGAGCGTCTTCACGGCGACGTGGCGGCCCATGGTGGCCTGGGTGGCGAGGTGGACGATGCCCATCCCGCCCTCGCCGAGGGTGTGCTCGAAGTTGATCTTTCCATCGAGCGATCCCGCCATTTTCCGCAGCGAAGCGAGGGCTGTGATCCCGGCCTCGGAGAGGTGGCGCGGCGACTCGAGCGTCGCGCGCGGGCTGCGCTGGATCGTGGTCGCGAGATCGAGATCGTCGGCGAAGCGCGCCTGGATCGTGGCGGCGAGATCCGGATCGTTCATGGGCGGGCGGGATGCTTGCACGACAGCGCGCGCGCGGGCACGAAACTCTGCGAGTATGCTGCGGCGCCACGATGAAGCCCTCCCCGAAGACTCCCGCCCTTCCCACCCTCGATTTTCCGCACCAGGCCGCGTGGACCGACTGGCTCGCAGCCAATCACACCTCGTCCCCGGGGATCTGGCTCCGCCTCGCGAAGAAGGGCTCCCCGGTCGCCTCGGTCACCTACGCCGAAGCGGTGGAGTCGGCGCTTTGCTTCGGGTGGATCGACGGTCAGAAAGACAGCCACGACGCCCTGGCCTGGCTCCAGAAGCTCACCCCGCGCGGCCCGCGCAGCATCTGGTCGAAGATCAACCGCGAGAAGATCGCCGCGCTCACCGCCGCCGGAAAGATGGCGCCCGCAGGCGTCGCCGCGGTGGAGCGGGCGAAGCAAGGTGGGCAGTGGGAGGCCGCCTATGATCCGCCGAGCACCTCGACGGTGCCGCCGGATTTCCAGGCGGCGCTCGACGCGAGCCCGACGGCCAGGGCCTTTTATGCGACCCTGAACAGCGCCAATCGCTATGCGATCTTGTTCCGGATCCAGAACGTCAAGAAGGCCGAGACGCGGGCCCGGAAGATCCGCGAGCTCACGGCGATGCTGGAGCGGAGCGAGAAGCTTCATCCCTGACCGGCGCGCGCTTCGAGCAGCGGCGCGCCGATCGGGCGGCCTCGTCAGACGAGGATGGTCTGGCCGTTGAACTTCGTGAGCGAGAAGCCCTTGAAGGGCTCGTTGTAGGTCTTCTTCTGATCGCGGAGCACGCTGATGGCGATCTGCTCGCCGAGCTCGATCGAGGCCTCGTAGTCGCTCCGCCAGTGCACGCCGGCGAAGTTTCGACCGATGGCGACGTTGGAGGCGATCTTGTTGAGCTCGCCGCCCACCGTGAGCTCGCCGCTGTCCGCGCCGGCGTAGACGCCGAGCGTCGTGCCGTCGGCGGAGGCCACGACCGGTCCCAGGCCGGCCTTGCCGCCGGCCCGCGTCGGGAGCGACTTCATCGTCGTCGACTCCTTGAACCAGGCCTTGAGGATGGTGACGCACGCGCCGGCCACGGTGGCGTGTCCCGCGCCGTACGACGGGTGAACCGGCGAGCCCTCGGGGAACGCCAGGGGCAGGAGATACGAGGTCTTCTGGGCGCCGTGGGACCTCTTCTCGTTGGAGGCGCGCACCGCCTCGAGCGCGCTCGACCCGAGCAGCTCGGCGTGGAGATCGTAGCTGGAGCGCTGGTTCTTGTGGTTATCCACGAGGCCGCCCAGGGCCTCCGGGCGGATCCGGCGGTGGACGAACCACTTCTGGAACCACACCGCCTTGAGCGCGCGGGTCGCGACCTCGGTCACCAGCGAGAGGATGTGCGGGCCGCCGAACGTGGTGAATCCATCCTGGGTCTTCGAGCCGGCATAGGGGTTGTTGTCGTCGAGCGGAGCGCCGGCGCCGAGGAGGATCAAGCACGCGTTGAAATAGGCCTCGTAGAGGGCGTCGACGTGGACCCACTGGCCCAGATCGCGGCCGTTGCGGATGTACCGCGCCTCGGAGTCAAACTCGTTGTTGCCCTGGCCCCTGCCGTTCTGCACCTGGACCCAGGTGGTGTGATCGAGGACGTAGTCGAGCTCCTTGACCACGGTCTTCATCCGCTGATCGACGGTGAGCGCGCCGAAGGGGACGTCGAGCCAGAGGAACTGCGAGACATAGGGGCCTTTGAGGTCGTCCGGAGATTTACCGCGAAAGAGCTGGGGCGCGGTCTTCGGACCCTGGTACTCGGTGAGCTTGGCCAGATCAGCGGCCGCCGCAGCGACGTTCGCGCTGGCACCGTAGCTCTCGAAGTGCTCGTCGCGACAGAGGGCCATCCAGTAATTCTCGACCATCTCGCCCGCCTGTCGCTTCCCGGCGAAGGTGGGAGCCGGCGGGATCGCCAGAGCATGCGAGTCGGCGCCCTCGAGCTCGAACGCCAGGCCGGCTTGCGGGTTGACGAAGCGTCGATCGCCGCCGAGCGGGATCTGCTCGAAATCGGCGGGTACCGCGCTCGCGAGCGCCGCCACCATCGCGTCGTGGGAGGCCACGACGACGTGGCCGAGGTCGTCGTGGGCGAGCCCCTTGGAGAAGCTCGCGACGCGGTTGGGATAACGCCCCTCGTCCCCGTTGGACGCGTGGGCTGGCAAGGGCAGCGCCAGCTCTTGCTTGGCGGCGTCTTCTCGGACCTGGAAGGCGTCGTTGGCCCTCTTCTGATCGTTCGACATGGTCGTTTGCTCCGGAGGCCAGGCTCCGCGCGCGGCGCGACGAGAGGGCGGGAGTCGGCGACATGCCATCTCCCGCTCTCGTGCCGCCGTCGCGGTGGGCTGGTGCTCTGGAGAGTAAGAGGCCGGTTCGAGCCCCGCAATTACGGGGTATTACCGCTCGGGCGCGTCAGTCGTCGTCGAGCGCGGGCTCTTCGGCCTCGAAGATTGGCTTGCCAGCAGCGATCGCGCGGCGCATTCTCGGATTTTCCTGGGCGCGCAGAGGCAGCCGGGCGCGATACTCGGGCGATGACGGCTGCTACAGCTCGACTCCTCACCGAGGCGCTGACGCTCCCCGACGCACCGCGTGCCGAAAATGCACGGATCCGCGGTGCTCGCTGGACGAGCCGGAGCGCGAACTCTAGGATGCGCCCGTGAGCACGGCTCCCCAGCGCGCAAAATCCAGCCAATCGCGAGCCAAGGCCGTTCCGCCCCGAGGCTCGCCGGGGGTGGCGAGCGGCGAGATCGCCATGGCGGATGCGACTATCGGCGCCGTGTTCGCCGGGCTTCCGGGCGCGCCACACGCGGACACTGCGTTGCCGAGCGTCGTCCTCGACAATCGACGCGGACGGGCCCGGCAGCGGCTGCTCGATTCGCTCCGGACGCGCGGGCCGTACCCGGTGCCTGAGAATCTGCGCTCCGAGCTGCGGATGCTCGTGGAGCGCTGGGCGCGGAAGAGCTTTGAAGACGCGTTCCCCGACGCCGACGACTTCGAGATCCGGTGCGCAGAAGAGCGGACCGTGCTCGACGCCGAGGCGGAGGGTGACCAGGTCGAGCGCTTTGCTGCCGCCGAGAGGGCCTATCGGCGCCAGGTTCACCGGAAGCACGGCCGGATCGAGATCCGGGGTCTCCAGCTCAGCGCGCGGGTCTATCAAGATCTGGAGATTGCCTATGTCAAGCTGAACGTCGAGGGCTCCCCGCTGCCGCCTCTGCCGGTGCGGCCGAAGAAGAAAAGCGCATCGAAGAAGCCAAAGAGCGAAGCGGCAGCGATCGACGTCGATGCGATGATGGCCATGCTGCGTGCGCAGGAACGCCCGCGGCTGCCCGTGACCGAGGCGCTCGCGAAGCATCCACGGCTCTTGCTCGTGGGCGCGCCGGGAAGCGGCAAGTCGACGTTGCTGGCGTATCTGGCCGCGGGCATCGCCGAGCGCGATCTGGCGATGTCGATTGGCTGGAGGAACCACCCGGTTCCATTTCTCCTGCCCGCGCGATCGCTACGTGGCCCATCGACGCTGGTCACGCTGGCGGCGGCAGCTGACGCCGAGCCCTGGTTCCTCGAAAGCGCGCTTCGCGCTGGACGCGCGCTCTTGCTGGTTGACGGCCTCGACGAGACCCTGCCCGCGACGGCTGCCGCGTTGATCGCGACCCTCACGGCGAACCTGGATCTGCACGCCGAGAATCGCACTCTGGTCACGACCCGACCGGCCAGCACACCAGG
>JBDTXR010000313.1:0-10966 GCA_040006075.1 Byssovorax sp. | reverse complement strand
AGCATCAGCGTGCCGACGAGGCCGATCCCGCGGGAGCCGACGCTCGTGCCGATCGACCAGATCGCGCCGAGCACGGCGCGCCGGGTCAGGCCCGCACCCTTGTCGTCGCCGCCGGGCTCCTTCGGAGGGATGCTCTCCGGTGCCCCAGCTACGTCGTCCGCCGTGGCCACGCGTGATCGATCTCCGTCTTCCGGCGAATGTGGCGGCTTTGCGGCCCGGCGCGCCCGGGATGCAGCGTGCAGAGCTATCGGATCGCCCTGAAATTGTCCAGCGAGATCCCCCCGTCCAGGGCGCAACGATCGAGCCGAATTGATTGCACCTGCAACGATGTTGACATCGGGTAGCGAGGCCGCTGCCGCGCGTCGTCGCCGGTGCGCCAGGCCACGCCTCGATCCGGACGCCGATCGCGAGCGCGCTCACGGTCGCGAGGGCCCGTGGCCGAGGGCGCGTTGTGATACAGGGTGAACGACCATGTCGTTACCCCTCCGATTGGCCGCCGCCGCCGCCGTGGGCGGGTTCGCGATCCTCCTCTCGGTCTCGTGGGGCTGCCAGGGTACCTGCGGATCGAGCGCCGAGTGCGCGGACACCGACTTCTGCTCCATCGCCAACGGCGTCTGCCTCACGCCCAAGTCGCTCGGCTTCTGCAAGACCAAGCCGGACGCGTGCGCTCAGGTCCTCTCGCCGGTCTGCGGCTGCGACGGCAAGACCTACAGCAACTCGTGCGAGGCCTCGATCGCCGGCGTCTCGGTCGCCGCGGCCGGCGTCTGCGGCGCGACCTGCGGCGGCGTCACCGCCGTGAAATGCACCGGGACCGAGTTCTGCGACTTCGCCCCGGGGACCTGCGGAAACTCCACGCCCTCCGGCGCCTGCGTCACCGCGCCCACCTCGTGTCCCGAGGTCTCGAACCCCGTCTGCGGGTGCGACCGCAAGACGTACAAGAGCTCGTGCGAGGCCGCGAAGGCCATGGTCCCGCTCTTCTCCAACGGGGAGTGCTCGTGCGGCGGGCCCGACGACCTGCCCTGCGAAGAGGGCCGCTACTGCCAGCTCGCCACCGGCGGCTGCCTCGGCCCCAGCGCGACCGGCTCGTGCAAGCTCCCGCCGACGGAGTGCACCAACGTCAAGAGCGTCGTCTGCGGCTGCAACGGCGTCGTCTACGACAACGCCTGCGAAGCGGCGAGGTCCCAGGTCTCGATCACCGGGACGGCGACCTGCACCAAGGGCGACGGCGGCATGACCACCACCTCGACGGGCGGCTGCATGCCCGTCGACGACGGGAACTCGTGCACCGACGACGTCTGCGTCGGCGGCGCGCCGGTGCACATGTCGAAGGCCGACGGCGCGACCTGCGACGACAGCGACGCGTGCACGACCACCGACACCTGCCAGGGCGGCACCTGCCAGGGCGGAGCGCCGGTGGTGTGCGGGGGAGGCACCACGTGCGTCGCCGGCGCCTGCATTTCGCTCCTGTGCTCGGGGGCGATCGGGCTCCCGGGGCTGCCGCAGCCGCACACCGGCGCGACGCCGTACTCGGTGCGGATGGTGGACCTCAACGGCGACGGAAAGCTCGATCTCGCGGTCGCCAACCACGTGGGGAACAGCGTCAGCGTGCTCCTCAACCAGGGCGGCGGCATCTTCGCCGCGAAGGTCGATTACCCGGCGGGGCAAGGCCCGCACGACCTCGCCGCGGCGAAGCTCAACGCCGACGCGTTCCCGGATCTCATCGTCGCCAACAACTTCGGCACCACGGTCAGCGTGCTGCTCAACGACGGCACCGGCTCGTTCGGCGCCAAGGTCGACTACCCCGCGGGCGCGGCGCCGGTCGCGGTCGCCACCGCCGATCTCGACGGCGACGGCTGCGTCGACATCGCGGTCGCGGATCACGCCGACATCGGCACGATGAGCGTCCTCCTCGGCAAGTGCAATGGCACCTTCGCGCCGCCGGCCTCGTACCCCGTTGGAAAGCAGCCCCGAGGCATCGCCATCGCGGATCTGAACGGCGACGGGAAGCTCGATGTCGCCACCGCCAACGAGTACAGCGACACCCTGAGCGTGCTCTTGAACCAGGGCAATGGCACCTTCGCCGCCGCGAACAGCGCCGCTGTTGGCTCGCAGCCCCGGGGGATCGCGGCGCTCGACGTCGACGGCGACGGCAAGGCCGATCTGATCGCGGCGAGCGGCGACGGTACGGTGTCGGTGTTCATCGCCGTGGCCGGGGGCACCTTCGCCCCGAGGGTCGATTACGCCGGTGGCTTTGGCATCGTGTCGCTCGCCGCCGGGGATTTCAACGGCGACGGCAAGCCGGATCTCGCGGTCGCGCGGTTCAGCGGCAACCTGGTGAACGTGCTCCTGAACAAGGGCAATGGCACCTTCGCCGCCGCGGTCGGCTACGACCCGGGGATCAACCCCTCCTGGATGGATCCGGCCGATCTGAACGGGGACGGCAAGGTCGATCTCGCCGTCGCCAACGCGGGCGCCGACACGGTGAACCTGCTCTTGAGCAACAGCAAAGGCGTCTTGGTGATCGGGCCGGCCACCTACGCTGCGGGGACCCAGCCGCGGCAGGTCGCGGCGTCGGATCTCAACGGCGATGGAAAGGCCGATCTCGTCGTCGCCAACGGCGGCACCGGCAACGTCAGCGTGCTGCTGAACCAGGGCGCCGGCGCCTTCGCCGCCGGCGTCGACTACGCCGCGGGGACGCTGCCGGTCGCGGTCGCGCTGCGCGATCTCACCGGCGACGGCCGGGCCGACGTCGTCGTGGCGAACAGCACCGGCAACAACGTCAGCGTGCTCGTGAACCAGGGCAATGGCACCTTGCTCGCGGCGGTCAATTACCCCTCCGGGACCGCGCCGGCGTCGGTCGTCCTCGGAGATTTGAGCGGCGACGGCAAGGCCGATCTCGTCGTCGCGAACAGCGGCAGCAACAACGTCAGCGTGCTCCTCGGCAAGGGCAACGGCACCTTCGCGGTGGCGGTCGCCTACGGCGCGGGGACCCAGCCGAGCTCGGTCGCCCTGGTCGACGTCAACAACGACGGCAAGCCCGATCTCGCGGTGGCCAACGGCGGCAGCAACGACGTGAGCGTGCTGGTGAACCAGGGCAACGGCACCTTCGCCGCGGGGATCAGCTACGGCGCGGCGCTGGCTCCCACGTGGATCGAGCCGGGGGATTTCAACGGCGACGGCAAGCCCGATCTCGCGGTCGCGAACCAGCTCGGCAACAACGTCAGCGTGCTCCTGAACCTGGGCAATGGCACCTTCGCCGCCGCCGTCAACTACGCTGCAGGCTCGGGCCCGACCTCGGTCGCGGTGGTGGATCTGAACAGCGACGGCAAGCCCGATCTCGCGGTCACCAGCGGCACCACCGGCAACGTCAGCGTCCTGGTGAACCAGGGTAACGGGGTCTTCGCCGCGCCGATCAGCTACGGTGCGGGCTCGGGCGCGAGCTCGGTCGCCGCGGCGGATCTCAACGGTGACGGTCGGCTCGATCTCGCCGTCTCGAACCAGAGCAGCGGCAACGTGACCGTGATGCTCACCGCCTGCCTCCCGTAGAAATCCGAGGCCCCACCGCGGGCGGACACAGGCTGTGGGCGACGCCGACGCCGCGCGTCGCACTGCGCCCTTGCCGGCGCGACGACGGCGAGGATAGAGTGGTCGGCTCTCCGTGGCCCGACGCTGGGACCGCGGATAGGAGGAACCATGATTGCGCGGCTGCGAGAGCTCAGATACACGCTAATCGGCCAGACTCGACTCCTCGGAGGGATGGCGCTCCAGCTTGCAGAAGACACGTTCGGGATCAAGATCCCGGCGACGCGCTTCTTCCTGCACTCGTACTCCTATTTCTTCCGCGACACCGGCGACTTCGAGGACGTGCTCGTCCGGCGCTACGCCGAGGTGAAGCGCGAGCTCAAGGTGCTCTGCGTCGGGTGCGCCCGGGGGCAAGAGCCGTACACCATCGCCATCCTCTGCGACAAGCTGGGGATCCCGGTGTCGGTCACCGCCATCGACCGATCGCCCCACGCCGTCAGCATCGCTCGCGAGGGCGTCTACGATCTCGATCGCGAGCGCAGCAACGCGCGGAACTCCCGCGGCGACGCGCCGGTCGCCCGGATCGACGCGCACCTGAAGTGGTTCGAGCCCGCGCCCGGCGGTCACCGGATCATCGCCCCGATCCGCGCCCGCGTGAATTTCGAGGTCATGGACGCCGGCGACATCCCCTTCGACGGCGACCGCGACGTCGTGTTCGCGCGCAACATGCTCTATTACCTGCCGCCCGCGAAGCTCGAAGACGTGGTCCGCCGCCTCAAGCGCGCCCTCTGCCCCGGACTCGGCATCGAGAGCATCATCACCGATCCGATCACCAAGCGAAAAGGCCTGGTCCGCTGAGAGTCTGGCCGTTTATCGGCCAGGCTCTCAGCGAGACCCGACGGCGCGAAGCTTCAACGAGTGGAGTCGTGCGGGGCCGCCGTCGCCCGCGCGATGCAGGCGCGGAGCTTGGCGGCGAGGACGGCGACGTCGGGATCGTCGAGCACGCGGTTGTGATCGCTCGGCAGCGTGTGGAGCTCGAGGCCGCCCTGGCAGAGCTCGCTCCACAGGAGGCGGCGATCGTCGGCCGCGCGCACCGGCTCGCGCAGCGTCAGGAAGAGCGTGGCCTTCCCGGCGTAGGGCTTCGCCGAATAGCTCAGGATCGCGTGGATGTTGGCGGCGCGCACGCGCTGGATCAGCGGCGGAAGCGCGTCGGGATCGGCGCCGCCGCGGACCTGGCGGAGGGTCCGCTGCGTCACGCGCTCGAGCGAGCGGCGCGCCTCGTCGGCGAGCCAGCGGAGCGGGGCGCCGTGGTCGTTCATCACCAGCCGACCGAGCTCGAAATCGAGGCGCTGCGCCAGGCTGTGGAGGAACGAGGCGCGCTGGACCGTGCGCGGGGCGTGGGTGTCGATGGCGCGTTGATAGGTGTCGATCAGCGCGAGGAGCGCGACCTCTTCGCCCGCCGCGCGGAGCTGCTGCGCCATCTCCCAGGCCACGATCCCACCCGACGAGCCGCCGCCGATCAGGTACGGCCCGTGCGGCTGCACGGCGCGGACCTCGCTCACGTAGGCCGCCGCCATCTCTTCGAGGCTGTCGTGCGGCGCGTGGGCCCCGTCGAGCCCGCGCGACTGGAGCCCATAGAAAGGCTGCTCTTCGCCGAGATGCCGTGAGAGAAGCCGGTAGTTGAGCACGTTGGCGCCGATGGCGTGGACGCAGAAGAACGGCGTGCGCGTGCCGCGCGACTCGATCGGCACGAGCGAGGGCCACGACGACTCGACCCCTTCGCGCGCGAGGACCGCCGCCAGCGCGGCGATGGTCGGCGCGCGGAAGAGCACCGCCAGCGGGAGCGCCTTCCCGAGATCCTTCTCGATCTCCATGAAGAGCCGAAGCGCCAGGAGCGAGTGGCCTCCGCGATCGAAGAAGTCTTCGTGGACGCCGATCGTCGGCACGTTGAGCACGCGCTCCCAGATCCGCTGGAGGCGAACCTGGATCGCCTGCTCGGGCGCGGCCACCTCGGTCGGCGCCGCGGGGGCCGCGATCGGCGCCGGCAGCGCGAGCCGATCGATCTTGCCCGTCGACGTCAGCGGCAGCGCGTCGAGCAGCACGAACATCGCGGGGACGAGCGGCGCCGGGAGCTTCTCCTGAAGGTACGCTCGGAGCTCGGCCACCGTGGCGCCGGGCGCGACCACGTAGGCGACCAGCACCCGGGCCCCGGTCGCGTCGTCGCGCGCGATCACCACCGACTCGCGCACCGCCGCGAGCGTGGACAGCGTGGTCTCGATCTCGCCGGGCTCGATCCGGATGCCCCGGATCTTCACCTGATGATCGCGCCGCCCCAGGAACTCGAGCTGCCCGTCGGGGAGGATCCGCCCGAGATCGCCGGTGCGGTAGATCCGGGTGGTCCCCCCCTCGGGATCCGGGCGAAACGCCGCCGCCGAGAGCTCGGGTGAGCGCCAGTAACCAAGCGCGGTGAAGGCGCTCCGGATCGCAATTTCGCCGCGAATTTTCCCCGGTTTGCCCTCGGCGTCCAGGAGCAGAATGCCCGTGTCGTCGACCGGATACCCCACGGCGAGCGTGTTGCCCGAGGTGCGGGTCGCGCCGTCGAAGAAGGCCTGGAGCGTGACCGTGGACTCGGTGGGACCGAGGCCGTTGATCAGCACCGCGCCGAGCGGGAAGCGCTCGCGGAAGGCCTCGAGATCGCGCCGCACCGCCTCTTCGCCGCCGAGCACCACGAGGCGCACGTCGGGGAAGCCGCGCTCTCTGGGCGCCACCGCGAGGAGGTGCCGATAGAGCGTGGGTGTCGAGTGATAGACGGTGATCCTCCGCGCCTCGATCGTCCGCGCCAGCGCGCCGAAGCCGGTCTCTTTCACGTCGATCGGGTGGAGCTCGGCGCCGGCGAAGAGCGCCGCATAGATGTCCATCACCGCGGCGTCGAAGCCGAACGAGGCGAGCAACACCAGGCGATCCTGCGGGCCGATCGCCAGGTTGTTCACGTACGCGCGGATGAAATGGAGCACGTTGCGGTGGTTCTGCATCACCCCCTTGGGCCGCCCGGTGGAGCCCGAGGTGTAGAGCAGGTACGCGAGCGCGTCGGGCGCGACGGCGAGATCGAGGTTCTCCTCGGAGTCCGCCGGATCGTCGTCGCCGAAATGGACGAGCGGCAGCGCGCCGCGCCCGAGCTCGACCGCGAGCGGGGCCTCGGTGACGCCGGCGACGATGGCCCGCGCCTCGGAGTTGCCGAGCAAGAAATCCAGGCGTTCGCGCGGGTAGCCGGGCTCGATCGGCACGTAGGCCTTGCCGGCCTTCAGCGCGCCGAGCATCCCGGCGATCATCGGCGCGCCGTGGCTGAAGAGCAGCGCCACGTTGGCCGCGCCCGGCCCGATCTCCGCGATCAGGCGGCGGGCGACGCGGTTGGCCTTGCGGTTGAGCTCGGCGTACGTCCAGGTAGCGGCGCCGTCGCTGACGGCGATCCGATCCGGGAACGCCCGCGCCTGCGCCTCGAAGCGCTGGTGGATGGTCTGCTCGTACGCCGGGCGCTCCATCGGCGCGAAGTCCTTTGCCGGGCGGATCATCGAGGCGCGAGCTGCCGCGGCGGCGTGGCGCTCCGCCTCGGTGAGGAGCGGGTAAGCCGCGATCCGCCGATCCGGATCGGCCAGCGCGGCAGAGAGCAGCGTGGCGAGCTGCGCCAGCATCCGCGTCGCGGTCTCGGCGTCGAAGAGATCGGTGTTGTAGTTGAGCGCGAACGAGAGCTGCGCGCCGACCTCGATCGCGTAGAGCGTGAGGTCGAAGTTCGACGTGCCCCGATCGAGATCGATGGCGTGGAGGCGGAGCTTGCCGTCGTCGAGCCGGTGATCGGCGAAGCGGAGCAGGTTGAAAAAGACCTGGAAAAGCGGCGAACGGCTGGTGTCGCGCCGGGTCTGCTCGGCCTCGATCAGCTTCTCGAACGGCACGTCCTCGTTGGCGTAGGCCGAGAGCGCGGCCTCGCGAACCCGCTCGAGCAGCGCGCGGAACGTGGGCCCGTCCGCGAGATCGGTGCGGAGCACGAGCTGGTTGGTGAAGAAGCCGATCAGGTGCTCGGTCTCGATCCGGTTGCGACCCGCGGTCGGGCAGCCGACGACCAGATCTTCCTGGCCCGACCAGCGGTGGAGCAGCACGCGGAAGGCCGTCTGGAGGACGAGGAACGGCGTGGCCTGGTGCTTCTCGGCGAAGCTCTGGAGCGCGCGCGCGAGGGCGTCGGGGACCGCCAGCACCTGCTTGCTCCCGCGGTAGCGCTGCACCGCGGGCCGCGGGCGATCGGTCGGGAGCTCGAGCACCGGGAGGTTGCCGCCGAGGGTGCGCCGCCAGAACGCGAGCCGGGCCTCGAGCGCGGGGCCCTTTTGCTGCCCGCGCTGCCAGACCGCGAAGTCCGCGTACTGGATCGGGAGCTCGCGCAGCGGCGAGGCCTTGCCCGCGGTGAACGCCTGGTAAAGCGCGATCAGGTCGTTGAGGAAGACGTCGAAGGACCAGCCGTCGGTGACGATGTGGTGCATCGTCAACGAGAGGAAATGCACCTCGGCGTCGACGCGGAGCAGGCTGGTGCGGAGGAGCGGGCCGCGGCGTAGATCGAACGGAGCGCGCGCGCCCTCGGCCAGGACCGCGAGCGCGTGAGCCTCGCGGTCGCCCGGCGTTCCGGTGAGATCGGTGAGGGGGCAGGCGACGGCCAGGGTCGCGGCGATGCGCTGGACCGGGCCGGTGTCCGAGAGCGTGAAGGTGGTGCGGAGGATCTCGTGGCGATCGACGATGGCCTGGACCGCGCGGGCCATGGCCGCGGGATCGAGCGCGCCCTCGATGCGAAAGGCGAAGGCCTCGTTGAGCGCCGCGCCCCCCGGATCCCACTGGTCGAGGAAGAACAGGCGCTCTTGCCCGAACGAGAGCGGGAACGTGGTCTCGCCCGGCCCGCGCGGCAGCCGCGGGATGCTGGTGGGCACGTGCGTCGTCGGGCGCCGCGCCGCGATGGCCACCACCAGCTCGCGCACCGTGGGGCCCTCGAAGAGATCGCGGAGGGTGATCTCGGCGCCGAACACGCTGCGGAGACGCGCCACGATCTGCATCGCCGCGAGCGAGTGCCCGCCCAGCTCGAAGAAGCTCTGGTCGGGGCCGATGGACCGGGTCTCGAGCACCTCTTCCCAGATCGCGATCACGGCGATCTCGAGCTCGGCGTCTTTCCCGGCCACGGCGACGCCGCGAGCCGGCGCGGCGGGGGCGGCCGCGGGCGCGTCGTAGACCCCGGAAAGGAGCCGCTTCTTCATCTCCGTGCGCTGGATTTTCCCGCTCGTCGTCTTCAGGAACGAGCTCGAATCGAGCGCCACGACGTGGGCGGTCGGGAGGCCAATCTGCGCGGCGATCGCCGAGCGGATCGCGACGATGAGCCGCTCGGGCTCGGCCGCTTCGCCGTCGTTCGGGACGAAGAAAATCGCCAGGGCTTCCGAGCCGGTCTTTGGATCGTCGACGGCGACGGCGGCGACGAACGTCGCCCGGACGCCGGCGACATTGGCCACCACGTCCTCGATTTCGTAGCAGAAGTAGTTGGCGCCGCGGACGATGATCATCTCCTTGGCGCGGCCGGTGAGCGTGAGCCGCCCCAGGTGCATGAAGCCGAGATCACCCGAGTCGAGCCAGCCGTCGCCGGGGAACGCTTCCAGGTTGGCAGCGGGGTTGTCGAGATATCCCGGCGTCACCACGCCACCGCGGATGTGGAGTCGACCAATCGTGTCTTCGGGGAGGACCCTGGCCTGGGCGTCGGCGATCCGGATCTCGACACCCAGGAACGGAGGGCCGAGATCGACGAAAGGCGCGGTGCCCGGGGTGCCCTCTTTGGCCATCTCGAGCGTGCCGTCGAGCGTGGATTTCAGGACGTGATGAACGCCGGTCGCCAGGCTGAAATCGTTGGTGTACGTCATGCACGTGCAGACCTCGGCCATCCCGAAGGCCGGCTGCATCGCGTCTTCGCGGACACCGAAGGGGGCCAGTCGCACCAGGAAGTCGCGCACCACCGGCAACGTGACCTGCTCGCCGGCGTTCATGAAGCGCCGCATCGACGAGAGGTCCCAGCTCCGGCCGGCGCCTGCCGCCGCGAGGCGCCCCGAGACGAGCTTGAAGCCGAAATTGGGCGACCAGGTGTGGGTGACGCGATAGCGCTCGATCAGATCGAGCCAGAGCAGAGGCTCGGCGAGGACGTCCACCGTCTTCACCTGGATCTGCGCGCACATCATCACCACGTCTTTGAGGTGACACGTCAGGATCGGGACGACGTGATCGAGGGCGAGCCAGTTGAGGGTGATGTCCGCGCTGCTGTAGCTGTTCTCGATCGCGGTCGCGTGAGCGTGGCGGAGGATGCCCCGGTGCGTCTCCTGGATGCACTTCGGAACTCCGGTGCTCCCCGACGTGAGCTGGAAAAAGGCGAGGTCGTCAGGCGCGATGTCGGGGCTCGGCTCGACCTCCTGGTGATCGAGGAGATCTTCCACGGGGAGCACGCGTAGCCCCTCCATGGGATAGACCTCCGCGAGGCCATAGATCTGGGAGACGAGGCCGCGGGTCGCCAGCACGAACGGGCGTCGCAAGAGCTCCCAGGTGTTGAGGAGCTTGGCGTTGACGCCGTTGCGCGCGCGGTACGTCGGGGCGACGGCGACTGTGACCGGGGTGATGCCCCCCAGGACACACGCCCAGAAGGCCAGGTAATGATGCGGGAGAGAGTCAATCTGGAGGACGACCCGATCGCCCTTTTTCAGGCCGCGGTGGCGCAGGCCGCCCAGCATCCGGAGCGCCCCGCTCTGGAGGTCGGCGTAGCTCTGGAACGTCGCCCCGCCGTCGCTCTGGATGTACGTCATCCCGGCGGAGGTCCCCGCGGCTCGGGCCAGCGCCTCGCAAAGCGTGGTCGGCGCGCCGGCCGGGAGGACCAGCGGGCCGCCGTCGTTGTAGGCAAGGCGCCGAGCCCCGGCACCCGACGGGGTCGCGAAGGTGGAGACTTCGCCTTCGTCTCCGATGACTACCTGCTTCATGAAAAACTCGCGGAAATAAAAGGGAAAAAAACGCTATCACCCCTCAAAATCGAATGTCAAGGGCGGCGCGCCGGGGCCCGGGGATCGCGCTCGCCGCCGCGAATCGACGGGCTGAATCGCTGATCGGACCCCGCGCGCACGACGGCAATCGACTCCACCGCTCCGGCCCCGGCGTCGTCAAGGTGGCCAATCGTCGTCCGCGGGGGAGCGCCTGCCCGGGAGGGCGCGAGTGCCCGACGAGCCGCGCGACCGCGCTCAAGCCACCTTCTCGTCGGATTCCGAGGACGGAGGCGGCGCGTCGTCGGCCTTCTTGTCGCGGCGGCGGGCCCGCGCGCTCCGGAGCAGGCCAATCAGCTCGCGCGTCGCCCCGGGGGCGATCAGGAACGCCGAGGGGATGAACACCACGATCC
>JBDTXR010000312.1:0-10999 GCA_040006075.1 Byssovorax sp. | reverse complement strand
TCGTGGACATGAACAACGCGCACGTGAACCAGGCGATGCGCTGCCTGCGCGGGCTCGCGGCGTCGTTCTTCGACAGCGTCCGCCTCCACAACCCCACGCTCCCGTGCGAGCTCGTCGAGGTGTCGCCGCGCGACACCGAGAACCCCGTCCCGCGCGACTGCGATCTCTACCTCTCGTCCGGCGGCCCGGGCTCGCCCTTCGACGGCGACGGGACGGTCTGGGTCGACGACTACGGCCGCTTCAGCGACGGCGTGGTCGAGTCGGCCATCCGCGACGACGTCGATCAGCAGGCGCTCTTCGCCATCTGCTACTCGTTCGAGCTCGTCCTTCGCCACTTCAAGGTCGCGCACATCGGCCCGCGCGGCGAGCGGAAGTTCGGCGTGATGCCGATCTACACCACGCCCGAAGGCCAGCGGCACCCGCTGCTCACGGCCTTCGGCGACCGGCTCTTCGCCTTCGAGCACCGCAACTGGGAGGCCATCGATCCGGACGAGGCGCTGCTCAAGCGGCTCGGAGGCGCGGTGCTCGCGCGCGAGAGCCGCGACGGCGTCTCGAAGGGCCGCGCGCTCCTCGCGCTCCAGGTCGCGCCGGGGATCGAGACGGTGCAGTTCCACCCCGAGGCCGATCGCCCCGGCGTCATGAACTGGGTCGCGCGCCCCGAGCAAGCCGAGGCGTTCAAGGCCCAGTACGGCGAGCACACCTACCAGGCCATGCTCCGCACGCTCGACGATCCGCGGCGCCTCGCGCGCACCTACGCGCTGGTGATCCCCGGGTGGCTCAACCGCAGCTTCAACCTGCTCGCCGAGCGCCGCGGCTACTGCGAGCTCCCGCCGCCCAGCGAGAACGTGGCCGCCGCGTTCGAGGCCGCCTCGGTGCCGATCACCACCGACGGCCCGCTCGGTACCCGGCCCGACACCGCCACGTCCACGTCCACGTCCACCAGCGCGTAGTCGTCGGCGCGCGCCGGATCACCCCACGTCGCGCAAGACCATCTGCGCGGCGTTGCGCCCACAGGCCCCGTGCACGCCGGCGCCGGGGTGGGTATACGACGATCCCAGATAGAGCCTCTTCACCGGGGTCCGGTAGCGAAACCACGGGAAAACAGGCCTGAAAAAGAGCTGGTGCCTTATCGCCGCCGAGCCGCCGCCGAGGTCGCCGCCGATCAGGTTCTCGTTCATGGCCTCGAGATCTTCGGGCGAGAAGATGGCCCGCGCCAGGATCCGCTTCTTGAAGCCGGGGGCCAGCTCTTCAATCCTCGACTCCAGACGATCGGCGAACCCCTCTCGCTGGTGGGCCCAGCCGTCAGGGGCCTTGGACGGGACTCGCGTGTACGCCCAGAGGGTGTGTTGCCCTTTCGGAGCGCGGGTGGGATCGGCGAGCGACTGCTGGCCAATCACCATGTACGGGTGGGAGGGCAGCTTGCCGTCACGGACCTCGACCGTGAAGCGCCCGAGATCGTCGAGGCTGTCACCGGCGTGCACGACCGAGGCGCGGCTGCAGTCCTCGTGAGTCCAGGGCACCGGGCCGTCGAGGGCCCAGTCCATCTTGAAGGTGCCGAATCCCTGGCGGAAGGTCTTCATCGCCGCGAGGACCCTGGGCGGCACCACCGCCTCTTCGAGCAAGCTGCGGTAGAGGGTCGGCGCCGCGACGTCGGCGATGATCGCGTGGCGGGCCTCGATCTCCTCGCCGGCCGTCGTCAGCACCGCGACCGCACGGCCGCCGCGGACCAGGATCTTGCGCACGCGCACCCCGCAGCGGAGCTGGCCGCCGCGCTCTTCCACGCGGCGAATCAAGGCCTTGGTGATCGCCGACGCGCCGCCCTCGGGCACGCCGAAGCCGCCGCTCGAGGCCAGCACGGCGAGGACGAAGCCGACGACCGCGCCCATTGGATCGTCGGGGCCGACGTCGGTGTGGAGCGCGAGCCCGGGGATCACCCGGCGCGCGGCCTCGGTGCGGAACTGGCTCGACGCGTAGCCGCGTCCGCTGGAGAGGGCCACGCGGGCGAGCCGCAGCAAATTGAGCGGACCGAACCGCAGCATCGGCCCGATCGCCGGCAGGGTCGAGAGCAGCGCCTCGAGCATCCGATCCCGGGTGCGACGGTGCCAGAGCGCGATCTTGCGCCACGCGGGGCCGTCCTCGCCGAAGCTCGCGATCGAGGTCTCGAGATCGCGGCTGATCGACGCGCAGGTGCCGTCGCCGGCCGGGTGCGCGCTGTCGATGGGCAGGTGCTTCCACGTAAGGCCCGCGCCGCCGAGGTTGAGCGGGATCAGCGCGGGGCTGATCTGGCCGAACGGGAAGAACGCCGCGCCGAGATCGTGATGGAAGCCGGGCAGGGTCACCTCGCGCGTGCGGACCGCGCCGCCGGGCGATCCCTGCGCCTCGAGCACCATGACCGACAGACCCGCCCTTGCCAGGTACGCGGCCGCTGCGAGGCCGTTCGGGCCGGAGCCCACCACGATTGCGTCGTGCACCCGCGGCCTCTAGCACGGGCGGAGGCTCGCGCGGCGCCGCGTGTGCCCGCGGCGCGGGTCTTTTCGGTGGCGAACGCGGCACGATCGCGCGCCGGGCGTGCTCGTCGGCAGGCCGCTCCACGGCGCGCGCGGGACTGGGTGTAGGCTCGGTGCGTGAGCGATCCCCTGCCTGTACCGCCCGCGCGCCCCGTCGCCGCCACGCCCGAGCCGGATCCGGCGGGCTTCGCCCGGGCGTTCTCGATCACCTGGCTCTCGTACGCCACGTACTACCTCGGTCGAAAGGGGATGAGCGTCGCCAAGACCGGGATCGAGCAGGCCTTTGGCGCCCGCGCGTTCCTCGGCGTCCAGACCGCTTACCTGGCCACGTACGCGCTCGGACAGTTCGTGTGCGGCGGCCTCGGCGACCGGATCGGCGCTCGCCGGTTGATCGGCTTTGGCATGCTCGCCTCGGCCGCGGCGTGCGTCGCCTTCGGCTTTTCGAGCCTCGGGATCCTGTTCCTGGTCGCGATGATGATCAACGGCCTCGCCCAGTCGAGCGGATGGCCGGGCAACGTCAAGGCCATGGCCGAGTGGGTCCCTTCGGCGCAGCGCGGGCGCACCATGGGCCTCTGGTCGACCTGCTATCAAGTCGGCGGCATCGTCGCGAGCCTGGTCGCGACGCGGTTGCTCAAGGCCTATGGATGGCGGGGCGCCTTCATCGGCCCCGGGCTGCTCATCGCCGTCGTCGCGGTGATCGTCCTCGTCGGCCTGCGCAAAGGCCCGCTCGCGCCCGCGGAGTCGGCGCTCACGGACCGGTCGGCCGCCGACGAGGAGCTGGCCGAGCAGCAGCGCGAGGCCGGCCGCCGCGTGCTCCGGAGCTTCACGGTCTGGTGCTACGGCGCGAGCTACTTCTGCATCAAGCTCATCCGGTATTCGCTGCTGCTCTGGCTGCCCACGTACATGGAGCGCGTCCTCCATTATTCGCCCGTCGACGCTGGCAATCTCTCCACCTCGTTCGAGGTCGGCGGCGTCGCGGGCACGATCATCATCGGCCTGCTCTCGGATCGCCTCCGCAAGATCCCGCGCTCGGTGGTCGCCGCCGTGTCGCTGGTCGGCCTCGCGGGCGCGCTCTTTCTCTACGTGCAGATCGGCGACCAGGGCCGCGTCGTCAACTTCGCCGCGATGGCGCTCGTCGGCGCGTTCCTCTTCGGCCCCGACGCGCTGATCTCCGCCGCCGCCGCGCAAGACGCCGGCGGCCCGCTCGCCGCCGCGCAGGCGGCCGGGATCATCAACGGGCTCGGCTCGATCGGCGGCGTCTTGCAAGAGGTCGTCACGCGCCAGGTCAGCGATCGCTTCGGCTGGAACGCGCTGTTCTACGTCTTCGTCGGGCTGGCGCTGCTCTCTGCCGTGGGGCTCTCGCCGACCTTCCGGGGCAAGGGCGCGCGAGCCGAAGAGGCCACGTAACGCCTTCGTTTCACGGGGTCGGGAGCAGCGGCGCGATCTTCAGCACCAGCCTCCCGTGCGCCTCGCGGAGCGCGCTCTCGACGAGCTCCGGGCTCGGGCCGCGCGCGAAGATGAAGCCCAGGTAAGCGTCGCCGTCGGGCGGGGGCGCCACATGCGAGCCGAGGCTCCGCATGCTGACGTCGTCGATCCCGCTCACCGCCTTCGCGGCCTCGACGCCCTCGATTTGCTCGAGGATCCCCGCGCGCGGCGTGGGGATCATCATCACGCCGGAGGCCTGGCTCTCGCGCTCGTCGGCGATCGCTTCGATCCCCATGGCATGCCCCACCAGCAGCTCTTCCAGCGTCATCGCGACGCCGAAGCGGAGCGCCCGCCCGCAGAGCCCGCCGATGCTCCGCGCCGCGACCTCGATCACCCACGGGCCCTCGGCGTTGATCCGCAGCTCGGCGTGGAGCGGCCCCTCGCAGAGGCCGAGCGCGCGCGCCGCATCGGCTGTCGTCGCGGCGATCGCCTGCTGCGTCGCTTCGTCGAGGCGCGACGGGGTCACGTAGATCGTCTCCTCGAAGTACGGTCCGTCGAGCGGATCCGGCTTGTCGAAGATCGCCAGCACCCGCAGCGCGCCGCCCGAGAGCAGCCCCTCGACCGCGACCTCGAAGCCCGGCACGAACGGCTCGACCAGGATCTTCGCGCCCTCGATCGGATCCCGCGCGAGGAGCTCGGGGAGCGCCAGGATCATCGCGATCCGCCGCCACGCCGCGACAAACGTCGTCGCGTCGTCGGCGCGGATCACCCCGCGGCTAGCCGAGAGCAAGAGCGGCTTGAGCACGCACGGGAAGCCGACACGCTCGGCGATCGCCCGCGGATCGTCGGCGATCGCGAACGTCTGCGCGACGGGCGATCGCACCCCGGCGGCGGCGAGCCGTTCGCGCATTTGAGCCTTGTTTCCTGCGGCGGCGGCGCCTTCGGGGGCGTTGTGCGGCAGCCCGAGCCGGGCGCTCGCGCGGGCGGCGAGGGTCGCGGTGAGCTCGCTCGACGGCAGGATGGCCCGGATCGTCCGCGAGGTCGCGGCGGCGACGATCTGCTCCACGGCCCGCGCGGGATCGCGAAAGTCGAGCGTGAGCATCCCGTCCTCGGGCCACTGATCGGCGAGCACATGGCAGCGATCCGATCCGACGATCATCGCCACGCCGAGCCGGCTCGCGGCCTCGCGGAAGGCGTTGCCAGTGTACCCGGTCGTTGACACCAGCAGGAGCAAGTGCTCTTTCGACGACGTCATGGTCGCGCCATTCTGCGCCGCGGCGCCCGCGAAGGGAGATCCACGCTCACGGGCCGGCGCTGCGGCGATCGAGCGGACCGAACTGGCCCGCGGCAGGCTCTGCTCAGCAGAACCACGCCTCGCTCAGCCGCGGTGGCTTGCGCCGATGCGGATCCACACGCGGCGCCGGCATTTCCGTCGCCGAGGCGCTCCCGTCGCGCGCCTGGATCGCCAGCGCGCGGACCGCCTCGAAGGTGACCGCCGCGTCTTCCTCGGCCTCGGCCTGGATCGCCCGCTCGACGCGCTCGCTCACGGCGCGATGGAGGGCGTCCATGCGGGGGTCGGGGTGCGTCCACCGGTAGGCGAGCTCGGCCTCGACCAGCGCGCCGAGGTGCGGCCGGATCGCCTGGCGATCGAGCAGGTACGATCCCGGCGGCACCAGCAGGCGGATGGTGTGCTGCACGGGATCCACGTGATCGATCAGCCCCTCGTCGCGGATCACGTCGAGCAGATCGAGGTAGTCGTCGAGCGTCGTCCACGGCGTGAACGCCACGAGCGATGGTCGGAGCGCGATCCCCGCGGCGCGCGCGATCCCGAGCGCGCGAAAAATATCGGCGCGCGTGTGCCCCTTCTCCAGGTTCGCCAGCACCGTGTCGCTCGAGGACTCGATCGCGCAGACGAAGAACAGGCACCCCGTCCTGGCGAGCTCGGGGAACAGCGCCGCGTGCTCGATCACGTGCTCGACCTTGGCAGTGAAGTCGTACGTCAGCGCGGGGTGCTCCTGGTGCAGCGCCTGGACCAGCTTGCGCGCGTGCGTCGGCCCGTTGAGGAAATCGGGATCGCCGAAGGTGAGGTGCCGCGCGCCCGCGGCGACGAGGCGCCGGACGTCGTCGAGCACGATTTCCCGGGGAATGGTGAAGAAGCGACCGCCGTAGACCGGAGGGATGGGGCAGTGCAGGCAGAGGTGCTTGCAGCCGCGGCTGGCCTCGACGTAGCCCGTGACGCGCTCTTCTCCCTGGTGAAGCAGGCGCGCGTAGCGATCGAGCGCCGGGAGCCGATCGCGCCGCGGAGCCGCGAAATCCAGCCGCGCGAGGTGTGGCGCGGCCGGCGCTCCGAGGCGCGCGACACCGGGCACCGGTCGATCGTCGCCGGCGTTCAGCGCCTCGATCAGCGCGACGAGCGGCGCCTCGATCTCGCCGCCGATCACCGAGTCGACGCCGTGGGCGCGGAGCAGGTGATCGGCGTTGAGGCTCCCGTAGAGGCCGAACAAGCAGATGTGGCACGCGGGGTTGAGCGCGCGGATCCGCGCGACGAGGGGCAGCGCGAGCCGGAGCGCGGTGTGCATCGGCACCGAGATCCCGACGAAGCGTGCCCGCTCGGCCTGGCCCTCGTCGAAGGGCTCGATCGAGACATCCAGCGCGTCGCCCTCGAAGCCCGCGCGCCGCAGAAACCCCAGCGCCGAGGCCAGTACGTGCGGCTGGTGCCCGAGCTCGTACGTCGAGACGAGCAGGATCGCGCCGGGGGCGCGCAACGCATCGAGGGGCATGGGCCGGAGACACTAGCGACTGCGGGCCGCCCGGTCGAGCCACGCGCGCAGGGCGTCGGGGCCTTTCACAGCGCCACCAACCACATCTTCGAGATCACCGGTACGACCGACTGAACACGCAGATCGTGCCCTGAAGACGCGCGAGCAGGCCACCGCGGTGCGCTCCGCGGGCTACCCTCGGCCACGATGCCCGCCTCTCCCGTACCCTACGCCGAGCGCGTCCTCGTCATCGACGACGAGCCTGATCTCTGCGAGCTGCTGCTCTTCAACCTCCGCGAGGCTGGCCTCGCGCCCGAATCGGCGTCGACCGCGGCGCAGGGCCTGGCCCTCGCGGCGGCGTACGAGCCCGCGGTCGTGGTCCTCGACGTCATGCTCCCGGATCTCCCGGGGACCGAGGTTTGCCGGCAGATCCGCGCCGGATCGGTCAACGCCGACGCCGCCATTCTCATGCTCACCGCGCGCGGCGACGAGCCCTCGCGGGTCCTCGGGCTCGAGGTTGGCGCCGACGACTACGTGGTCAAGCCCTTCAGCGTGCGCGAGGTCGTCCTCCGCGTGCGCGCGCTCTGTCGACGCGCGGGCGAGCGGCGCGCCGCGCGCGGATCTGCGGACGCCGGGCGACGCCTCACCTGGGGCGATCTCTCCATCGATCCGGTGCGGCACCGCGTCTACGGCGGCGAGGCCGAGATCGGCCTCCGACCCCTGGAATACAAGCTGATCTCGCTGCTCCTCGAGCACCCGGGACGGGTCTACTCGCGCGCCGAGCTGCTCCAGGAGGTCTGGGGGATCACCGCCGACATCACCACGCGCACCGTCGACACCCACGTGCGGAGGCTCCGCGAGAAGCTCGGCGCGCAGGGCGACGCGATCGAGACCGTCCACGGCTTCGGCTATCGCCTCCGCGAGGGGTGATGCGATGATCCACCTGACCTTCCGCACCAAGCTCCTCGCGAGCCACGTCGCCGTCGTCGCGGCCGTGGTGCTCGTCGCGCTCTTCGATCTCGATCGCTCGCTCGGCGCGGATCTCGCGGCCGATCTCGATCGTCGGCTCGAGCTCCAGGCCGTCGGCGCGGCGCAGTGGATCAACGCCGGGCGGCACCCGGACAAGCTCGCCGGGCGGCTCGCGGCGGTGGTCGGCGCCGGGATCACCATCCTCGATCGCGACGGCGCCACGGTCGGCGACGCGGATCCCGGAGAGGCTTCGAATCCAGGCAAATCCTCGCTCGCGGACGCGCCCGAGATCGTCGCCGCGCGGGCCGCCGGGATCGGGCGCGCGACGCGGCGCTCGCCCGACGGATCGCGCGCGATGCGCTACGTCGCGGTCCCCGCCGGCGACGGCCTGATCCTCCGGCTCGCGATGCCGCTCTCGGGGATCGAGGAGACCGTGGGCCACATGCGGCGGCGCTTGCTCTTCGCCGCGGGCCTCGCCGTCGCCGCGGCGATCGGGCTCGGCGTCATCGCCTCGCGCGTGGCGGCGCGCCCGCTCCGGGTGATGACGGCCGCGGCGACGCGGATCGCGCAGGGCGACTACGCGGCCTTCGTCGCCTCGGATTCGCCCGACGATTTCGGCGTCCTGGCGCGCGCCCTCGGCTCGCTCGCGGCCGCGCTCCAGCGCGACATGAGCCAGATCCGCAGGCTGGAGACCATGCGCAAGGACTTCGTCGCCAACGCCTCGCACGAGCTGCGCACGCCGGTGACCGCGATCCAGGGCTACGCCGAGACCCTGCTCGACAGCGGCGCTGACGCCGAGAAATCGAGGCGATTTCTCGAGATCATCCACCGTCACGCGCGCCGCCTCGGCGTGCTGATCGAGCGGCTGCTCCTGCTCTCCGAGCTCGAGGCGCGACCCCCCGAGGACACGCGGCGCGAGCCGGTGCGGCTCGCGGCCGTCGCGGCGCACGTCGTCGAGACGCTGCGCGAGCGCGCCGCCGCGGCCGGCGTCACGGTGCGCGCGGCGATCGATCCCGCGGCCGTCGCGCTGGGCGATCCCGACGGCGTCGAGCAGGTGGTGGAGAACCTCGTCGACAACGCGCTCAAGTACGGCAAGGCCGGCGGCGTGGTGAAGATCGAGGGCCAGCGCGACGGCTCACGCGTGCGCCTCGCGGTGATCGACGACGGCCCGGGCGTCGCGGCCGAGCACCTGCCGCGGCTCTTCGAACGCTTCTACCGCGTCGATCCCGGGCGCTCGCGCGAGCGCGGCGGGACGGGCCTCGGCCTCGCGATCGTCAAGCACCTGGTCGAGTCGATGCGCGGGACGATCGCGGTCACGAGCGCGGCGGGCGAGGGGTGTTGCTTCACGATCGACCTGCCCGCGACCGTCGGCGACGCGCCCGGGTGATGAGGTATGGCCCGAGCCTCTCTCCAGCGGCCAGCGGCATCGTTCAGTCCTCGCGCGAGCCGCGCTCAGCCCGTGAGCTCGGCCCGCGCCATGTCGCGGTTCGAGGCCACCGCGTGGCCCTCTTTGCCGATCACCAGCACGCCGACGTCGATCACGTCCGGAAACAGCGCCACGGCCCGCTGCGCGGCGCGCTGCGGGGGCAGCCCTTCGGCGAGCCAGTCGTAGATCGTCTTGCTCAGGAAATTGCGGACGATGTCCTCGCCCACGCCGGTCGCGCAGACCGCGCCGTGAGGGCCCGCGTAGACGCCGGCGCCCATCAGCGGCGAGTCCCCGACACGGCCCTTGAGCATGTAGAGCGTGCCTCCCGTCGACGCGGTCGCGGCGAAGCGGCCGTGGGCGTCGCGCACCACGGCGCCGACGGTGTCGCAGTCGAGCGGCTCGCCGGGGAAGTTCCAGAGCTGCGACGGCCTCGTGATCTTCCACGGCGCGGCGTCGTCGGCGTAGGCGCCGTCGCCGGTGCCGCGGAGCTCGGCCACGCAGCGCGCGTACTTCTTCTTCGCGCCCTCGGTCACCGGATCGTACGCGCCGAAGCCGAGGCGCCGCGCGAACGCCGTCGCGCCCTCGCCGACGAGGAGCAGGTGCGGCGTCTCGATCACCCGCGCCGCGACGAGGATCGGGTTCTTCACGGCCTCGATGCAGGCCACGCCGCCGAAGCGCCCGTCGCTGGCCATCACCGCCGCGTCCATCTGCACGAGCTGGCCGTCGAGGCGCAAATTCGAGCCGGTACCGGCGTTGAACCGCGGATCGTCCTCGAGCACAACGGTGGCAGCCAGCGCTGCCGCGAAAGCGTCGCCGCCCTCGTCGAGCACCGCGCGCGCGCGCTCGGCGGCGACGTGGCAACCATCCGAGAGCGCGCGCGGCGAGGCCGCTCCGCCGTGCGTCAGGATCGCGTAGCTCATCCTCGCTCCAGCTCGCTCGCGAGCGCGGCCGACTCGGGCTTGCCCCAGTAGATGATCTGCTTCCAGCAGGCGGTGACGTCGTCGGCGAAGACCACGACGAGATCGCCCGGCTTGGCCATGGCCATGGCCACCTCGATCGCTTCCCGCTCGGTCATCAGCTCGTGGCATTTCTCGGGCGCGACGCCGCCCTCGACCGCGCCTTCGCGCAGCAAGCGCGCGACCTCGCCCGCCGGTCGCCCGCGCCGGTTCGAGTCTTCCTTGGCCACGATCACGTCGAACGCGCGCGCAGCGATCCGCCCGATCTCGCGGATCGCGTCGTCCTTGCGATCGCCCGGCGCCATCATCACGCCGATGGCGCGCTGGTGCCGCAGGCTCTGGACCAGCTCGACCATCTTCACCATCGCCGCGGGGTTGTGGCCGTAGTCGACGATGACGCGGAACGGGTGCTCGTCGAAGACGTTGCAGCGCCCCGGCGCCTGGAAGAACGAGGTGGTGAAGGTGCGCAGCCCCTGGCGGATGTGCTCGAGCGAGATCCCCATCGAGTAGGCCACCGCCGCCGCCGCGAGCGCGTTCTCGACGTTGAACTTGGCCTTGCCCTCGAGCGTCGCGGGGATGAGGTGGGTCCAGGTCACCGGGATGTGCCGGTCGCCGTCGTAGATGGTGATCATCTCGCCGTTGACGCCCTGCTCGATGACCGCGGCCCGCCCGCCGGCGCGCACGTGCTCGCGGACGATCGGGTTCTGGGCCGAGCGCGAGAAGTACATCAGCCGCCCCTCGGCGTGGCTTGCCATGGCGGCGGTGAGCGGGTCGTCGGCGTTGAGCACGCTCGTCCCGTTGTCGCGGACCACCTCGACGATCAAGCGCTTGACGAAGGCCAGATCCTCGATGGTCTCGACGCCGGCGAGCCCCAGGTGATCGGCCGAGACGTTGAGCACGCAGCCGACGTCGCAGCGATCCCAGCCGAGGCCCTCGCGGAGGATGCCTCCGCGCGCG
>JBDTXR010000311.1:0-11007 GCA_040006075.1 Byssovorax sp. | reverse complement strand
TCGGCGGCGGAGGCGGCACCACCATCGGCAGCGGGGCGCGCCCCGGCGGCGGGGGCACGACGACGGCCTCGCGACGCGGCGGCGGCACCGCGGGCCACGCGATCGGCTGCCCGGTCACCGCGACGCCGACCATCACCGAGAGGCCGCGCATCGTCTCTTCGTGGGCGATCTCGAAGCTGCCCCGCCAGGTCATGGAGGCCGCGCCGCGATCGAGATCGAGGTGGAGGCTATCGGCCAGCATCTTGACGATCGGCGCCGGCCCGAGGCCGAAGATCCGCGCCTCGGCGTGGGCGCTCGGCAGCTGCATCCGCGCCGTGGGACAGTCCTCGATCAGGTTCTCCAGCACGATCCACTCGTCGCCCTGCAGGTACTCCATCACCTGATCAGCGGGGGCCGCGGAGTAGTAGCGCCAGTCGATCTCGTCGGGGAGCACCGGGATCCGCGCGTGGAGCGTGCGCGGGCTCGATCCGCCGAGGCGCCGCGCGCGCGCCGGCCACGCCGCGGCGATGGGCCCGAAGCCCACCGGCCGCTGCGGATCCGACAGATCGACGATGCTCGGCAGCGAGGTGCCGACCGGGTTGTCGTCCCACTCCGGCCCGCCCGGCGTCTGCTCGTACACCAGCGGGACGCGGTGCTTTCCCTCGAGATCACCGCTCGGGACGACGTCGAACGATTTGTCGATCAGCGCGCGATCGCGGTACACGGCGAGCCGCACCGTCGCGCTCTCTTCGGGGACCAGGGCGTGCCCCACGAGCACCACGTCGGCCTGGGTGCGGTACGGGACGAGATCGCTCGCCGCCCGCAGGCTGCGCTTCGGATCGCCGTCGTGGTGCACCTCGGCGGCGTGGATGTCGTCGGGAGCGACGAGGGCCATCGGCCCCTCGACCACGAAGGCGAAGGTGGCCTTGGCGATGACGCTGATCCGGAGTCGACCGCGATGACGCCACGCCAGCGTCGCCGCCGCGGTACGCCCGATCGGGTGGATTTCGACCGGCCATCGCGGGTGCACGGGGGACCGACGCTATCACGCCGCGCGCGCTCGCGTCCACGCGCTCGGATCGCGCGTCGACAGGACAAGAGACCGCGCTTTGCAGTTGACGGCCGCGGGTCGCTTCGGTGTCCTGTGGCGATGCCGAAAGATCGCGTCGAGGTGCGGCTCGAGTCCACCGACTTTGCCTGCGAGCACGTGCACATCGCGCGGATGAACGGCGACGAGGCCATCTCCCGGCTCTTCGCCTTCGATCTCGAGATCGTGGTGGTCACGCCGGGCGAGCTCACCCTCGACGAGCTCTCGGGATCCGAGGCCGATCTGGTCTTCTCGCTCGGCGGCGCCGAGCTCCGCCGCGTCCACGGCATGGTCTCCGGCGTCGAGGATCTCCTCGACAGCGAGCCTTCGTTTCGCACCTTCCGACTCCGCCTCTCGCCGCGCGCCTTCCGGCTCACGCTGGTCGAGACCCAGGAGATCTTCCTCGACCTCAGCGTGCCCGACATCATCAAGGCCAAGCTCGCGCTGGTCGGCCTCGGCGACGACGACGTGCAGATGCGCTTGATGTCCACGTACCCGGCGCGAGAGTTCGTCGTCCAGTACAAGGAGACGGATCTCGCCTTCATTTCCCGGCTCACCGAGCACCTCGGCATCAGCTTCTTCTTCGAGCAGCACGAGGGGCGCGACCTCCTGGTCTTCACCGATCACGCCCACGGCTTCTCGCCGATCGTCCGTGACGCGCCGGTGCTCTTCCGCCCGCGCGGCGAGCAGTGCGACGTGTTCGGCCTGGTGTCGAAGCGCCAGATCATGCCCGCGGCCTTCGTGCAGCAGGACTACAACTACCGCACTCCGCTGCTCGATCTCACCACGACGCACGAGGTGCCCGAGGGCTTCGCCGGCGGCGTCGTCGAGTATTGCCAGCACCCGAAGACCCCCGAAGCGAGCCAGTCGCTCGCCAGGGTGCGCGCCGAGGAGCGCTTCGCCGAGACTCGCTATCTCGAGGGCAAGGGCGACGTCTGCGCCTTCTCGGCGGGCGCCACCTTCCACCTCGACGATCACCCTCGGTTCGACGGCGGCAAAGACTTCCTCCTGGTCTCGCTCACCCACACGGCGACGCAGGTGGTCGTCGGATTCAGCATGAGCCCCGACGTCACCTCGTACGTCAACGAGTTCCGCCTCACCGAGGCCAGCCGCACCTACCGCCCGGCGCGCGCGACGAAGCGCCCGCGCATCGACGGCGTGCTCACCGGAGTCATCGAGCCCAGCCCCGAGGGCGTGATGGGCAAGATGGCGCAGCTCGACGATCAAGGGCGCTACACCGTGCGCTTCTATTTCGATCCCGCTCCCCTCGGCGGGCGCCCGCACAACACCCACCGCGTACGGATGATCCAGCAGCACAGCGGGCCGAACTACGGCACGCACATGCCGCTCAAGGCCGGGACCGAGGTGCTGGTGGTCTTCGTCGACGGCGATCCGGATCGGCCGCTGATCGTGGGCTCGGTGCACAACCCGGCGACGCCGACGCCGGTGACCTCGCGCAACCCGTCGATGCATCGGATCGTGACCGCGTCGGGGATCATGATCGAGATGAAGGACCACTTCTAGCGAGGCGATCGCGCGGCTCGCTACGATCCCGCCTTCGGGCCCAGCATTCGATCGCAGAGGTCCCTCAGGCTCTCCAGCGACTCCGGGGTCGCCTGCAGCGTCAGCCGCTCGCGCTCCGATCCCTCGCGGTAATGCAGGGTGATCACCGCGATCGGCGCGCGCAGCTTCGCGGCCTGGCTCGAGGCCGTGACGACGTCGATCCTCCAGTCCACGCCCTCCAGCACCTTGCCGTGATCGTGGATCGCCGCGCGCGCGAGCTCGCTCCGGACCACCGCGCGCGCCGACTCGTAGCCGGGCACGAGCAGGTCGGCGAGCTGGGTCGATCCCCCGCTCAGGAGCGCGAGATCCTCGGCGAACGCGCGGGCGTCGAGATCGTGGGCCGCGGCGTTGCGGACGAGGAAACGGCAGGCCTTGAGGGCGCGGGCGAGGGCGTCCGGCGCGAGGGCGTGCTCGGCGCAGAGGCGATCGAGATCGGACTCGAGCGATCCGGGGAGAGGCTCGGCGAGGCACGGGCCGAGGATGTCCCAGAAGCGCTGGCGGATGCGCGGAGGGAGCTCGAGGGCCTGCTCGGCGTCGCGGAGGATCGTGGCCGGCGGGACCTCGCCGCCGAGCGAGCGGAGCTTCGGTCCGACGGGTGAGGGGATCATCTCAGCGCCTCTCTTCCACGCGGGCGTCGGCGGCGTCGAGCACCCGATTGAGCGCCTCGGCGAACAGAGGCACGTTCTCGCGCTGCATCATCGCGTTGTGAGCGTCGGTGATCCGCGCCGTCCCGGCGATGGGGAACTCCTGCTCTTCGATGCGCTGGGCGCAGAGGCGCTGCCACGCGCGGCAGCGCGCCGCGCCGCCGCGCACGAGGAAGTGGTGCACGGCGCCGGGGTACGAGCCCTTCGGCGCGTACGCGGCGTCGAGCCGGTGGTCCCAGGCGAGCGCCGCGTAGCCGCGCCGCGTGGCCGCGGCGGAGACCTCGCCGTCGAGCTCGCCGTCGGTCGCGACCTTCTTCAGCGCCGTGAACACCCGCTCCCAGCGGGCCTCGGGCGAGAGGCGGTGCACGTCCATCCCGCGCGAGATCAGCGGAAAACAGCGCTCGATCAGCGCCGCGTCGTCGAGCTTGGGGGCCCAGTACGCGAGGGCGAGGAAGCGCGCGACCGGGCTCTGCTCGCGCCCCGTTCGCAGCGGCGGGACGGCCTTCGCGAGGCGCTTCCAGCCCCGCGTCACCGTCACCCGCGGGAAGCGCGTGGTGAAGGCCACCGCGCTCCGCCGGGCCACGCGCTCGGCGGCGAACCGCAGCCGCTCGATCCGCGTCGCCGGCGGGAGCGTGTCGAAGAGCACCAGCGCCGCGACCTCGTCGCCGGCCGCCACGAGGCGGCTGGCCATCTCGAAGGCCACCTTGCCGCCGAGGCACCAGCCCGCGAGCAGGTACGGGCCGCGCGGCTGCACCGACCGCATCGCCGCGATGTACTCGTCGGCCATGGCCTCGACGCTCGCGTAGAGCGCGCCGCCGTCGAGGAGCGGGCGGTTCAGGAACGTGTGGAGCGGGCGCGCGCGATCGAGGCTGCGCGCGAGGGCCACGTACGAGAGCGAGCCGCCGCTGTTGCTCGCGGGGCGCACCAGGAAGATCGGGCGTTTGTGCCCGCCGCGGCGGTACGTGTAGAGCGTCCTCGACGCGGCGCGCGCGGCGCCGTCGGGCTCGCCGCGGATCGCGCGCGCCAGGCGCTCCACCGTGCGCGCCTCGAGCACCGCGCCCACCTCGACGCGGTGGCCGAGCTCGGCGCCGATCTCCTTCGCGAGGCGAACCCCGGCGAGCGAGTCGGCGCCGAAGTCGAGGAAGAGATCGTCGGTGACGCCGACGGGGCGGACGCCGAGCACCTCTTCGCAGAGGCGCGCGAGCTCGTCCTCGAGCGCGTCGCGCGGCGCGACGATCGGCGGCGCTCCCTCTGGCCGCGGGCGAACGCCGAGGTCCGGCTGCACGATCGCCTGGATCTGCTCGGCGGTGTGGACCTCGCGCGCGAGCCGCTCGAGCAGCGCCTGCCGCGACGCCGCGGGCGCGGTGTCCCCGCTCGTGGCCGGTCGTGGCGCGTCGTCAACGGCGGCATTTGCCGCCCCGGGCGAGCCGGCCGCCGAGGGGCGGTAGACCAGCGCCGCGGCGTCTGCCGCCGCGAGCCGCACGGTGAACGCGCCCGCGGGCCCCACCCCGGCGTGCTCGTCGCCCAGCGATCGCAGAAAATCGCGCGCGGGCAGGTTCTTCGCGGTCGGCACGAACGGGAGCGTCACGTGGGCCAGGCCGCGCTCCACGGCGATCTCCCCGAGGCGGGCCACCATCCGGTGCTCGACGCCGCGCTGCAGGACGCGGCAGCTCAGCAGGAAGGTGTCGGCGCGGATCGAAGCTGAGGCTGCGTCGACGTCGAAGAGGGCCACGCCGACGAGGCCGTAGTCGCCGAAGCGATCGCTCACCGTGACCGCGAGCGCCTCGATTTTCCCTGCGGCGAGCAGCGACGCGAGCGCGGCCTCGTCGCGGCGAACCGTGGTGGTGTTGAGCTGGTTGGTGCGGAAGGTGAGCTGCGCGGTGCGCGGGATCTCGGCCGGCGTGGGCGGCGCGACGGTGATCTTCAGATCGAGGCCGGCGAGGAACTCGTCCATCGACGGCGCGGCGCGGAGGGTGCGATCGCGCGCGACGTTCTGCCGGTAGAGCTCGCCGCGCTTGCGATCTTCGGCGGTGATCTTCCAGCGGTCGAAGGCCCAGATGTTCGCGATCACGCGGGCGGCGGCGTCGCTCTCGGAGGGGAGCTCGATCGTGAGCACGTCGGGGCAGCCGGCGCGGACCTCGGCGCACTCGATCCGGCTGTCGTCGACGAAGACGAACGAGTCGAGGCCGAGGTTGAGCTCGTGCGCGAGCTCGCGGAGGCTCTGCGATTTGGGCTGCCAGCTCACGCGCGAGGCGATGACGTGGCGCTTTTCGAGCGGCATGGTCCGCGTGCGAAAGACCTCGTCGACGTCGTCCTCGACGTTCTTGCTGGCGAGGCAGATCAGCACGCCGGCCTCGTGCTGCGCTGTGGCGAAGCGCTGGATCGCCTCGCGCCCGGCGTCGATCGTCACGCCGGCCGCGCCGTCCTCGCCGACGACGCCGCTCCAGATCGTGTTGTCGCAGTCGAGCGCGAGGACCTTGTGCGGCGGCTCGACGTAGGCCCGGATCCGGCGCGCGGCGACGGTGCCGATCGCCGCGAAGAAGGCCTGCGTGTAGGGGATGTGGCCGAGCTCGTCGCTCGCGGGATCGTCGTAAATTGCCGTGGGATAGGCCGCGAGCAGGGCCTCGCTCCCCACCGCGAGCGCGCCGCCCAACGCGCCCACCGCATCGAGGATCCGCCGCTCAGCCTCGGCGAAGATCGCGGCGCGCGCGGGATCGTTTCGCGTGGCGGGCGGCTCGGGGCAGACGATCAGCAGGAGCGGCGCCGCGCCCTCGCGCCGCGCGTACGCCGACGCGAGCTCGATCAGCTCGTCGACGTGGCGCGCGAGGGCCTCGCTCGACTCGCCCTCGGCGCCGCCGCGCCCGTGCCCTTGGCCCTCGCGCCGCGCCCAATCGCCGAGGCGGATCAGCGCGACGTTGATGCCGGCGCGCGTGCGCCCGAAGAGGCTCGCGGGATCGATCAGCTCCTGAAAGAGCTGGTTGTACGGGGCGATTTCGATGGCGTGCGCGATCCCGAGCTCGCCCAGCCAGTGCGTGATCGCGGGCTTGACGAGGTCGGGGGTGAAGTTGGCCGCTACCGCTACCGTGAGCGCTCGCTGGTTCATCGGCGGCGGCTGCGCGTTCAGGAGGGGAGGTCGGTGGCGTTGAACATCTCGCCCATGGCGACGACGATCTTGCGCGAGCCCGTGAACGGCTTGCGGGCGTGGGAGATGATCATGTTGTCGAGCATGATCAGATCGCCGGCCTGCCAGGGGGCCGCCTTGCAGTGCTTCCAGAAGACGCGGTCGAGCTCGGCCATGGTGGCGTCCTCGATCTTGCTGCCGTCGCCGTAGTAGACGTTGCGCGGGAGGCCCTCTTCCTTGAACAGCGCGACCAGCGATTTACGCGTCGCCGGATCGAGGCAGAAGGGGTGGTGGAGCTGCACCTGGTTGAAGAACACCTTCTCGCCGGTGCGCGGGTGCTTGATCACGGCGGGGCCGCGCTGCTTGATCCGCAGCGTTCGCCCGCGGATCCACTCGCTCTCCATCCCGCCCTCTTTGCAGATGCGCTCGACCTCTTTCTTGTCCTTGGTCTTGAAGAACTCGTGCCAGGGGACGTCGATGTCCTCGCAGAAGTTACGCACGTACATCAGGCCTTTCTCCTCGAATTTCGCGAGGAGATCCTTGTCGAGGACGCGGTAGACCTCGCGGCAATCGAGGAGCGGCGTCTCGCCGCCGGTGGTCGAGGCCTGGACGCAGAAGAAGAACTGCTTCACCGGCCAGCGCGGGAGGTGCGAGCTCTCGTTGTGGAAGAGGATGGCCTTGTCCGCGGGGTAAGGCGTCGAGTGGTAGATCTTGTTGGTCAGATCCTCGTGCGGGAGATCGCCGTACTCGCCGAAGAGATCGCTGCAGATGGAGCCGGCGACCTTCTCGAAGTCGAGCGGGGTCTTCATCTCGAAGCCGCGGAACAGGAGCGCGCCGTGCGCGGCGAGCGCGTCGAGGATGAAGGGGCGGTTCGCGGCGGCCCACGCGGCGACGTCGACGCCGGGCGCGGTGGGCGAGAGCACGAGAGGGTAGGTGTCGCCGGGGCTGATGAAGCCGGTCTTGATCGGGCTGCCCGCGGGGACACTGACGGCCTTCTTCACCGGGCCGCCATCAACGCTCTGAGCTGTCTCCATGACTCGTCCTTTCCGCTGGTTTAGTCGGGAATAATAGCGAATTTCTTTCGCGCCCGTCAAGGCGCGCGCCCGGCTCACCCAGCAAGAAGGGGGCCCAGGTCTTGAAGCACCGAGGTGAGCAGGCGCGTGCGCTCGGTGTTGATGAAGAAGTGGTTGCCAGGGAACATGCGGAGCACGAAGGCTCTGGTGGTGTGCTCGCGCCAGGCGTCGAGATCCTCGCGCGTCGCGTCCTCGTCGGTGAGGCCGCCGAGGATCGAGAGCGGGACGTCGAGCGGCGCTTCGGGGCGCGACGCGTAGGTCTCGAAGACGCCGAAATCCGCGCGCAGCAGCGGCAAAAGCAGCGCCATCAGCTCTTCGTGCTCGAGCACCTCGGCCGGCGTCCCGGCGTAGCTCCTGATCTCCTGGATGAGCTCGGGCTCGGGCAGCGCGTGGATCGGCGGCTTGCGTCGCGGCGTCTGCGGCGCGGGGCACGCCGCGAGGAACAGCCGCACCGGCGCGGGCGCGCCGCGCGCGCGGAGCACCCGCGCGGCCTCGAACGCGACGTAGGCGCCGAGGCTGTACCCGAAGAAGGCGAAGGGCTGATCGAGCAGCGGCGTGATCGCCTCGACCGCGGCCTCGACCAGCGGATCGAGGCGCGTGAACGAGGCCTCGCGCATCCGGGTCTCGCGCCCGGGCGGCTGGATCGCGCAGACGTCGAGGTGGGGGAGCGCGTCGGGCCAGGCGCGGTAAATCGAGGCGCCGCCGCCGGCGTAGGGGAAGCAGAAGAGGCGAACCTTCGCGCGCGGGCGAGGTTTACGGACAATCCAGGCGCTCATGATCAGGGCCGTGGTGCCACGGGCGGCGCTCGGGTTCAACCCACTTTGGCGGGCACCCACGATGCGACCGGGCGACCAAGCCATCGAGGGAGGCCCGCTGGGAGGGGCTCAGCAGAGGTTGATGTAAAACATGCTCATCAACGAGTCGGGCAACGCCAGATCGAGCCCCGCGTTCAGCACCGCTCCGGCGGTGGCGAGTCCGGCGACCTCGCCGAGAGGAGCCTCGAGGAAAGCCACCCGGAGCACCAGGAGCCACAGCAGGAAGCGGAGCGTGAAGTAGAGGGCATAGAACGCGAAGCCGCCGCCACTGCCGAGCTGGTCGCGGAGGATGAGGCCAGCGGGGATGCCCACGATGGCTCCGAGCGCGAAGCGGGCCAGTCCGCCGAGGAGGATGCGAGGCCACTTGCCCTTCAGCGCGGCGCCCCATCGCCAGGCGGCGACGCCGAGAACGCCGACGTAAACGACGAGCTTGACGGCGAAGAGCGCCTCGTACGGCGTGGCGTTCACGGTCGAAGCACGCTATCGCGGGGCGGGGCAGGGGGTGGCCATGACTTCGGAGAGCGTGAACGAGGTGCCTCCCCCCGACATGGTCCCCGACGCCGGCTTGAGGAAATAGTACGGCTCGAAGAGCAGGGGGATCACGGTGCCCAGCCCATGCACGATGGGCGAGGACGAGGGCCCGGGCCCGCGATCCTTGCCGGAGCTGTAGGTGATCAACCGCTCTTGATAGCAGGCCGGCGTGGTCGAGATGAGATAATACGAAACCCTGGGCGCGAGCTCGAGCGTACCAATCACGGTGCCGTCGACCTTGACCGGAAACGACCTGGCACAATTGAACGCCTGAGTCTTGAGCGGGTCTCGTCGCGTGATGGTGAGCGTGCCAATCGTGATCACGGGCGGGGGCGAGGCGCCGTGGTCATCGAAATAGAGGGTGGCGATCGGCGCGTCGGTGTCTGTCGGGGGGGCGACCCAGTCGATGGGCACCGCGATGGGCCAGTTGTGTCGGTGCTCGGGCTTCTTGAGGTCGACCTCGTCGCGCTGCTTTTGCTCGAACGCGGCGCTCCAGCGGTAGTCGTTGGCCTTCCTGGCGTGCAGCGGTTGCCCGTCGAGGACCTTGATGGCCGCAAAGGTCTCGCCACAGGCGGTCGTGCGCCGTGCGCGCAGCGTGCCTGGCTTCGAGCTGATGAGCCCGGCCGAGCGGGGCAGGATGGTGGAGGCCTTCGCGTAGGTTCTGTCCTCGTCGCTCCCGGCTTTGCCCGCAGGATTCACGGTTCCGACCTCGATGTCGCCAAAAAAAAGCGAGGTGCCGAGAGGCGCTTCGCCGCGCGGCAAGAGGAAGGTGTAGTGAAATTGCTCGGCAGGCGCGGGCTTGCACGAGAGCATGAGGGACGCGAGGAGCAGGAGGGGAGTGAGGCGGGGGAGGGCGATCATCCGGGGCCATCGATCGAGCGAGGGGAACGTCCCAGGGCGACGTGCCCGGGAAGGCGCCATGAGAGCCCGAGACCACGCGGCCTGTCAACACTCGAAGCGCGCAGGGCGCAGATCCCAGCTTGCTACGTGGTTTCAAATATTTACATGATCGACTATCCGCTCACGCCCAGAGGCCGGAGAGATAGTGCTCGCCGCGCTCGCCGGGAATGCCAGAGGGGGATGGCGCGCGTCACGGCCTCGGCTCTCGCTCCGGGATCTCGATCTCCATCCTGCTGTGGCGGAGCGGACGAGAGTTTGACCGCAAGGGCACAAGGGTCGCAAGGGGGCCGAAGAAACCGTGTCTTTCCGGGACTTGCGACCCTGGCGCCCTCGCGGTTGTCCGGGTACGGTCCGCGTCGAAGAGTGTCAATCACGACACCCGCAGGCGGAGCGCTGCGCGCCGGCCCGAGCCCCTGCGCGCGCGGCGCGCCGAGGCAGCGCGATCGCGTGCTTCACTTCACTTCGCAGGCGCGAAATCGAGCATCCAGGAGAAGTCCAGCGCGTAGGCGCCGGCGGGCACGACCGCCCCCGGTCCCACGCCGCTGAGCATGGCTGTGGTGAACGCATTGCCCGCCGCCTTGCCGTTGACCAGGCTGACCATGGCGTTCGAGTGGCACGTGATGCAGGATGCCTTCCCGTTCGGAACCCCCGCTTCCCCCTCGATCCGGGAGTTGCCGAGCAGCGTGGGGGCGGTGGCGGTCCCGAAGTCGGTCTGAACGCCGTCGAGGCGGTAGTTCTGGAACTCCTGTCCCAGGCTCGATCCCTGAAGCGCAAAGAGGCTCGTGAGGGCGGGAGTTGCCGCGGTCGGGGCGGAGCTGCTGCTCGGCGCCACGACGGACCCCCACGCGTCGTTGCACGGACCAAACTGGCCGGACGCCGGCGGAGACGTGGGCTTCGCCGGCCCCGCAGGGGTCGTGACCGCGGGGATGCCGGTGGCGCCGGGCAACGCGCAGCGGCCCGGGTTGGTCGCGAGGCTCTGCGGCTCGAAGGTTGCCCAGATCCAGTTGGGGAGGAGCCTGGAGCTCATGTGGATCCCGACCAGACCGTAGCAGTACGCCTTGTTGCCGGGGTCAACGAACGTCTCGACGTGGATCGCGGTGCTCGAAGCACAGGCCCCTTCCGAGATCAGCCCCCAGCCGGCCTTCACCTCGATGGCCCCCGAGGGCATGGCGATCGGCGGCGTGGTCGTGCTCGCTTGCGCGAACGAATACTGTCCGGCGGAGGTGAGGAGGGCTGGCTTGATCATCCCCCGCTTCCATGGACACCCCGGATATGGCGATAATGCGCCAGGAGT
>JBDTXR010000310.1:0-11021 GCA_040006075.1 Byssovorax sp. | reverse complement strand
GTGTTGCCGCAGCAGCCGCCGGCGATGTTGAGGAGGCCGGCCTGGGCGAACTCGCTCAGGTAACGGGCCATGTCGGCGGGCTCGAGATCGAAGCCGGTGGGCGCGAGCGCGTTGGGCAAGCCGGCGTTGGGATAGCAGGAGATCGCCGCGCTGGAGCGCTCCGAGAGCTCGGACAGGAACGGGTACATCAGGTCCGGCCCGAGCGAGCAGTTGAGCCCGACCGAGATCGGCTTGACGTGCTCGACCGCGTTCCAGAAGGCCGGGGCCGTCTGGGCCGAGATCATGGTCTCGCCGCCGCGCCCGACCGCCGCCGAGATCATCACCGGGAGCTCTTTGCCGTCCTGATCGAAGACCTCGCGAATGGCCACGAGAGCGGCCTTGGCGTTGAGCGAATCGAAGATGGTCTCGACCAGGAGCAGATCGGATCCGCCGGCGATCAGCGCCCGGATTTGCAGCAGGTACGCCGCCTTGACCTGATCGAACGTCACCACCCGGAAGCCGGCGTCGTCGGCGTCGGGCGAATTCGAGAGAGACACCGTGAGCGGGCCAATCGCCCCGGCGACGAAGCGCCGACGACCATCGGTGCTGGCCACGCGATCGGCCCACTCCCGGCACTGCTTCGCCGACTGCTCGTTGATCTCCCAGGCCAGCTCGCTCAGGAACGGATCGTCGATGATCTTCTGGTAGAACGCCGGATCCTTGCGCCCGCCGCGCTCGCGCGGATCGTCGACGAAGAACTCGCTCTGGGTGATGCTGGTGGCGCCGAAGGTGTTGGTCTCGATGATGTCGGCGCCGGCCTCGAGGAAGCGACGGTGGATGTCGCAGATCATCTTCGGCTGGGTGAGCGAGAAGAGATCGCCGTTGTTGAGCAGATCCTTCTTCGAGCCCGCGAAGCGAGCGCCGCGGATGTCTTGCTCGGTCATCCCGTAGGTGCGGATGGTGGTCCCCATCGCGCCGTCGATGATGGCAATGCGTTGCTGGAGCAGCTTCTCTAGGGGGTGGGCTTCGCGCATGGGACTCTCGCTGGGTGGCGGGCTCAGCCGGCCTTGGCTTTTCTCGGGGGGAGGCCTTCGCGGGGCTTGTCGGCCACGGCGAGGACCACTTGAAAATGAGGCTTCTTGGTCTCGCGACAGGCGATCTCGCAGCGGGCGACATCGAGCCCGGCGCGGGAAATCAAGCCCCGGAGCGCGCGGGGGGAGAAGCCCGGGTGGCGCTCGCCGTACGCCGCGCTGATCTCGTGGTGGCCGTGCTCGTCGAGCGACAGCAGCACAAGCCGCCCGCCCGGGCGGAGCACCCGAGCGCACTCTTCGAGGGCCCGCTTCGGCCGCTCGGCGTAGGTCAGCGTGTGAAAGACCACGACTGAATCGAACGAGGCGGCCTTGAACGGGAGATCGTGGACATCGGCGACCTGGGCCCCGGCGTGGGGATAGGGCGCGAGGCGCGGGCGCGCGGCCTCGATCATCCGCTCGCTCGCGTCGACGCAGGTGAGCGACTGGCAATACGGGGCGAGGAAGCTCGCGGCGGCGCCGTCGCCCGAGCCGACGTCGAGCACGTCGCCGAGCCGGAGTAACGCCGAGAAGCCGACCGCGAGCGACTGCCAGGTTCGACCCGGGGAGTAGTGCCGCTCCATCTCGCCCGCGAACGACTCGGGGAGGCCGCCGCGGCGCTCGGCGTCGAGCTCGCGCAGGCGCTGTCGGTCGCCTTCGAGCGTGGGATCGGTGGAGCCCTGCGCCTCGTCGAGGACGACCTTGGCGGCGGCGGGCAGCGCGTCGGCCGCGAGCGCGTAGAAGGCCTGCGGCCCCTCGCGCCGGTCGCGGACGAAGCCGGCCTCGCGCAGCCGCCCGAGGTGGGTGGAGACGCGGGACTGGGCGATCCCGGTCACCCGCACCAGATCGGTGACCCGGAGCTCGCGCCCGCGCAGCAGGGCGCAGAGCCGGATCCGGCTCTCGTCGCCGAGGAGGGTGAGCGTTTCGACGCAGCGGGTGAGGTCCATTATCCTGGTATCGCGATGGGCGGATGAATCTTGGTCCAGGCCGCCGGGGCTGTCAAGCCCGCTTCACCGCGGGTCGGGCCGCGCGCCGATCAGGACCACGTAGAGAGGAGATTCTCTCGCGGCGTCGAGCCCCATCGCGGCGCCGAGCGCGTCCTCGCAGAAGCCGCCGATCGGCGCGGCGACGAGGCCCAGCGCCCCGGCCGCGAGGAGGACATTCTGGGCGGCGTGCCCCGCCTCGATCAGCGCGAAGCGATACCCGCGCTCGCCGTATTTCGCCTGGGTCCGCTCGAGGACCGCGGTGAAGATCAGCGCGGCGGCGGCGCCTGGCCAGAGGTTGTCGGCGAAGATCAGCCGCGAAAGGTCGGCCTCTGCGGGGCAGGGGCCGAGTCGGGCGAGCGCGTGCGCGGCGGGATCGTGATGATAGAAGCCCCGCTCCACCGAGGCACACGCGAGCGCCGCGACATGGACCTCGAGCGGATAGAGCCCCCCAGCCGAGGGAAAGGGCCGGAGCAACGCGACCTCGGCGGGCGCCGCGTCGCCTTTTGCGTTCGCCTTCGAGGGGGCCTGTCGGCGCGCGCCGACCGCGAGATCGAGCAGCGCCCCGAGCGAGGCGAGCGGGAGCGGTCGACTCGCAAACGGGCCTTGCTGCGAGCGACGATCGCGGAGCGTGTCGTCGAGCCTTGGCCCGAAGAGCCTTCGTTTCGCGCGTGGGAGCGCCACGGTCGGGCGACCGGGATACCGACTCTGCCCCGCGGGCGCGCCGCCGGAGTCGGCCGCGAAGAGCTCGATCTGCTCTTGCAGGGCCTCGGCGCGGCGCTCGGTGAGCTTGCTGTTCTCGTGGTAAAGGCGGCTCGCCGGCCAGCGCGGGGGCGGATCGAGCTCGTCGTAGGTGCGGGGGGAGCTCAGGGGAGCCTCTTCATCGAGCAGATTTTCATGGCGCTCACGGCATCGGGTGCGGGTAGGGCCAGATCGGCCGCGGGTGTCGGAGCCGGGCGCGCGAAAAGCATTTCTCGGCGCGGGCGAGCCGGGGGTGGGCGAGGTAACGCAGGGTGTGATTGCCGTGCAAAGGCATGAGATCGGGGACCACCACGCGGGCCACGCGGAGGCCCAGCGAGGCGGCCCAGGGCGGGGTGAGATCCACCGCAGCGCCGGTGAGCCCAGGCACCTTCAGCGCCGCGGTGATCGGGGTGGACTCGGCCCCTTCGGGCTCGAAGCGCGACCGGGTGATCTCCTCGGGGTGGCCTTCGAGGAAGGCGAGGCCGCGCGACGCCAGCGCCGGGCTCGCGCTGTAGAGGCGGGCGTGGAGCGAGAAATCGGTGACGTTGGAGAAGTCGTTGGCGGGCGCCCACGCGGGATCGCGCTCGATCAGCATCCGCACGTAGGCCCGGTCCTGGCTCGACTCCATGGCGGCCTTGAGCAGCGAAAGGCGGGCGTCGGGGTGGCAGGCGGCGCCCACCGCCACGAGAGGGCCTCTCGGCCCGAGGCCACGGCAGATGACCATGAACACGGGGAGGCCGATATCGGTGGTGAGATCGTAGGCCACGACCTCGTCGCGGGGCGGCAAAACGTGGCCCACCAGCGCTCTCACCACCGCTTCGTCGACGCTGGGCGGGCAGAGGCCGCGCACCCAGGTGAGGGCCATGGCGTCGCGCTCGACCGCCTCGCAAAGGCCCTTGCTCACCGCGTCTTCCAGGGTCGCGCCGCAGGCGAGGCCGGTGCTGAGGCCCATGGCCACCAGAGGCTCGTCGCGCTCGAGCATGTAGGGCAGGTGCACCGCGAAGGCCGGGAGGAAGGAGGGATCGCCGGAGGCCAGATCCCACCCCAGCTCCCAGCGGAGCGGGCTCTCGTCGTCAACCGGGGAGAGCGGAAAATCGGCCTCGGCGCGCTGCGCGTCGGTGAAGCGCACCAGCGCCGCCGGATCGAGCGACAGGCGCTCTTCCAGCGCGCGCCTCGACTCCAGTCCTCGCCTGGAGGGCCCGTAGCTCGACGCGGCGTAGCGCTCGACGCCCTCGCAGAGCGCCGAGATCACCGCGGCCTCGCGGGTGACGCCGCAGCCGCCCACACCGAGGCCGAGGTGCTCTCCATGGTACGGGTGCGCGTTGGCGATCTGCGCGCCCGCGTGGAACAGCGGGGCGTCGCCATCCAGGGTGTCGACCAGGCCGAGCTGGCGGACGATACCGGTCCTCCGGCCCACCAGCCCGAGAAAGAGCTCTCGCGCCCGCGCGGCGTCCGGGCGGATCATGCCGAGCCGGACGCTCGCGGGCCGCAGGCCTCGCACCACGGGACACGCCACACCGGCTCCGACCACACCTCGAGCTGGAACAACGCGACGGTGAAGGCCCGGTTGAGGGTGCGCAAGGGCCGCTCCCGGGTGAAGAACGCCGCGATTTCGGCCGCGGCGAGGCCGGCGACGAGGTGTCGATGGGCGGGTGTAGAGCCGGCTCCCGGGAGCGGGAGGCCGGTGGCGATCATCTGCTCTTCGGCGGCGCGGAGCTCGGTGAACGCGGCGGTGTTCTCGCGCAGGCGGGCGCGGAAGCAGCGATGGCAGGCGCCGTCGTCGGGCAGGTAGAACGGCCCCACCGTGGCGTGACGACCATGGGAGAGATCGACGAAGAGGCAGGGAGTCCGCGCGGCGCAGGCAGCGTCGTTGACGGCGAGCTGGAGCGCCAGATCCGGAGCCTCGCAGACGCAGACCAGCGCGGCCGGGGCGTCGGCACCCACCGGCTGCGCGCGCTCCTCGACCGACGCGGAGAGGCCATGCTCGCCGAGGATCGCGGCGATCAGCGCGGCCGAGGGCGCGTGCCCGATCACCGTCACCCGCTGTCCTCGCAGGAGATCGGCCGGAGCTTCGCCCGTGGCGAGGAGTCCGAGGCCGCCGAGCTCGGCCACCAGATCGTCGAGCAAATGCGTGTCTTCCGCGTCGAGAGGCGCTGTCTCGGCGCCGGATCCGCGGGTGGGATCGAGCCGCTCGAGGAGCCTTTGCAGCCGCGGCACGTCGTCGACGCCGAGGACGTGGACCTCTTCGTCGCCGACGCGGAGCTGCACAGCGCCATCCATCGGGATCACGGCCACGCCGCGGCGCAGGGCGGGCAGGGGAGCTCGCGGAGCCGTTGCCACGCTTCGGCTAGCGAAGGAAGAGCGAGATCACGAGCATCAGCACATAGCCGACGACGGTGCCTCCGGTCGCCAGGCCGATTGACGTCGTCGCGGCCCGCCAGGCGACGCTGACGCCGTAGTCGGGCCCGGAGATCACCGGGTGATCGATGTCTTGACTGCACTCCGGGCACTTCGAGAGGTGCATCGACTCGCCCAGATCGTACCAGCAGTGGCGGCAGAACACCGAGAACTGCACCATGTTGGTGTGGGTCTTGGGCGCGGGGGTGAGCTTGGCCCGGTAGAGCGACATGCTGGTGCTCGAGCCGTCCTTGGGCGGGAGCTTGGCGATGTCGGTGCGGTAGGCCGAGAGCGCCTTGCGCCGCGCTCCGTAGGCCGAGACCAGCATTGGAATGCAGACGGGGAGGAACACCACCGGCGGCAAGAAGGCTAGCGCGATGAGATAGACCGCGCCGAACCCCTCCAGGGGTCGGCCGGCGAACGCGAGAGCGAGGGAGGCGAGGAAGAGCCCGATCGAGCTGAAGATCCCGATCGCCAGACCGCGGTGGAGAGCGCTCTGTCCCTCGGCCGGGAGCGGGGCGCCGAGGCTCTTCTCGCCGTTGCTCCAGCCCGTGCGCATGCCGACGATGCCCCCGACCGCCGCGCCGATCCAGTGCAGGCAGCAGCAACAGCAGCAGCACGAGCCGGTGAAGGGCGTTACCCGGGCGTCGCGCTCGAAGTCGCTGCGGCGTCGCTCGAACGTGATCCGCATCGCGTGCGGTCCGGTGCAGGGCGGGTGGCTCACGGGGCGAGTATAGGTGGGTCCCGGCCGCGCGAGAGCATTTTCGAGTAGTCTCCCGCGCCATGATCTCGTTCGACACCGATCCGGAGATCGCCGAGCAGCAGATGCGGGCGATCATCTACTACCTCACGGCCTTCGGCTACATCGACGGCGACTTCGATCGGGCCGAGAAGCAGTACGTGCGCGAGTACGTCGGCAAGCTCGTCGACCACCGCGCGCGCGAGGCGCTGGGCGCCGATCTCGAGCCGCACCGCGAGCTGCTGGCGAAGATCACCGCGCACTTCAACGAGGTCCTCGACGAGACCGATCGCGCGATCCAGTCGCATTTCACCGAGTCGGTGGCCGAGGGCGAGAGCACCACGCAGTTCGTGCTCGCCAAGATCAAGCTCCGCTGCTTCGAGCTCTTCAAGCGCTTCGACGAGGAGGGCCGCTTCGCGCTGCTCGCCACGCTCGACGAGCTGATGTACGCCGACGGCACCGTCCACCCGAACGAGGAGGCCTTTCGCCGCGAGCTCTACAAGCTGCTCCGCGCGCCGATCGAGCTCGAGCTCGACGCGGACGAGCTCGAGCTGGAGATGGAGCCGGTCGAGTCGGGGAGCATGATCATCGGCGAGGCGGCGACGCTGACGCCGGTGCAGCCGGATCACCCTTTTTTCAAGGGTTTCGAGGTGCAGTACGCCAAGGATCCGGCGACGTTCGCGCTCCAGGCGCAGGGCGACATGGAGCTCATCGCCCGGGTGACCGACGCCTTCGCGAAGCAGCGCGAGATCGGCAAGGGGCGCCTCGCCGCGGCGGGCGACTTCGCGAACATCGAGCCCGGCGCGCGCTTCCTCGACGGCCACGTCTACGTCCGCAAGCCCGATCCGGCGAAGCGCTACGAGCTCCTGGTGATCGGCGATCTCCACGGCTGCTACTCGTGCCTGAAGGGCGCGCTGCTCCAGGCCGATTTCTTCCGCAAGGTCCAGGCCCACCACGAGGATCCGGAGCGTCACCCGGAGATGAACCTGGTGCTCCTCGGCGACTACATCGACCGCGGCCGCTACAGCTACAACGGCGTGCTCCGCACCGTGATGCAGCTCTTCCTCGCGGTGCCCGACCACGTGTACGTGCTCCGCGGCAACCACGAGTACTACGTGGAGATCAACGGCCGCGTGCTGGCCCCGGTGCGCCCCTGCGAGGCGATGAGCGAGGTCGCGAGCGTGGCCCCGAACGGGATGTTCGCGACCTACATGCACCTGTTCGAGGCCCTGCCCAACACGCTGGTCTTCGATCGGACCTTGTTCGTGCACGCCGGGATCCCGCGCGAGGACACCATCGCCGAGCGCTTCAAGGGCATCGAGTCGCTCAACGATCCGGATATCCGCTTCCAGATGCTCTGGAGCGATCCGAGCGAGGCCGACGCCGTCCCGCTCGAGCTCCAGAAGGCCAATGCGCGCTTTCCGTTCGGGAGGAAGCAGCTCAAGAGCTTCCTCGGCAAGCTGGGATTGAAGACGCTGATCCGCGGCCACGAGCGCGTCGTGGAGGGCTTCAAGACCGTTTACGACGATCCGGACGCGACCCTGATCAGCCTGTTCTCCGCAGGCGGGAGGACCAATGACGATCTGCCGTTCGCCTCGAATTACCGGGAGGTGTCGCCGATGGCGCTGACGATCCGGTACGAGAACGGGGTAAGCGAGTTGAATCCGTTCCTGATCGATTACGCGCGGTACAACGATCCGGAGTACAACGCGTTCTTCAAGGACGCGATCGAGATCCCGCCGCTGTAGCCCCGATCGAGCGGGCGCGCGCGTATGAAAATTCTCGCGAAGACGCTGCTCGGCGAATGGGCTCAATCCCTACCGGGGTGGACGTTTCCGGCGGATGCGGGCGGCGTGTTCATCCCCTCCCTCGGGATGGAGGGACCAGACCGAACACAGAGCGGCGAGGCTAAGCTGCGGTGCGCCCGACGAGGGGCAACCGCTTAGCCGCACGGCTGCGGGTTCGCTCGGGAGCGCGGCCAACGGGCTCCTCCACTGCGGCGGGGACCGCGTCCGTAAGACGGGCGATCAGCTCGGGCCGCACCGACGCGACGGAGGCCGAGAGGCCGGAGGCGTCGCGCCAGGTGACGTCGACCTTTCGGTCCAGGGTCAGCACGATCCGCTCCGCGAGGATCGCCACCAAGCTGCGCCGTTCGCCCGGAGTCAGCGCCGCCCACGCAGCGGAGACGACATCGACGAACGCGAGCGCCGCCCGCCGTCCTTCCACCGTGTCTGCGCCTGCGCGCTCGGCGTGCTCCGCCGCTGCGAGATCGACATCCGCCCGCTCGGCTTCCAGCTCGGCGAGAGGGCCGTCGATATCCTCCAGCGCGAGCTTGCCCGCCGCGACCGCCTGCACGAGGCGCTTGCGACGAGCTGCGATACCGGCTCGCTTCGCGTCGAAGTCCGGGCCCTTCACCACCGGCTCGGGAGCGTCGGCGAGGAGATCCCGTACCTCCACGAGGCGGGCGAGCGTGGCCCGCTCGATCTCGGGGTCGGCGACACGCTGTTGCACGTACGGCGACGTGACGCAGCGTGCTTTCCCCGGAGGCGGGTGGGTCCGGTGCCGGCAAACGTAGTAGCCGAGGTGCTTGGTCTTGCACGTCTCGTGGACCGGGACGCCGCGAACGACGCTGCCGCAGACTCCGCACGTCGCGAGGCCGCGCAGGAGAAAATACTCGGTCCCCGACCCGCGACTCGGCCGATCGCCGCCAGCGCGCCGCGACGAAAGCGCAGCTTGCGCCCGGCTCCAGATGTCCATCGAGATGATGGCCTCGTGCGTGTCGAGCCAGTGGGCGGGCTCCTGGAACGAGCCCGCGTTGCGACGGGGCCGGACGGGCGTCGTGGCGAGCTGCCCCGTGTAGACGCGGTTGTGGAGCGCGCGAAACACCCAGGTACGCGTGAAGCGAAGGCCGGTGTAGTTCGTGCGGAGGTGCCGGACGATGTCCAGCAGGCCCGTGCCGCTGATGCACAGGTGGAACATCGCCACGATGATCGGGGCCTTGTCGGGATCGACTACGAGCCGGCGGGGTTTGTCGCTCGAATCGCGGCCCTTCGCCTTCACGTAGGCGAAGGGCGCCAATCCTTCGAGGAACTTGCCTTGCGCCCGAAGCCTCACCTTCTGCCCGTGGGTGCGATCACGGATGCGGGCGCGCTCCATCTGAGCAATCGAGGCCCAGATCGAGAGCTTGAGCTCGCCTTCGGCGGAGCGGTCAAACTCGCCTTCAGCGATCGAGATGAACCGTGCCCCCTTGTTCAGGATCTCGCGGACCTTGCGGATCGCGAATTCCAGATCGCGGGTGAAGCGGTCGAACTTGGTGACGGCGACGACGTCGCCCGGTCTCACGGCGTTCAGCAGCCGCGCCACCTCGAAACGGCGCTCCTCCTTCTCCGCGGCGCCGCTCTCGATCTCGACGAAGTCGAGCACGACGGGCGCGTGCATGTTGATGGCGAGCTGCGCCAGCTCCTCGTTCTGGCCATCGAGCGACGTGCCGGAGGTGCCCTGTTCACCCGTGCTGACCCGGCGGTAGCCGAGGAATCGCTTGATCGTTGCGTTGAGCATCTGAGGTCATGCCTTCGGAGCAAGTGCGGCAAAAGTCGCAAGCTTCGGCGTCCCGTCGGGCGAGCTGCAAAACTCGCCTTCGGCGAGCGAGATGAACCGCGCCCCCTTGTTCAGGATCCGGCCGACGTTGCGGAGGGCCAGCGTGGAATCGCGTGCGAGCCTGTCGAGCGTCGACACGGCCACGACGTCACCCGGCTGGATGGCATCGAGCAGCCGTGCCTGTGCGACGCGCTGTGCTCCTCCTCGGGCCGCGCCGCTCGCGATCTCGACGAAGTCGATCACGATGGGAATGCCCAACCTGGCAGCGAGCTGCGTCAGAGCCTCTTTCTGAGCGTCGAGCGACGTGTCGCTGGTCTGCTGGTCGCGCGTCGCAACTCGGCGGTAGGTGAGAAGGCGCGGGATCGTGGTGGTCGTCATGGCGTAACACTCCTTGTTGGCGCGGCGCTGCATTGCGCGTTGCCGGCGATCAAACGACCGAGAGCATTCCCGCGTTCCGCGCGCGGGCCACCCCTCGGACGATCCCGAAAGTAGCCCAGTGCTGCGCGCAAATCACATGAATAGATGCGGCACGCTCGCTGTATTTGCTGCACCCGACACGATGGCTCGTGTCTTCGGTGACTGCTGATCTTTGCGTGTCAGTTACGCTATCGCCGCGCGTTCCCGCGCCTCGGGGATGGCCTTCTCTTCGCCCCCACGAATCGCGTGTGAGGCACCGCCACGGCTCGGGGGTCGCGCGCGGCGGCGGAAGCCTCCTCACGCGGCGCCGTCTCTTCGGCCGCTCCCTCGGCGGGGACCGCCTGCCGCTGGAGCCCGCGCAGCAGGACGGTCACGATGCTCTCGATATCTTTTTGGACCAGCGGGCCCATCGCCAAGCGCTCACACAACATGACAGCCTCTTGCACGGGTTAAATGCGGAGCTGGACGCGACCGCAAGCGGTCGTTTCGCCTGTGCAAGTCTTGCGGGCCCGTCGATGTAGTCAAGGGGTGATTCAGGATTTGAGCACAGGACGATCTAAACCGTGGATATCAATGTCCTGGCATCTATTCGATAGAAATCGTCGTGATAACGCGCCGATTTTGGAACTTGCTCCGGTATCGAATAGCAGACACCGCATCGCCTCAATATCGCGAGTCGATCTGGTATCCAGTCCCGGGCACCGGTTCGGTATCAAAGAGCCGGCGTACCTCCGGAATCGGATCGCAGGTATAGATCCAGCGCTGGGGATGTGCGGTAGCTTAAATCGAGCGGGTATCGTGTATCGGACGGCGGGGCCACGCAGGTGGCTGGTATCGGCTAGCCAGACGGCGCTGCCGACGGCTAGCTGCATCGGAGCCACTATCCGGCATCCGGCACGGTGCCGGTACTGGACCTCAAGCACAGCAACTTCATCCGGTATCGGCACGGCGGCGGTTCCGGGCCAGGTCTCGCAACTTCGTCCGGTATCAAGCCCGGCAACTTCGCCCGGTATCAAGCCCGGCGACTTCGCCCGGTATCAAGCCCGGCAACTTCGCCCGGTATCAAGCCCGGCAACTTCGCCCGGTATCAAGCCCGGCAAC
>JBDTXR010000309.1:0-11025 GCA_040006075.1 Byssovorax sp. | reverse complement strand
GCGGGCGCGCCGCAACGCGGACAGATCATGTTGACCCTTCTCTCGAGGACCCGGCAGAGACACGACGCCGAGGCGCGCCGTGCGGCGGAGCATACCGTGGCCCCTCGGTCGCGGATCAAGAGAAGTTCGACCGAGCGCTTCCATCCGCTGGCTCACGCGCCGCGGCGCACAGTCGGTCGCGCGAAGTCAAGGGCGATCGGTGAGCGCGCCGCAAACGCAAGAACCCGCGCGTACACGAGGCACGCGCGGGTAGCGGGTGAAATCAGCGGCGCCGTGGGGCCGGCTCTCGCGAGAGGAGCCGACGATGGGGCGGCGCGTGGCCCCATGCGGACGAAGCGCGCCGCGTGACGCGGCCCGATCCGCTCAGTCCTTCGCGTCGCGAACGCGCGCGGCCTTGCCGGCGAGCCCGCGCAGGTAGAAGAGGCGCGCCCGGCGAACCACGCCGCGCGACACGACCTCGACCTTTTCGATGCGGGGGGTGTGGATGAGGAACACGCGCTCCACGCCCACGTTGAAGCTCACCTTGCGGACGGTGAACGTGCTGCGAACTCCGGCGCGGTGGCGCTTGAGGACGACGCCCTGGAAGACCTGGACGCGCTCCTTCTCGCCTTCGACGATGCGGTAGTGGACGCGCACGGTGTCGCCGACGCGGAACTCCGGCATCCCTTCGCGGGTCTGGGTCGCTTCGATTTTCCCAATGATGGGATACGTGAGCATGTCGGCAATCCTTCTCGAGTTTTACTGGCGGGGCCGCGCGATGACGGGGGCCGCCGCGGGAGGCGCGCATTATGCACAGGGGTACTGGGCTGTCAACGGCGACAGCCGAGCGCAAAACAAATCATCAGCGACGAACCGGAATGATCTGAACGCGGCGCGCCTCGCCCTCGCCGTCGCTCTTGGTGACGACGCCGGGGAACTTGGCGAGCGCGAGGTGCACGACCCGGCGATCTTGCGGGTTCATCGGCTCGAAGGTGATGATCTTCCCCTCTTCGACGGCCTGCTTGCCGAGGCGACGCGCCATGGACGACAGCGTGTCTTCGCGCCGGGCGCGGTAGCCCTCGGCGTCGATGATCACGTGGCGACGGCGCTTGCCCGGGCGGTTGACGACGCGGTTCGAGAGGAACTGCAACGCGGTCAGCGTCTGGCCCTTCTTGCCGATCACCCTCCCTGCGTCCTTGCCCTCGACCTCGAGGCGGATGTCTTCCGGCGGATCTTCTTCTTCGTTCTCGAGCAGGTCGACCGTGCAGTCCATCCCCATGCCGGCGAGCACGTCGATCACGAAGTCGAGCGCCGTGTCCGCGCGCCCGTCTTCTTCGAAAGGGGGAAGCTCGACCCGGGGCTCTGACCGATCGTTCATCGGGGCGCCGACAGGTGCGGGCGCGAGGTTCGTCTCTTCTACGCTGCCATTATCCACGGACACGTGCTTTTCCCTTTCCAAGCGTGGCGGTCGGCTTGCCGCCGCCACCTTCAGTCTTTTCGCGGACCTCGATCGTCCCGGGCGAGCTGGCCTTCGCCTTCTGGTATTTCTCGACGAGGAACTGCTGTGCGATGCCGAGCCAGGTGTTCGTCATCATGTAGACGCCGAGCCCCGCGGGCAGGAACAGCATCATGAACGTGAAGACGGCCGGCATCATGTACATCATCATCTTCTGCTGCTGAGCGTCGCCCTGCGCGGGCATCATCCGCTGCTGGATGAAGCTCGACGCCCCGAGCACGATCGGGATGATGAAGTACTTGCCCGGCGCCGAGAGGTCCGGGATGAACGGGCCGAACGGCACGTGATAGAGCTCGATGGCCGTTTGCAAGGCGGAGTAGAGCGCCCACCACACCGGCATTTGCAGGAGCATCGGCAGGCAACCCAGCACCGGGTTGGTGATGCCGTTCTTCTTCCAGAGCTCCTGGGTCGCGAGCCCGCGCTGGGTGGCGTCGTCCTTGTACTTCTCGTTGAGCGCGTCCATCTCCGGCTTGAGCTTGCGCATCGCGATGCTGCTCTTGATCTGGGTCAAGCTCAGCGGGAAGAGCGCCGTCTTCACCGTGATCGTCATCAGGATGATCGCCACGCCCCACGATCCCGTGAGGTGGAAGAGCCAGGTCAGGTACGTGACGAGCAGCTTGCCGATGATCGCGAACATCCCGAGGTTGAGCACGTCGGTCGCGATGGGGTCGACGGCCTTGAGCAGATCGCGCTCCTTCGGCCCGTTGAACGTGAGGACCTTGTACTCCGCCGTCTCGCCCTGCTTCAGCTCCTTCTCGGGGTACGCGAGGCGCGCGCGGTAGATGTGGCCGAGCTCGGGATCCTTCGCGCGCTCGACGAAGATCGGGTTCCAGATGTCCTCGATCCGCGTCTCGGCCGCGGGGGCCGCGAGGCCCGCGGGGCGCTCGAGGGGGATGGCGAGCTTCGAGAAATAGCTGGTGTTCACCGCGATGAAGCGCGCGTCGCCCGGCGTGCGGCGCCAGCCCTCGGTCGTGAACTCCTTCTTCTTGAAGTTGTCGGGATCGAAGTCGCTCGGGCCTTGCTTCTCGGTCTTCTCGCCCGCGCTGGCCATCGTCTCGGTGGCGTGCTCGGACTGGCGGCGCATGAAGCCGCCCTCGATGTCTTTCTTCTTGATGTAGCCCGTCTGCTCGAACGTGAGCCGGTGCTTCTTCGGCTCGGTCGCGAGGTTCTGCACCTTGAGATCGACCTCGAGCTCGTACGGCTTTCCGGTGAAGCGGACGATCTTCGTCAGCGACGTCGTGTCATCGACGTGGGTGAACGTGCAGCTCGTCCCGTCGTGCGTCGCGAGCTTCCAGTCGACGTCGTCGAAGGGCGTCTGCTGCTGCGGCACCGCGGCGGCGGGGCTACGCAGATCGGTGCGGAGCGGCATCCGGGCCTCGCTCGTCGGCGTCGTGACGAGGTCCATCTTCCCGGTGCGGTCGTACGGATCCTTGTCGTTCGTCTGGTAGTAGTTGCCGTTCTTCAGGACGAAGTGCCGGAGCGACGCGCCGCGCGTGGAGAGGTCCGCCGCGAAGTTGCCGGTCTCGATCCGACACATCTCCTCGGGGCTGCGCTCCGCGGGCGCGGTCGCGTCGGCCAGGAGCACGATCGGCTGGTGCTCGTTCGTGGCGGGGGCGAGGCCGATCGCCTTCCTTCCGTATTGCCAGAAGAGGAAGAGCGCCAGGCCGAGTAACAGCCATTTGGTGATGCTAGAGCGGTCCATGAATCCTTTCGGGGACGGGGGCGCGGGGTCGCGCCGCCCGGATCCTGAGAGCTCGCCTCGGAGGGTGATCGCCGGCGCCGTCGTCGCCAGCTCGGGGCGAAATCAACGGGTGGGTCGGCACGCTCGTCCTGCGCCAGAGGCTGCGGCGGTGAGCGGTGGAATGCGGGCTCTCGGGAGTCGCGTGCTGCGGGTCAGACCTCGTGATGCAATGAGGGAAAAGAGAAATCGGTGCGGGGCGCGTCGCCGTCGGTTCGCGCCCGCGTCCTCGGGCCGGAGTCGGCAGAGGATCCGTCTTGCGCGGGCTCCTCGCGAGCGGGGTGCGAGGAGGGGCAAGCGGGGTCGGCGGTCGCGAGCTCCGAGGCGAGGAATGCGACAGGACGCCGGGGAGGTGGCGGCGGATCGTAGCCGCCCGGGTGAAACGGGTGGCACTTACACAGGCGCCTCGCCGAAAGCAAGCTCCCGCGCAGCACGCCGTGGCTCTCGATGCAGGCGGCGGCGTAGCGCGAGCACGACGGCTCGAAGCGACAAACCGGCCCGAACGCCGCGCGGAGCACCTTCGACAGTGTGAGCTGATAGAGGCGGATCAACGCGATGAGTACTGCTTTGATCATGCCCCGGTCCAGCGGCCGAGAGCTTGAGTCCGCGCCGTTCGCCGCGCAAGGGCCCGCGCCGCCGTGGATCGCTCAACGCGGCGCATGCGGATCGTTCGGCGCGCGCGCGGCGAGCTCGGCGGCGCGGCGGTGCAGCGCGGCCTTGGCCCTCTGGACCTGAGCAGAGAGCTCGCCCGCGGGGAGGAGATGCGCCCCGGGTCGGACGATGATCACCACGTCGAGGTTGTCCGGGAACGCGTCGGGGTTCTTCCGGAACGCCTCGCGGACCAGGCGTTTGGCGCGGTTGCGCACCACCGAGTTGCCGACCTTCTTCGAGGCGACCACGCCGAGGCGCGCCGGGCCCGCGGTGTCGCGCGGCCGGAGCAGCAGGAGAAGGTGGTGCGTCGGGACGCGGGCCGAAGGAGCGTTCTGGATGCGAACGAACTCGGATCGTCTGCGGATCCGCCGGGCGCGCGGGAGCTCGTACATGACGCTGCGGCCGACAGAGCCGGTAGGAAGAAGCCGTGAGCGAGAGGCCGCGCGCGATGGATCAGCGCGGGGCGGCGGTGAAGCACGCCCCGGTGAGCCCGTCGCTTGCGGCCTCGGCGCCGCCGAGCGATCTACTTCTCGTAGATCTTGGTGGCGAGGCGGGCGCGGCCCTTGGCGCGGCGGTTGTTGATGATTTTCCGCCCACCGACGGACGCCATCCGGGCTCGGAAACCGTACTTGCGCGCGCGGCGCGTATTGTGGGGCTGGTAAGTGCGCTTCATGGGGCGCGCAAAAGAGCACAGCCCATGCGTCCAGTCAACCCGCTTCGGTGGCTCGGGGCGCATGACCTCGGGACCCTGCTTCGTCTCCCATTCGGCCGGGCTCCTCGTGTAGCCTCGCGAGCGTGAAGGAAGCCGGCGCGCGAATGGGCGAAATCACGAGCAAACTTCGGCCGAAAGCGCGGGTAGGGGCGCTCGCTCTCGGCCTCGCCGCGGCGCTCGGCGCGATCGCGGCGCCCTCGGTCGCGAGCGCGCAGACCAGCCGCGCCGTGTACCTCGACCGCCTCTTCATGGCCGGCGCGCCCGAAGACACCATTGGGATGTGGCGTCCGCAGATGGGCGAAAAGACCCGTTTCTTCGGGCAAGCGGGGCTCGGCTTCTCGTACGACGCCTTTCGCGTCGAGAACCACATCCAGGATCCCAAGCAGCGCTTCGCGTACAGCGCGCCGATCAAGCCCCAGCTCATCACGTACTTCGACGCCGGCGTGGAGATCTTCGACCGCTTCGCCTTTCAGGTCGAGCTCCCGGTCATCGTCTACCAGTCGGGCGGCGAGACCTCGAGCACCCGGTTCGGCGGCGACGCCATCGCGGTCAAGCCGGTCGCGCCGATGGACATGCGCCTGGATTTGCGGGCGATCCTCTACCGCAACGACACGCGCTCGTTCAAGCTCGGGGCCGAGGCCGGCGTCTGGATCCCCACGGGCAACTCGCTCTCGTTCGGCGGCGACAACGGCGCGGCCGGATCGCTCGGGCTCGCCGCGGAGATCGATCTCAAGAAGGTCTTCTTCCTCTTCAACACCGGCCCGCAGTTTCGCCCCGCGGGCGGCTTCAACCAGTTCAGCGTGGCCAACGAGTGGCGCTACGCCGCGGGCGCGTTCCTCCCGTTGCGCAACGGCGATTTCCGCATCGGCGGGCAGATCTTCGGCTCGGCCGGCTTCGGTCAGAAGGGCACCTACACCGCGCCGAACACGCCGCTCGAGTGGATGGGCGAGATGCGGATGGCCACCGACGTGCGCAAGCGCGGGTGGTTCAGCTTCGGCGGCGGATCGCGCCTCACCGCGGGCTACGCGCCCGACTTCCGGTTGGTGGTGCTCGCGGGCTACTCGTTCCCGATCGCCGACACCGATCCCGGATCGCCCGGCAAGCGCTTCAAGGCCGAGCGCTACAAGGAGCACGGCGCCGACACCGATCACGATGGCATCCCCGACGACATCGATCTCTGCCCGACCGAGCCCGAAGACGGCAAGCCGCCGAACCCCGACGACGGCTGCCCCGCGCTCCCCGATCGCGACGGCGACGGCATCCCCGACAACGTCGACAAATGCCCCGATGTGCCCGAAGATTTCGATGGAATCGACGACGCCGACGGCTGCCCCGAAGACGACGCCGACAAGGACGGGATCATGGACGCGCAGGACGCGTGCCCGAAGGAGCCCGGCGACGCCGATCCCGATCCGAAGAAGAACGGCTGCCCGAAGTTCATCCGGCGGATCACCGGGTCGAGCGAGATCCAGATCCTGAAGACGATCGAGTTCGCCACCGGCAAATCGACGATCCTCGCGAAGAGCTTCCCGATCCTCGACGAGGTCGTGCGCCTCGTGAAGGTGAACCCGGACATCAACCACCTCGACATCGAGGGGCACACCGACAACAAGGGCTCCGACGACCTCAACGAGAAGCTCTCGAACGATCGCGCCCACTCGGTGATGAAGTACATGGTCGAGAAGGGGATCGCCGAAGGTCGCCTCTCGGCCGCGGGCTACGGGCCCAAGCGCCCCATCGCAGACAACAACACCGCCGAAGGTCGGCAGCGCAATCGTCGCGTCGAGTTCCACATCGTCAACAAGGTGGAACCCACGAAGCCCGGCGCGCCCGGAGGCCTCGCCCCCGGCTCGAACGAAGGCGGCCGCGACGCGCCCACGCCGCCTCCCGCCGAGGATCCGCCCGCGCCCGCGCCGTGAGCGCGTAGGCGCGGGCCCCGCCGCAGAGGGCGCTCAGCTCCGATCGTCGGAGAGGAGCGCCGCGAGCGCTGCCGCGTCGCGCACCGGCGCCGAGCACGCGCGCCCGCGGCAGACGTAGGCCACCGTCTCGCCGGGCGCGCCCGTCTTGCCCTCTGCGGCGATCGGCGCGGCCGCGAGCGACTCGGCGCGCGACGGATCCACGTGGATCACGCTGCGGTTCGGCAGGTACGCGTGGAAGGCGACGTCGGCGAGCGCGCGGGTCGCGGGCGAGCTGATCGGGCCGACGAGCACCACGTCGGTGCTGCCGCGCGCGAGGCGATCGAGCACGAGCAGCGTCTGGCTCATGCCCATCGCGGTCTCGATCGCGGCGCCCGCCAGGAGCTGGAGCTGCTTCTCGCCCGGCGAGAACAGGGACTCGTCGGAGGTGGTGCCGACCCGCAAGCAGAGCAGCGCCGCCATCGCCGCGGCGGAGGGGATCGCCTGATCGTAGGCGTCTTTCGTGCGGGTGATCAGCGCGTCGCCGTCGTCGGGCGAGAACCAGAATCCGCCCTCGCCGCGGTCCCCGTGGTGCGCGACCATCGCGGCGCCGATCGCCCGCGCCGCGGAGGCGAAGCGCGGCTCGCCGGTGGCCTCGAAGAGATCGATCGCGGCGTTGCCGAGGTAGGCCTGATCGTCGAGAAAACCAGGGCGATCCGACGCGGCGACGCCGTCCTTGAAATAGCGGCCCACGCGACCGTCGCGCACCAGCGTGGCGGTGATCGCGTCGAAGCCCTTCACCGCGGCGTCGACCCAGGTGGGCTCGTCGAGCGCGCGGCCGGCGTCGGCGAGCGCGCCGAGCAGGAGGCCGTTCCAGCTCGCGAGGACCTTGTCGTCGCGCGTGGGGCGCTCGCGCTTCTCGCGGTACGTGAGCATCGCGCGCCTGGCTTCGTCGAGCGCAGCCGTCGCCGCGGCGAGCGTGAGGCCGAGCTCGGCGGCGACGCTCGCGATCGGCATCACCTCGGAGAGCACCGTCGCGCCGCTCTTCTCGAAGTTGCCCTCGGGGGTGATCCCGAAGTGGAGGCGCGCTGTTTCGCGCGACGTCCCCGCCGCGATCGCGGCCTCGAGATCGCTCGGCGTCCACACGAAGAACGTGCCCTCGTGACCTTCCGAGTCAGCGTCCTGTGACGCGAAAAAGCCGCCCGACTCGTCGCGCATCTCGGCGAAGAGGTAGCCGACGATCTCCCGCGCGGTGTCGGCGTACGCGGGCGTCTTGAAGGCGCGGAAGCCGTCGACGTAGAGCCGGAGCAGCAGCGCGTTGTCGTAGAGCATCTTCTCGAAGTGGGGGACGAGCCAGCGCTCGTCGGTCGAGTAGCGATGGAAGCCGCCGCGCAGGTGATCCCGGATCCCGCCGGCGCGCATGTGATCGAGCGCGAGCTTCACGTGCGCCATCGCGTCGGCGTCGCCGCGCATCCCGACGCGGAGGAGGATGTCGAGGGCCATGGTGTTGGGGAACTTGGGGCGCGTACCGAAGCCGCCGTGGCGCGCGTCGAAGCGCTCGGTGAGCGCGCGCGCGGCCCGATCGAGCACGTCGGGTCCGACGTCGGCGTGGGCTCCGGAGCTGGCGTGCACGCGGCCGATCGCCTGGGTGATCTCCTGCGCTTGCTCCTCGACCTCGCCTCGCTGCGTGGCGTAGGCGTCGGCGAGCGCGCTCAGCACCTGGGGGAAGCCGGGCATGCCGTACTTCTCTTTCGGAGGGAAATACGTGCCCGCGAAGAACGGGCGCTGATCGGGCGTGAGGAACACCGTGAGCGGCCAGCCGCCGGAGCGGCGCATGAGCTGCACGACGAGCTGGTAGATCTGATCGAGATCCGGGCGCTCTTCGCGGTCGACCTTGATGTTGACGAACCTCTCGTTCATCAGCGCGGCGATGGCCTCGTCCTCGAAGGACTCGTGCTCCATCACGTGGCACCAGTGGCAGGCCGCGTAGCCGATCGAGAGCAGGATCGGCTTGTCTTCGCGGCGCGCTCGCTCGAGCGCCTCGGCGCCCCAGGGGTACCAGTCGACCGGGTTTTCAGCGTGCTGGAGGAGGTACGGCGAGGACTCGCGCGCGAGGCGGTTCGGGGGTGCCATTGCCCCGAGACGTAACGTCGCCCCCCGGCGATGGGAAGCCTCTCGGTGCGATCGATCCGCGCAGGGTGATCGCGGTGGTGTCGCCGTCGTCGCGAGGGTCGCGATCAAGGTGACGCGCGCCGGGGGCGTCGAGCCGGATCGGAGGCCACGTCGTGCTTCGGAGCTTTCCTCCTGACCGCCTTCACGCTACGCCGCGCGTCGCGGTCGGGGGCCCGCCGCTCGGGAGCCCGGCCACGCGCCGCCCAGCGGGCCGGGATCCGCGCGGTAGCTCGCTTCACCATGACGGAACTCGCGCTCATCTTCGGCATCGGCGCCCTCGGCCTCGGCTTCGCCGGCTACCTGGCGCGGTGGGTGCTCGCGCAGCCGGCGGGCGAAGGCGAAATGGCCCGCTACGGCGCGCTGATCCGCGGCGTCGCCGAGACGTTTCATCGCAAGCAGAGCAGCACCATCGGCGCGGTGTCGGCGGTGCTCGGCGTGGTGATCTTCCTCGCGTACGGCCTGCTCCGCCGCGTCGGCGAGATCGATCCCGTCCCGGCCCTCGAGCTCGGCGTGTGGCTGACGATCTCCTTCGCGCTCGGCGTGGTCTCGTCGGTCGCTGCGGGCCACGTCGCGCAGTGGATCTCCACGCGCACCAGCGTCCGCGCCGCCGCCGCCGTCCGCAAGTCGGTCGACATCGCGCTCCAGGTCGCGATCCGCGGGGGCGCCGTCAGCGGCTTGTTTCTCACGGCCACGAGCGTCCTCGGCATGGCCGGGCTCTTCGCCGCGGTCCTCGCCACCAAGGGCGGCTTCGGCCCCGAGCCCGCCGCCGCGCTCAAGCTCGCGCCGACGATCCCCTGGATGATCGCCGGCTACGCGCTCGGCGCCTCGTTCGCCGCGCTGCTGGCCACGCTCGGCGGCGGTACCTTCGCCAAGGCCGCCGATCTCGGCGCCGATCTCGCGGGGCAAGAGAGCGGCGTCGGCGAGGATCACCCCGAGAACCCCGCGACCCTCGTCGATCTCGCCGGCGATCACCTCGGCGACTCCGCGGCGCGCGCGTCCGGCCTGTTCGAATCCACGGTGGCCGAGAACCTCGGCGCCATGCTCGCGGGCTCGATGCTCTACCGGCAGAACGGCTCGATCCACAGCGCCCTGTCGGTGATGCTCTTCCCGCTGGTCACGCGCGCCTTCGGCCTCGTCGCCGGGATGTTCGGGGTGATGGTCGTCCGCACCGACGACCGCGAGGTCCCGCTCGCGGCCTTCGCGCGCGGCCTCTACGTCACCGCGGTGCTCCACGCCGTCGGAGTCGCCGGCGCGGCCAAATGGCTGCTCGGCGTGCACTGGATCAGCTTCCTCGGCTGCGCGGGCGTCGGCATCGCCGCGGGGATCGCCTTCTTCCACGCGGTCGCCTACTACAGCGACGCCGCGCGCCGCCCGGTGCGCGAGCTGGCCGAGGCCTCGCGCGCGGGCTCGACGTTCACGTTGTTGCACGGCGTTGCCACCGGCCTCGAGAGCTCGGTGATCCCGCTCGGGATCATCCTCGTCGCCACCTTCGGCGCCTACCGCCTCGGCGCGCACACCGGCCTCGCCGAGGGGGGCCTCTTCGGCACTGCGGTCGCCACCATGGGCATGCTCGGCACCGCGTCGTACGTGCTCTCGATGGACGCGTTCGGCGCCATCGCCGACAACGCCGGCGGCCTGGTCGAGATGACGATCGCCCGCGATCGCCCGGATGTGCGCGGCCGGACCATGGTCCTCGACTCGGTCGGCAACACGCTGAAGTGCCTGACCAAGGCCTACGGGAGCGGCGCGGCGGCGCTGGCGTCGCTGCTCCTCGTCGCGGCTTACGCCGACGAGGCGCGTCGTCGCGCCGGCCTCGTGGGCAAGGGCGGGGCGACCGGGGCTCTCCATCTCGCGCTCGATCGGCCGGAGATTTACCTCGGCGCCCTCGCGGGGATCTTGCTCGTGTTCTGGGTCGCCTCGCGCGCGATCCTCGGGGTCGCCCGCGCCGGTCGCCGCGTGCTCGACGAGGCGCGCCGCCAGCTCAAGGACCGACCGAGCGGCTTCGTCCCCGACCACGAGGCCTGCGTGGAGATCGTGTCGCGCGTGGCCCTCCGCCACATGATCACCCCCGCCGTCGTGGCCGCGACCGCGCCGATCGCGGTAGGACTTGCCTTGCGCTTCGCGCGATCGGAAGATAATCCTCTGGTTGCCGCTGACTCAGTCGCGGCCCTGATCATGGCCGGAACGGTCGCCGGCGTCCTGGGCTCTCTCCTGCTTGGCAACGCGGGCGCAGCCTGGGATAACGCCAAGAAGTACATCGCGACCGGCGCCCACGGCGGCCGACACCTCGTCGATGAGACCGGCGCCCGCGTGGACAACCCGACGTACAGCGCCGCCCTGGTGGGCGACACGTTCGGCGATC
>JBDTXR010000308.1:0-11034 GCA_040006075.1 Byssovorax sp. | reverse complement strand
CGCCGCCTTCGATCCAGCAGGGGCAGGTGCTCCACGAGTTCGTGCCCGAGAGTCCGGGCGAGGACGTCTCGTTCGCGGCCACGACGCTCGACGGCGATTTGCCCGCTGCGGTGCAGACGCCGAGCGGCATCGCCACCGCGCCGGATCCGCGCAAGCCGCCGGGCGGGGACCACGTGTACAGCGGCGGCACCACCGACGACAGCCCCGACTCCACCTACGAGCCGGATCGCGACACGCGGCGGCCCAACGTCGAGAACTACGACGATCCGTTCTCGCCCGCGACCGCGCCGTTCAAGCGGCTCCGGGCCTACGACTGGGTCGATCCCGACTACTCGCTCCGCGTCCGCGACAAGTCGCTGAAGCCGATGATCGTCGGCGGGACCGCGTCGCAGAGCGACGAGCCCTTCTACGGCGATCTCTCGGTCGACCTGCTCCCCGATCAGCCGGTGCGCATCCCCACGGTCGGGCCGGGCGCGCGCGTCCTTCGCTTTCACGCGAACCCCGAGGTCGCGGTCGACGTCTTCCGCGACGGCGCCGACAACTGGTTCGTGAAGGGGCCCACCCGCACCCGCGTCCGCCTGGTGCTGGAGATCGCCATCTCGCGCGCCTCGTTCGGGAGCGACTTTGCCGACGTCGACTGGAGCGCGCTCGACATCGGCCAGGCGATACCGCACCTCCACGACGCTGCGTTTCAGCAGGTCGCGGCGGCGGTCGGGATCTCGCGCGGGATGCGTCCGCGCGAGGTGATCCGCAAGATGGTCGCCTACTTTCGCGCGTTTGCGCCGTCCGACGATCCGCCCTCGGACAAGAAAGACATCTACCTCGATCTCGCGCTCTCGAAGAAGGGTGTCTGTCGTCACCGCGCCTTCGCCTTCCTGGTCACGGGCCTCGAGATTGGCATTCCGACGCGGATGGTGGTGAACGAGGCGCACGCCTGGGTCGAGGTCTTCGACGGGTCGCTCTGGCACCGGATCGATCTCGGCGGCGCCGCGGCCAACCTCGATCACGAGCCCGATCCGCAGAAGCCGGCCTACAAGCCGCCGCCCGATCCGTACGCCTGGCCCGACACCCGCGACTCGGGGCAGGATCTCGCCGATCGCAACCGCGACAAGAATCAAAACGGCGGCGGGCAGAGCTCGGGCTCGGGCGCCGGCGGCGGATCGTCCGGCGGCGATGCGGGCGCTCCGACGCCGTCGCCGACCAGCACCAACGGCCTCGATCCGCTGAGCGAGCCGAGCGATCCGAAGGCCCCGCGCTCCGAGGTCACGGTGGCCGCGATCGACAGCGACGTGCGCCGCGGCTACCCGTTCCACGTGCAAGGCAGCGTCGCGACCTCCGGCGCGCCGTGCCCCCACCTGCGCGTCGACGTGGTGATGACCAGCCCGCAGCTGCAGCAGCCGATCGTGATCGGCTCGCTCTCGACTGACGAGCAAGGCCGCTTCGACGGCGCGGTGATCATCCCGCGCGACTTCACGCTGGGCGACTACGATCTGGTGGTGGCCACCTTCGGCGACACCCACTGCGCGGCGGGGCGCAGCCGCTAGCCCGCCACCAAGCAGCCCGTACCCGAACCCGCCAAACGCTCGTGGACGTGGACGTGGACGTTTACGTGGACGTGGACGCTGACGCTGACGCTGACGGCTCTGGTCCGATCCGAGATTCGTCAGCGTCAGCGTCGACGTCCACGTCCACGTCCACGTCCGCGTAAACGATTACGTCCACGTAAACGGTGTTTACGTGGACGTAGGGGCTGCTTCAGCTTCGAGACGAGCGAGAGCTACTTGCCGATCAGGCCCTTGACCTCTTCGGCGACCTTGGCCTCTTCGCCGTCCTTGAAGCCCACGTGCAGGTGGCGAACGACGCCGGCCTTGTCGATGATGAAGCTCGACGGCATCGTCAGCGAGCGCATGCCGTACTTCTCGGCCGCGCTGTGATCCTTGTCCCAGACGATGGCGAACTTCGCGTGGTTCTCGGCCGCGAACGCGGTGAGCTGCTCTTTCTTCGTGGAGTCGGGCTCGTCGACCGAGACCGCGATCACCGTGACCTCGCCCGGGAACTGATCGACGATCTCCTGGTACTTGGGGAACGACTTCTTGCAGGGCTCGCAGAAGGTGCCCCAGAAATCGAGGATCACGATCTTGCCCTGCGCGTCCTTCAGCGTCTTCGGCCCTTCGCCGCTGACGGCCTCGGAGCCGATTTCCGGGGCCGCCACGCCGATGAGCGGGTGCTTCGCGCCGGAGGCGTCGGCGGCACCACCGCCACTGCACGCGAGCGCCGACAGAGTGAGCGCCGCGCCGGCGAAGTAGGTTGCGAAGGTGCGGACGGCCTGTGACGTGCTCGAGATCATGCGAAATCTCCCTTTGGGTTGGCCGGAGCGACGCGCTGCGGCGGCCCGGACTGCGGCGGGAGCTTAGCGCAGCCAATCGACTTTGTGGCTCGCGACATGCACGATGGCCCTCCATGGCGCGCTCGACGCACTTCTCACGCGGATCTCGGACACCTCGCCGCTGGCGGTCCGCGCTGCTCACCGCGACGATCGCCCTCGCGAGCGTCGGCGGCTGCAACAACGTCGGCGACGCGATCTGCCCGCAAGGCACCAACCCCGACGACACCGGCGACGGCTGCCCCTACGGCCCGCCCGGCGGCCCGCGCATCCACGAGGAAGGTTGCCCCGACATCGCCCAGATCAGCGGCGTGATGTGCACGCTGTCGTGGCGCAACGACATCTGGCCGCTGCTCAACGCGCAGGCGCCCCAGGGCTCGAGCTGCGGAAGCACGGGATGCCATAAATCCGGCGCGGGCGGCCTCACGTTGCCGAGCGACGATCCCGAGAAGAGCTTCAACGTGCTCAAGGCCTACTCGCCGCAGATTGGCTACCCGTACATCAACGACAGCGCGCCGGGCCACACGTGGATCCTGTGCAACCTCCACGGCGACAAGGGCGGCCGCTCGCTCATGCCCCCGACGAAGGGCAGCGACGCGACGTACGAGACGGTGAAGCTCTGGGCCCAGTGCGGCGAGAAGCTCGACGCGGCCAGCGGAGCGACGAGCAGCACCGGCACCGGCGCGGGCGGCGCCGGCGGCGGCGGAACCGGCAGCACCGGCGGCACCGGCGGCAAGCCCTGAGCAAGCGCGAACCAGGGGTGGATCCTCGTCGCCCCTGTGATCTCCCGCTTTGGATCGTGCACGATCCATGGACCCTGCGCACCTCATCCTCCGGAGGCCCGAGCTCGCGGAGATCCTCGGGGATCCCCGGAGCGAAGCGCGAGATCGAAGCGCTGCGTAGGCCGGCACAGATCGTGTACAAGGGAGAAGCACCATGACGAACCCGAGCCCCCGCACCGTCACCTCCGTCGTCGTCACCGTCGTCGCGATCGTGGCCTCGCTCCTCGCGGCGACGGGTTGCAGCACGGTGGCTCCCTACGAGCGCGGCAAGCTCGCGCACCCGACCATGGGCGCGGCCGACATGACGGGCTTCGGCGAGGCGCACCTCCGCGCGATCTCCGAGGGCGCGACCGGCGGCAGCGGCGGCACGGGCAGCGGCTGCGGCTGTAACTGAGCAGAACGCCGACTTTTGACCGCTGCACTTTCACCGCGGATATAGTGCGGGGCGCGTGTCTCGACGGTTCCTCGCCTCGTCCTTTCTCTCCGCTGCCCTCGCGCTCTCTGCCCTCACCGGCGGGCGCGACGCTCGAGCGGCCTCCAACGACAAAGAAGTCGAAGCGCTGATCGAGAGCGTCCTCCAGTCGGACTACACCACCGGCAAATACAAAGACGCCCTCGACCAGCTCGAGTTCGGCAAGCAGGCATGCGAGGGCTCGTCGTGCAGCCCGAAGGTCCGCGCCAGGCTCTTCATCGCCTTCGGCACGGTGTTCACCGGCCTGAAGAAGCCCGCCGAGGCCAAGGCCTCGTTCGCCGCCGCGCTGAAGGAGGATCCGGGCGCGAAGCTCTTCAGCAAGTACAGCCCGCCCGAGGTGCAGCAGGCCTTCAACGAGGCGCACGGCGACGCGCCGGCAACACCGTCCACACCGTCAACGACGTCGCCTCCCGACGCCTCGACGCCCGCTCCGGTTCCTGCGCCAGCTCCGGTGGCGGCGCCGCGAAAGCCGAAGAAGACCTGGTCCGGCGGCGGCAGCTTCCCGCGCGGATGGCGCAGCGCCGAGGCCTTTTTCTATTACAACGAGGCCACGACGTCGGAGGCCAGCCGCGACTGGCTCGACTGCGTCGACTACACGCAGGCCTCGCTCCAGGCCGAGAACCGGGTCACCACCCGCTTTCTCCTGGCCTCGTGCGAGGAGCGCGGCGGCCAGTGGATCGAGGCCCTCGCGGACTTCCAGAGCGTCAGCGACGGCGCGTCGAAGGTCGGCCTGCACCAGGTCGGCAACCTCGCCAAGCAGCGCGCCCAGACCCTGCGCGAGAAGACCCCGAAGCTCGTGGTCCGCCGGCCCGCCCAGGCCACCGCGCTCGTCGTCACCATGAACGGCGCGCCGCTCGCGGACGACAAGCTCGGCGGCGAGGTGTGGATCAACCCGGGGCAGCGCACGATCAAGGCCCAGGGCAAGGTCAACGGCGTCGATCTCGAGTTCGAGCAGACCATCGACGCGGCCGAGTTCGAGACCGCGACGGTGGAGATCAAGCTCGGCCCCAAGGGCGCCAAGGGCGACCAGGCGATGATGCGCTGCATGCTCGCCGCGCAGTCCCGCGACGACTTCGCCAAGTGCCTCAAGTCGGACTCCGGCCCTTCGCTGAACCTCCATCTCGCGACCGAGATGTCGGGCTACCACGACACCGATCACGTCGACGTGATCACCCCGGCGTTCCTGGTCAGCGCCGAGAACCCCACGGGCGGCTGGGGGATCAACGGATCGTTCCTGGTCGACATGGTCACCGCCGCGTCGGCCGACATCGTCGCCACCGCGTCGCCGCGCTGGCGCGAGGTGCGCTACGTGCCGTCGCTCGGCGGCCACAAGAAGCTCGGCGACGCCGATGTCAGCCTCAAGGCCAACCTCTCGCACGAGCCCGACTACCTCGCGACCTCGTTCGGCGGCGGCGTGTCGATCGATCTGCGGCAGAAGACCATCACCCCGGCCTTCGGCTACGAGTTCTCGCACGACATCTCCGGCCGCGCGGGCACGCCGTTCAGCGTGTATTCGCGCGAGATCAACCGCCACGGGCTCGACGCGTCGGTGACCTTCGTGCTCGACAAGGCCACGTTCTTCGCGGCCTCGTTCACCGCGGTGATCGAGAGCGGCGACACCTCGAAGCCCTACCGCTACATCCCGATGTTCGATCCCGACGTGGCCAAGCGCGTGCCGATCGGCCTCTCGATCGAGGGCGTGAACAAGAACCGCCTCCCGATCCGCGCGCTGGAGCAGCTCCCGGTCAACCGCCAGCGCTGGGCCGTCGCCGGCCTGCTCGCGCACCGCTTCAGCGCCAGCACCCTCCGCGGCGAGGAGCGGCTCTACGTCGATAGCTGGGGGCTGAAGGCCAGCACCACCGACCTCCAGTTCCTGGTCGACCTGAGCGAGCGGCTCCGCGTCTGGCCGGCGGTGCGCTTCAACGTGCAGAGCGGCGCCAGCTTCTGGCAGCTCGCCTATCCGGCGCTGGCCTCGAAGAAGGACGAGACCTTCATCCTCCCCGCGCTCCGCACCGGCGATCGCGAGCTCGGCCCGCTCTACGGCGTAACCCTCGGCGGCGGCGCGCGCTACGCCTTCGGCGAGAAGAAGGCCTGGGCGATCTCCGTCAACGCCGACGTGGTCTATACTCGCTTCCTCGATCACCTGTTCTTGCTCGATCGACTCGGCCTCTTCGGGGCCACCACGCTGGAGGTCGATCTCGAATGAAAGCGCTTGAATCCGGCTCGATCCTGCTGGCCCTAGCGGCCCTGTCCGGCCTCGTCGGCTGCGGCAACCCGGTGATCGACACCAAGGTCGCGGCCCTCGGCGGCGAGGTCCCCGGCGTCGATCCAGGGGAGTTCCATCGCCCCGGGCAACCGTGCCTCGCGTGCCATGGTGTCTATGGCGGCGCCTCGCCCCAGATGTCGATCGCCGGGACCATCTTCGCCGCGCCGATCGAGAAGCTCCCGACCCCGGTCGAGAGCGTCAACATCGTCATCACCGACTCGTTCGGGAACAAGAACGGCGCGAGCCCGACCGAGAAGCCGCCGGATCGCAAGACCAACTGCGTCGGCAACTTCTACTTCACGCGCGACGAGTTCGACCCTGGTTTCCCGCTCGAAGCGAAGATCGAGTGCCCGACCAAGCCGGGCAGCGTCGACACCGCCAGCCACTACATGTCGTCGCGGATCAGCCGCGAGGGCTCGTGCGGCGCCTGCCACGTAGGCGCCCGCGATCAGGGCTCCCCCGGCTGGGTCTACTGCGTCGAGAAGCCCGAGGACAGCCCGTTCAAGCCCCCGGGCAAAGAGTGCAAGGGAGTCCCGCAATGAGCCTCGCCGCGCGCCGGGTGCTCGCCGCCGCTTCACTGCTCCTCGCGGCGGGCTGCTCCGCCGTCGATCCGACGGCGACGCTCACCGTGAACGAGCCCAAGTTCGGGCCGCAAGGCAGCTCGTTCCGGCCCATCTCTTCCGTGGTCGAGCGCCGCTGCGGCACCCTCGATTGCCATGGATCCACGTTTCGACCGCTGAAGATCTACGGCCAGATCGGCCTGCGCCGCCCCGAAGAGAAGGACTCGAAGAACGTCAAGAGCTTCAAGGACTACTACTCGGGCGGCGCCGAGCCGACGACCGAGGCCGAGCTCTTCGACAACTACACCAGCATGTGCGGCCTGGAGCCGGAGATCCTGGACAGCGTCGTCGCCGGCAAGGCTCTACCCGACTCGCTCACCCTGGTGCGCAAGCCGCGGCTCCGCGAGAAGCACAAGGGCGGGCTGATCTGGACCTCCGGCGATCCCGGCGATCTCTGCCTGCTCAACTGGCTCACCGGCATCGACGACACCGCGCCCTGCGATCAAGAGCTCTCGCACAAGTAGCGATCAGCGCGAGGGCGAGGCGAGCACCGCGGCGGCGAGCGCGCGGACGAAGGCATCGGCGTCTTCACCGAACGCGGCGGCGGCGAGCGCGCGCGGGCCCTTGCGGAAGATGGCGACGAACGCGGCCTCGAGCCTCGTAATCGACGCCTCGGGGACGCCGCTGCGGCGGAGGCCGACCTTGTTGAGCGCGCGCACGCGGGCTCGATCGCCCGAGGCGATGACGAAGGGCGGGATGTCCCGCTCGACCATCGCGCCGCCGGCGAGGAAGGCGCGCTCGCCGACGCGGATGAACGGCGCGAGCGCGACGCCGCCGCCGGTGACGACGTGGTCGCCGAGCGTGACGTGGCCACCGAGCAGCGTGGCGTTGGCGAGGATCACCGCGTCGCCGATCTGGCAGTCGTGCGCGAGGTGCGCGCCAACCATGAACAGGCCGTGGCTCCCCACGCGGGTGACGCCGCCTCCGTGCGCGGTGCCGGTGTGCACCGTGACGTGCTCGCGGAACACGTTGCCGTCGCCGACGACGAGCGAGGTGGCCTCGCCCGCGTGGCGTCGATCCTGCGGCTCGCCCCCGAGCACCGCGAAGGGATGGACCACGTTGTTGACGCCGAGCGACGTCCCGCGACGAAGCATGGCGTGGGCCTCGATCCGCGTGCCCGCGCCGACCACCACGCCGCCCTCGATCACCGCGTAAGGCCCGACCTCGACGCCCTCCCCGAGCGCTGCGCTGGACGCGACGATCGCGGTCGAGTGGATCACGGCTGGCGATCGACGATGGAGGCGAGCAGCTCGCCCTCGGCGCAGAGGGTGCCATCGACGCTGGCCTCACCGCGGAGCTTCCACACGTTGGAGCGATGATGAAGCACCTCGACGAAGAGATCGAGGCGGTCGCCCGGGGTGACGGGGCGGCGAAATTTCGCCTTGTCGATGCCGAGGAAGAACATGAGATTCGTGGTCGGATCGAAGGGATCCGAGGCATACGCGAGGATCCCGCCGAGCTGGGCCAGGGCCTCCAGGATCAGCACGCCTGGCATGATCGGCCGGTTGGGAAAATGCCCCGGGAACCAGGGCTCGTTGAAGGCGACGCACTTGTGCCCGCGGATGCTCTTGCCCGAGATGATCTCCGTCACGCGATCCACCATCACGAAGGGGAAGCGGTGGGGGAGGATCCCGAGGATCTGCTGGATGTCGAGCGACACCACAGGTCGGTCGAGGCGTTCGCTCAAGGCACGGCTCCTTCTCGCTCGCGGCGTGGCCAGACTCTGAGGTGGCGCTCAGCGCTCGTGGAGGGCGCGCGCCATGGCCCGGAGCCAGCGCGCCCGATCCACGGCAGGATAGCCTGCCACGGTGGCTCCCGCTTCCACATCGCCGATCACGCCCGACTTTGCGGCGATCCTGGCGCCCGCGCCGACGCGCACGTGATCGGCGATGCCCGCTTGCCCGCCGATGAGCGCGCCCGCCCCGATCTCGACCGAGCCCGCGAACCCGCACTGCGCAGCGATGATCGCGCCCGCGCCAACGATGCCGTTGTGGCCGACGTGGACGTGCGCGTCGAGCTTGGCGCCGCGGCCGATGTGCGTGGGCCGCAGGGTGCCGGCGTCGATGGTGGCCAGCGGTCCAATCTCCACGTCGTCCTCGATCACCACCCCGCCGAGCTGAGGAACGCGGACGATCTCGCCCGCGGGCGACGCCGTCCAGCCAAAGCCGGGGCGCCCGATCACCGCGCCCGCGCCGACCACGACGCGCGCGCCGAGGCGGCTCTGGCCGTAGATCACCGCGTTGGGCTCGATCCGGCAACCGGCGTCGACGATCGCGCCGGCGCGGATCACCACGCCGACGCCGATGACGGCGGTTGGGTGGACCTCGGCGCCGCGCTCGATGTGCGCCCCGGCGCGCTCGTCGGCGGGCGGCGGCGGGGCGAGCTCGGCGAGCAAGCACGCGAAGGCGAACCCGGCGTGCGGGTGGATCCAGCGGCGCCCCGCGGGCACGAGCCGCGCGAGGGTGGCGTCGACGAGCAGGAGCGCGGGCGTGACCCGGGCGACCTTGAGGTAGCGGCGGGCGAGCAGCGGCGCGAGATCGTTGCTGCTGCAACCATCGGTGAGCGGCGCGACGCGGGCCGCGGCGAGGGCCTCGGCGCCGGCGTCGACGACGCCGCCGAAGCGCTCGGCGAGGCGCGCGAGCGAGCGAGGCGAGGGGAACGCGATCCCGATCATGGCGCCTCGCGAGCTACTTCTTCTCTTCCTTCTTCTCGCCCTCCGGCGCGGGCGCGTCGCCCCCGTCGCCGCCGGAGTTGTACATCTGCACGACCTGCTCGGTGAGGTCGAGATCGCGCCGCGTGTACGGCACGGCCTGCTTGTCGATGATCAGGTCGCAGTTGTTCTTCTTGGCCAGGCGCTCGATGATCCCGATCATCTTCTTCAGGATCGGCCCGGTGAGCTGCCCCTGCTTCTCTTGCAGCTCTTTGTTGTTCTCGACGAACTTCGTCTGGAGCTCGACCATGCGCCGCTGCCAGTCTTCCATGCGCTTCTCGAGGGCCTGGCGCGAGAGCACGCGCGACTGCTTCTCGATGTCCTCGCGGGCGCGCGAGAGCTCGGCCTGCCGCGCGTCGAGCTCTTGCTGGCGCTTGTCGAAGAGCTTCTTCAGGGTCGTCGCCGCGCGGAGGCCGTCGTCGGTCTGCATGACGGCCTGCTGCACGTTGACGACCGCGATCTTGCCCTCGGCGGAGGCGACGCCCTCCGTGGCGCCGAGCGTGACAGCGGCGAGGAGGGCGAGAGCGGCGATCCGGGCGAGCGCCCGGCCCAGGGAAGACGGCATCTCGAAGCGATTACTCGGCGCTCTCTGGACCGTCAAGCCGGGGCTCGCGCGGGTTTACTGACACTTGTTGGAGATGCAGTTCTTGCCGGCCTTGCAGGGGTTGGCGAGGGTGCACTCGGGCTCCACCTCTTCCGCCGTCTTGCAAATGCCCATGTCGCAGGCCACGAAGCGCGAGTCGTGGAGCTTGCACTCCGGCACCGTGGTGCACGGATAGTGGCAGTAGCCGTCGGCCGCGCACTCCTGGCCCTCGCCGGTGCACTTCACCGTGTCGCCGCAGGCCGCCTTCGGCGAAGGATCGGCGATGCAGGCGCCGGTTCCCGCGTTGCAGATGTCGCCGGTGGGGCAGTCGGCGTTGCCGGTGCACGCGCTGGTGCAGAGGCCGCCAACGCACGTCTTCCCGGCGGCGCACGGCACGGCGGGGCTGCACTCGGGGTTGCTGGGATCGACGAGGCAGGCGCCGGCAGTGCAGGTGTACCCGGCGGCGCACGGGCTCTGCGCGTCGCACCCCGGAGCGCACTGGCCGTTGACGCAGACCTTGGCCGCGCCGCACTCGTAGGTGAAATCGCAGCCGGCGACGCAGAGGCCGCTGACGCACGCCATCCCCGACGCGCACTTGGTCGTGTCGTCGCACGGGCAGGTGGTCTGCGCCGGATTGCACGCCGGCGTGCCGGTGCTCGAGCTGCTGCCCGTGGTGACCGCGTTGCTGCCGCCGCTCCCGCCGCTGCCGCCGCTCCCGGTGTTCGGATCGGCCGGGTGACAGCCGTAGCCGTCGCAGATCACGCAGTTCCTCCCCTCGGCGTCGCACGTCAGCTGGGCGTTGTCGCAGCCGCCGCAGCCGGCAGCCGATACGGCGAAGACGCCAAAGGCCACAGCGGCGCCGCCGAGGCGAAGCGAAAGGGAACCCAGGAGCCCGGAGACGCGAGCAAAGGGCGAACGCAAAGACATCGAATCCTCCAGCGGCAGCCGCAGGCCGCCGCACGAGCGGCTGGCTCGTCTTATCACGCCCCGTGCCAACGGGTGCGTTGGCCGGGGCGCGAGGATCCTTCGTCGCCGGTGGAGGCCTGTGAACTCGGGTTTACGATCCCTCGTGGGGAGCGGTTCACTTGGCTACCCGGCGCCCCCGGGTCACGCCGCAGATGATCTTTCGGCTGTGCCAGAAAGCTATGCGCGCCGAGCGGCAATTGCGGTTCGCGGGGTGGTGGGGCCCCGACGGCTTTGCCGGCGGGGCGGCGGGGG
>JBDTXR010000307.1:0-11038 GCA_040006075.1 Byssovorax sp. | reverse complement strand
TTCCGCGACGAGTCCGCGGACGCGCTCGTCATTCGCGTCGGCAAGACGGAGCTGCGGTATTCCCTCCGCTGCATCGAGGATTTGCGGGCCATGCTCGTCGCCCACGGCGACTGGATGCCTCTCGGCGGCACCGACGAGCAGAAGCCTGCTCCCGACGGCAGCGTCGAGGCCTGGGCGCGCGGCGGCGGAAACCCGGTCGGCGGCTGGTACGGCACGAAGAAGGGCCTCCGCGGGCGCTTTGGCGTCTACGTCCCTCCGGTGCTCGAGGTCATGGGCCTGGCCGAGGTCGAGCACACCCCGAAGAACAACCGGATGCGCGTCCAGGCGAAATAAAGGTCGCGCGGCGAACCAAGAAATCGACACGCCGCACGCAACTTCCGGCGCGCTCGCGTCGATGACCAGGAATGACCACCCGCGCTCGCTCTCGCTCGCCCATCGCTCCTCCTCACCTCCACGCGCAGCTTACCTGAGCGTGGGCCGTGCGAAATCGCTTCGACCAGCTCGGCAAGAAGATTGGCCTCTCGGCGCTTGGCCCCTCCGGCCAGACTGTCGCCCACCACGAGATCTCGCCCGACGCTCGCCACGCCGATCTCCGCCACGAGCCGGATCCCTCGCGCGGCGCCGAACGCGCGCGCCTCGGACTGCTCGGGCAGATCGCGTCGCTCCTCTGCCTCATCGAGATCTACGGACACGCGCCGGATGGCGCCGAGTTCCGCGCGTGCCTGGGCAAGCACATCGCCTTCTGGGAGCAACACGCCCGCACCGCCAGAAAGGCGGTGCGCGGGGAGCCCTTCGTCGATCCTTTCCTCTGGATCGTCGCCGCGGGCCGCTCGGACGCCGTGCTCGCAGCGTTGAAGAAGACCCACAAGCCGAGGTGGCCAGCAGGCGTCTACTTCTGCGGCGACGACGTGCTCCGCGTCGGTGTCGTCGTCGCGAGCGAGCTGCCGCGCGATCGCTCCACGCTCCTCGTCCGCCTGATGGCGGCCGGCCCGCTTCTGCCTCAGGCGGTGGAAGATCTCGCGGCGCTTCCCGATGACGCGCACGAGCGTGTCGTGGCAGAGCAGATCCTGCTAGACTTGCGCCACGTGCTTGGGGGCAAGCCCGATCACACCCCTGAAGAGCAGGAGTTCCTCGTGACGATGCACAGCAGCTGGGCGGACGCGCGGAGAATGGGGCGGGACGAAGGGCGCACCGAAGGACGCACCGACGAGGCCGCCCGAGCCGTGCTGACGGTGCTCCGAGCGCGTGGCGTGGTGGTCCCGGAAGTCGCGCGCGAGCGCATCCTCGCCGAGAGCAGCGTGGAGCGCCTCGAGCGCTGGCTCGAGAAGGCGGCGGTCGCAGAGTTGGTCGCCGAGGTGCTCGCCGACCCCAGTTAAGAGCCTATCCCGGTAGGGCGGACCGAGCCGCCCAAAGAGACGCAAGCTCGCCAAGGCGGGAGGACGAAGGCGTGCGAACGCACGTCGAGAACGACCAACGCAGGCGAGCGCCGCGGCTCTGCAGGGCGGCGACGGGAGCCCTACCGGGATAGGCTCTAAAGCGCCCTCACCCGGCTGCGAGGGCGGATGACGGGGGCGACTCCGGGCACCGGATCCAGAGCGGAGCCACGGCGCTCACCGGCCGATCGAACAGCCCCATCTGCTCTTCCAGGCGGAAGATCCGCTCGAAATCCTCCGGCGCAAAGGCCTTTCGAAGGCGCGAAGCATAGGAGACCACCAGTGTCCGCAGGTAGTGGTCCACGTCGTAGTCGGGCGCCTTCGCGAAGCGATGCGCCTCGTCGTCGTCCTCGGGCAGCCACACGTGGATCCCGCCGCGGGCGCGGTAGAACCGCACCCGCTCGCCCGGCGCCCAGCGCGTGCGTCCCGCGGTCAACAGCGCTTCATAGGCGGCCTCGCGGTGTCCGCCGCGGGTCGCCAGGTACGCCGCCGGGGTCTTCGTCAGCCGGGTGCGCGTCGCCACCATCGCGACTGGCAACGAGCGGCCCTGGAGCGAGGCCACCGTCGCCAGGAACAGCGCGCGCAGACTGGCAATCTCGCCGAGCATCGTCAGCCGCACCGCCTCGCGCAGGAAGCGCTCGCCGAAGGGCTCGGCGCGGCTCGATCGGAAGGCCACGCCGCGCAGCACCACCTCCCCGTCGTAGGCCGCGAGCGCGTAGTTCTTGACCTCGTAGCTGAACATCGCGCGATAGCGCCCCTCGTACTCGAGGCGGATCCCGGTGGGCAGCTCGGACGCGACGGCCGCGACCAGGGCCCGCTCGTCGGCCTCGGCGAAGCCCTCCGGGACCGCGAAATACACTCCATCGGTGTCGGCCTCGATCAGCGCCACGCCGCGAGCGCGGAGGCCGGCGATGATCTGATCGAGGATCCCCCGCCCGCGCCGCGTCACCTCGTCGGCGGCGCTCCGATCGGCGAAGAGGGCGAGGGATCCGGCGCCCATGTAGCCATAGGCCGAGTTGATCAGGAGCTTCATCGCCGCCTGCATCGCCTCGTGATGGCCCGAGTCCAGCGCCCCGCGCTGGGCCTCGCGGGCCGCGGCCTTGTGCTGGAGCCGCAGCGTCAGGAGCCGCTCCACGATGTGCAGCAGCGCGCCCAGCCGATCGCTCCTCGGGCCGATTCGATAGGCTCCCATCAGCGAGGGATAGAGCGAGGCGATATCGGCCTTCACCACCCGCTCGGCCACCCCGGTCGCGAAGAGGTGGAGCGCGCCGCCGGCGTGCGGCCCGAGCTCGGCGCCGCCGCCCCCGCCGGGCCGGGGGATCGCGGCTCCGGCGCGCAGATAGGCTCTCACGAGCATCGGCTCGAGCACGCCTGTCGCCGGGCCCGCGGAGGCCAGGCGCTCGTAGCGGCGCGGGGCCATCCCCGCGAGCGCGAAGGGCGCCAGGAGCAGGCGCTTCGAGAGCGCGTCGACCTCCCGCACGTCGTCCAGCGCATAGCGGCGCACGCGATCGGGATCACGGCAGTAGGTCGCGTGGATCTCCGGCCCGGGGACATAGACCCGCTCCGGGCCGGCGACGCCGAAGTGCCGCGCGACGTCCTTGAGGCGGTGGCTGGGCAGATCGCGCGCGACGAAGTCGTGGCGGCGGACCGCGTCGAGCGTGTCGATCAGCTCGCGCCCGGCGATCGTGAAGCGCGCCTTCTTGCCGCCCGGCCCCTCCAGGCGCCGGTCGAGCAACGCCGGGCCGGGCGCCCGCCCCAGCGCCAGCGGGACCTCGTGCTCCACGGCGCGCCGGAAGAGATAGGGGAGATCGAAGCCAAAGAGGTTGTGATTCTCGATCACGTCGGGATCGCGCTCGCGCACCAGATCGACGAGCGCGGCGATCATCCCGGGCTCGTCGTCCGGCTCCGGCGCCTCGAGCGTCACCTCCAGGCCTCGGCTGTCGCGCACCGCGATGAGGAAGATCCTCCCCGCCTCGGGATCGAGCGACGTGGTCTCGAGATCGATCTGCATCCGGTGGAGATCGTCGTAGCGGAGGCCGCGAAAATACGCGCGCCCCGAGGCCATGAGGTACTGCTCGGCGGGGCCGACTCGATAGTAGTCGTCCAGCTCGAACAGCCCCCGGATCGGCCGACCGAGCCGCGCCGACGCCCCGGTCACGATCGCCCGCCCGAGGGCGTGACCACTCGTCGCGGTGAGCAGGTAACGATACGAGCCCTCGTCGCCGTCGAGCGCGCGATACTGCACCACCGCGCGCTCCGCCTCGGCGGATCCCGCCTCGGCGAGGCGCCCGCCCAGGCGGCCGAGATCGTCCAGGTGGGTCGCGAGGAGCCACGGGCGAAAGCGCTCCCGCGCGCAGGTGAGCGCCGCGCCGGCCCCGCCGCGCCGCCAGATCAGCGCCTCGCCCTCCGCGTCGGCCCACACCGAGACGATGCCAGGCGCCTCGTCCCAGCCGAACAGAGTCTCATCCTCGATGGCGCTCATGCGGCGCCCACGGCGATACACCGAGCACCGACGAGCGCCAATCTCCTACGCAGGAGCCAGCGTGATGGCCTTCTCGGGACAGGCCACCACGCAAAGGCCGCAGGCCTGGCACTGATCGGCAGCGGGCGTATAGGCCGTCTTGCGTCCGTGGACCACGCTCTTGATCTGCCCCAGGAACGAGAGCTTCGCGAAGTCGCCGTCGTCGATGCGCCGCACCTCGAACACGCTGTGCGGGCAGACCTCGACGCAGTCGCGCTTGCCCTCGCAGCGCCCGCGATCGATGACCGGGAGGAATCGGCCCGGCTCGGCCCGGCATTTCTCGCCGGGCCGATCGGGGTGGGCCGCGGCGCGCCGGGCCTTCTCGGCGTCGAGGCTGGGTTTGATCGTCATCTCAGCGCCCGACGGTACCCTCGCTTCGTTGCGAGCGTGCTCGATCGCCGTGAAGAAGTGCTGGCTCGTCGGGCGCGCGATCGGTCACTTCTTCGCGGGCGCCGGCTCGGGCTTGCTGCTGCCGCTGCCGCTGCCGATCTGGGGCTGCGCGCGGTGCACCGACTTCACCGCGTCGACCACGTCGAGGTAGGTTTGATCCTTCGAGAGCGTGCCGGCGTTGGCCGCGGCCTCGAGCTTGAGGTGCGCCGCGCAGAAGCCGGCGACGTCGTCGTGGGCCTCGAGGTGGGCGCTCTCGAGCGTGGCGATCTGGCCGAAGGCGCTCGCGTACACCATCCGATCGATCATCGACTCGCCGACGCAGATCGATTTGCCGTCGAGCGAGGCGCAGCGGCGGTCGCTGTGCGCGGCGCGGCGCTTCTCGGCCTCTTTCTCGATGTCGGCGAGGCTGTGCGCCTGGGTCTCGAGGTACGACGTGAGCCCGTCGCACAGGGTCTTCACGTTCGGCGCCGCGGCCTTCACCGTCGCGGCGAGATCGCCCTTCGACGCGTTGGCGCTGAGCTGGTTCACCAGGTTCACGACGGCGGTGCGCGCGGCCTGCTCCGGGGCGCTGTCGACGTCGACCCAGTCGGCGCCGCGCACGCCGGTCTGCGCGGCCTCGAGCTGGCCCGCCATGGAGCCGCCCTCGCCCGAGGCCATCGTCTCGATCGCCTCGCCGTAGGCGCCGAGGACCAGCAGCGCGCGGTGCCAGAGCTGATCGCTCTTCGCGGCCTTGGCGCACGACTCGCTCGTGGCCTTCTCGGCCCCGCCGGGCGTGGGCGCGCTCAGCGCCTCTTGCAGCGCGCAGACCTCGGCGCCCTGGGGGGCCGCGTGGGCGTCGCTCGAGAGCCCCTCGGCGACCTTGCCGACGGCGACCCCGGACTGCACCGCGCCGCCGCAGGCCGGCGTCAGCAGCGCAAACGCGAGAACCGCCGCAGCGCCCCGCCACGTGGACCCAACGAGATTCCGGATCATGGATTGTTCGCTCATTGGCCGTGACCGTAGTCCATCCTCGCGGTGCGCCGCCACGGTTACGTCATCGCGCCGAAGCTGATACCGTCTGCGCTCTCGCATGCTCGCCGTCTCCACTTGCCCGCTCCCGGTCGCGTCGCTGCTCTGGCAACCCCAGCCCGGGGTGTGGACGCTGACCGTGGTCTGCCGCGCCACGTTCCTGCTTCGCCCGGGCGAGTCGGTGCTCGCGCCCGATCAGGAAGATCCGATCGAGCAGGACGATCACTGGAACGACGATCCGAACCGCAGCCTGCGCCTCGCCAGCGATCTCGTCCCGATGAAGCCGCGCGCCGACATCACCCTCGTCGGGAACGCCTTCGCGCCGGGGCACGCCGCGGTCCGATCGCTCGTGGTCCGGCTCCTGGTCGGCGAGCTCGACAAATCGATCGAGGTGCTCGGCGATCGCTCGTTCGATCAGGAGGGCATCCTCCACGAAGGCCCGCTGTTCTCGCGGATGCCGCTGCTCTACGAGCGCGCGGCGGGCGGCCCGGAGACCACGAACCCGGTCGGCCTCCGCGGTCAGCCCAACGCCTACGGGCGGATCACGGTGCCGAACCTCCAGCCGCCGGGGATGCTCATCACCTCTCCTTCGGATTACCTGGAGCCGGTGGGGTTCGGCCCCATCGCCCCGGGCTGGCCGAGCCGACGCGAGAAGCTCGGCCGCAGCTCGCACGGCGAGGGCCCGAGCGACTTCATGGCCGGCCCGCTCCCCGACGATCTCGATCCCGGGTACTTCAACCATGCTCCGCGCGACCAGCAGGTCCAGCTCCTCCGCGACAACGAGCGGATCGTCCTCGAGCACCTCCACCCCGATCACCCGCGCTTCGTCACCAACCTCCCCGGCGTCCGGCCGCGCGCCACCGTGGAGCGTCAAGGCATCACCCAGACTGTCCCTCTCCGCTGCGATACGCTGTGGATCGACACCGATCGAGCCCTCTGCACGCTGACGTGGCGGGCCCAGATCCCGATCAAGCACCCTGAAGAGGCGGGTCGGGTGGTGATCTCGCTCGACACCGCGGGACAGAGCGCGGCGCGCATGCCCTCGGCGATGGGGCGTCTCCAGATGAGCACGTCCAGCGACTCGTCCGACACGCTGGTCCCCGCGACGCGCGCGACGAAGCGCGAGGCGGCCAGCGCGCTGCCCTTCGCTCCCGCTCCCGAGCAGCCGCGCTCGGGCGAGAAAGGCCCCACCTCCGGCGGGGGGCTGCCCTTCATCGGATCTCCTGCCAAGGCCCCTCCGGGCAGCCCGCCGCCGCGCCGCCCGAGCTCACCCGCGCCCGGCCCCGCGCCGCTCGCCGCCAAACCGGTCTTGCCGCCTCCGCCGCCGCCTTCGCGGCCGAGCATGCCAGTCATCGGCGTCACCTACGGCCCCGAGGTCGGCCGGATCCTCACGCCGGGACTCTCTTCCTCGACCTCGGAGCCGCCGCCTCCGCCGATCCGCCCCACCATCGATCCGCGCGGAGGGAGCCTGTGGTCGGTGCCCGAGGCCTCCTCCGGTACGGCCACGCCAATGACGGTGGGCCAGCTCGCGGCCATCCCAGCGGGCCTGCCCGAGCCCACGCCGGAGCCGATCGCCGCGCCGGTCGAGGCCGTGCGCCCGACCTCGAAGCTCGAGCTGGGCCGAGCGCTTCACCTGGTCTGGTACGATCCCGAGGTGCTCCCGAAGGTCCGCCGCAAACCGGCCTTCCAGCCGATCCTCGCGGCGCTCGACGGACGCCCGCTCGACGGCGATCTCGACGATCCGAGCACCGCGCGCGATCCCACCCTCGTGGAAGATCGCCGCGACATCTTCGAGGTCCTCGCGCGCGGCGACGCGGTGGACGAGGCGGCCTTGAACGAGGCCGTCGACCGTGGGGTCCGCGAAGACGGCAAGTTCGTCCCTCCCTTCCTGCTCATCGCCGGCGAGGTCCGCTTCCCCTTCGACGAGCTCTCCACCCTCAAGGCGACCCTCTCCATCGTCACCCCCTTTGCCACCGGCGACGAGCCGCTCAAGATGACGATCGCCGACGCGCGCGAGTTCCTCCGCACGCCCGATCTCCTCAGCCCCCCGGGCGTGATCGAGGGCTTCACCTCCCGGGTTCAAGACGCCTTCCGCAAGATGCGCAAGGCCGTCCCTCCGGGCTACCTCGAGGACCAGACCGAGCGCGTGCTCGTCGAGAAGCGCCTCTATCAGCGCCGCGAGGTCTTCGGCGGCCCGCACCTGCGCGCCCAGCTCTTCGTCACGCCCACGTCGAAGCCGTGGCCTCTCTACGTGCCCGAGGCCATCGCCGCCAGGCTCCCGATGTTCGCCCGCTTTCCAGCGCGGATCCTCGCCGAGGCCTCGTTGCAAGAAGACCAGTACGAGACCCACCCAAGCTCGCTGCGCGCCTCGGCGATCGGCCGCGTGGCGCCCGCCCGCGCCGAGCGCCCCGCAAAGCCTACCTGAAACGGTCGTGCGCGTTCACCGCACGGCCTCGACGCCGCCCATCCCCGCGGCCACGAGCAGCACCCCTCCCCGATCCCTCGTCAGGGCCGCCATCAGCACGGCGAAGCCCTCCATCGGCACGATGCAACCGTCGCTCCCGTGCGGCCCACGGCCGTGGATGTAGAAGCCGTCTCGCCCGTACATGTGCCTGGCTTGCTCGTCGTCGTAGGGATCGAGGCGCGCCGAGAGGCCGAGCTTCCGGTGGTGGCTCGGCGGTAGCACCCGGTAACGCCCCGCGGGGATCGGCCCCCCGTGAACGTGGTGGGCGCCGTTGCTCTCCTTGAGGCTCTGCGAAGCCGCGTTGTTGGTGTCCGAGTTTCCCGGGTGCGTCTTGCTCCCGCCCCCGCCGCCGCTCACCGCGTCGAGGTTGATCAGGTGCCCATTGGCGGTGCCGGTGAGCACCCCTTCGGTGATGTAGAACGTGAGATTGGCGGGCATCAGATCCTCCGGAGCGCGCGCGTCATCGATCAGGCCATGGGCCAGAAGAAGGTGTGATCCGGCAGGAGCGCCGCGCGATCCATCCGCTGGATCGCCGCGTGATCGCCCTCGACCTTCCAGGCCTCGACTCCGCCCTTGGGGGTGAACCAGGCGAAATCGAGCGCCCACCCGTGGTCGCCCACCGACCGCAAAACAGGATCGGTGTTAGCGTCGAGCAGCACCTGGCGGCTGGGCTCGGCGCTGGTCTGGAGCAAGACCTCGAGATCGTCACCGAACCGCTTCAGAAGCTCCTTGCCCGCCAGCAGACCGCGCGGATCCTCGCCGAGCTGCCGCACCGCCTGCGCCAGCGTCTCGGCAGAGAGGTTGTCGGGGAGCGAGCCCACGTTGGCGACGAGCACCCTTGAAATCGCGCTCATCCGGTCCTTGCCGTTGAGCAGCACCGGCTCCTCGTCCTCCTCGTCGGGGATCCAGAACATGCCGTGCTCGAAGCTCGGCGTGCGCGACCAGACGATCTCGCCGTCGTGGAGCCAGGGAAACTTCGCGCTCACGACCGCGGTCATCAGCTCGCTGCGCGAGACGCCCAGCAAGGAGCTGGCCCTGGCCGAGGCCAGACGGACGCATTTCTCTTCGTTCATGGTGCCATCCTCCCGATCAGTGCGGCAGCGTCAGGACCCAGCCCGGATCGTTGGGGTCGGCGACTCGTCGGTTCCACTCCGCGCCGCCGACGTCGATCGAGCGACACCCCTTCTTGCCCGGCAGCGCCGGATCGCGGATCAGCAGCGTCTTCGTCCCGTCTTTCTTCGTCTCGATCCCGTCGAGGACCACGAAATGACCTGGATCCCGCAGCAAGATCATCGCCGGCTTCCCCTGCTTCAAGGCATGATCCATGTCTGCCTCGGTGGCGCCGCGCTTCCAGGTCTCCTTGCCGTTCACCCCATGATCGCCGAGCATGTTCGGCACGTCGAGCGTCGAGGTGCCGTTGAAGGGATCGTAGCCGTTGGCCCGCTTCTCGGACTCGTCGCGGAGGGTGCCCTCGGGAACATCCTTGTGGGTGCGCGAGAAGATCACCATCCGGCTCGCCGCCTGGCCACACGACATCGGCTTCTCTTGCTGGACCAGCATCTGACCACGGCACTTGGTCGCGTGCTGAGGCAGCTTGACGTTCTTGCTCTTCTTCTTCTTCAAGAAGTCGAACAGGCCACCTCCGTCGGCCTCCAGCTCCTTCGCGCCGCCCTTGGCCTTCTCGGGATCGGCGGCCTCGTCGTCGTCCTCGTCCTCGTCGCCGTCGCCGGTCTTGATCTTGGCCTTCTTCGGATCGTCGGGCAGCTCGGGCTTCGAGCCGCGGCCGTGGCCCGCCGTCCCGCTGACGTTGATCTCCACCCGCGTGCCGACGATGGTCACGCCCGCCGCGTTCATGCGGATGAAGCCGCCCGGGCCCTTCAGCGTCACGTCGTTGCCCTCGGCGATCAGCGCCTCGATCGCCGAGAAATGAATCTCTTTACCGGCCGAGAGCGCGTGGCTGCCGCTGACCTCCTCGAACTGATCGACGATCACCGTGAGCGACTGCGACTTGTCGATTCGCTCGCTCCGCTTGCCCTGCACCCGGACGTGGACGTCCTCGTCGATGCGCTCGTGCTTCTTACCCCCGACCAGCACGTCGAGATCCTTGCCCACCCGGAGCTTGCGGTTGCCCTCGGTGATCTCGATCTCGTTCGTCTTGATCAGCTTCTCTTTCTTGCCGACGATGAACGTCATCCGGTTCTCGCCGATGGTCTGGCTCCGGTTGACGCCGGTGAACTCCGAGCGGTTGACGAGCGTGGTGTCCGTCTCGTTCACGCCGACGTTCTTCGAGCGATCGTTCAAGACGGTGATCGTCTCGTCGTGCTTCACCAGCTTGCGCAGGTTCTTCTGCGCCTGCACATAGACCAGCTCGTCGCCCTTCTTGTCCTCGTACTTGATCTCGTTGAAGCCGTCGCCGCCCAGGGAAGAGTCGCTCTTCCAGGTGCTGATCGTCTTGTTCTCGGGGAGCTTGTACGGTACCGGCTGGGTCTGGTTGTAGACGCGGGCGACCACCGTGGGACGATCGGGATCGCCCTCCAGGAAGCCGACCAGCACCTCTTGCCCGATCCGGGGCAGGTTGATCATCCCGTAGCCGCGCCCGCCCCAGCCCTGGCTCACGTGCATCCAGCACGCGGCCTCCTCGTTCATTTTCCCCTCGCGATCCCAGGGGAACTGCACGCGCACGCGGCCGAACTCGTCGGTGTGGATCTCCTCGCCGTGGGGCCCGACGACGGTGGCCGTCTGCACGCCGACGACCTGGGGGCGAGGCGTCTTGAGCTGCGGCAGATAGGCCACGTCGGTGAACACCGCCTGACCGGTCATCGTCCACTCGCCGCCGGGGGAGCCTTGGAGCGAGAAGCCGGTGACGAGCAGCGTCTTCCCGTCGAGCTCGGGGTGAGAGTGTCCGTCGATGGAGAACACCGTGCCTGGCCGGAGATCGACCACGTTGGCGTCGAAGGTCACCGCGCGACGACCCTGGCGCTCGGCCAGCAAGGCCCGCTCGGCCCGGTTGTCGCCAAAGGGCTTGTCGAAGCGGGCGATCCCGCGATCGTCGGCGAACGGCGTGTCGCCGCCCTTGCCCGGCTCGATCAGCAGCGCTCCCGGCTGGTAGCTGTAGGTCTCGTAGCCGGCCTCGGGCCCGCCGGCCTTCGGCGCGTCGCCCGTCAGCGCGAAGCTCGGGTTGCGGAAGTCGACGTCGCGGATCACGTGGGCGCCCGGGCGGAC
>JBDTXR010000306.1:0-11039 GCA_040006075.1 Byssovorax sp. | reverse complement strand
CAAGAACGCCCAGAAGGGCCTCAAGAAGGTCGAGGAAGAGCTCAACATCGACGTGATCGCGATCCGCGAGACGTACGAGAGCATCCGCGAGGGCGAGCGGATGGCGGAGCGCGCCAAGGCCGAGCTGGTAGAGGCGAATCTTCGCCTCGTGGTGTCGATCGCCAAGAAGTACACCAACCGCGGCTTGCAGTTCCTCGACCTGATCCAGGAGGGGAACATCGGCCTGATGAAGGCCGTGGACAAGTTCGAGTACAAGCGCGGCTACAAGTTCTCGACCTACGCCACGTGGTGGATCCGGCAGGCGATCACCCGCGCCATCGCCGACCAGGCGCGGACGATCCGCATCCCGGTCCACATGATCGAGACCATCAACAAGCTGATCCGCACCTCGCGGTACCTCGTCCAGGAGTACGGCCGCGAGCCGACGCCGGAAGAGATCGCCGAGAAGATGGAGCTGCCGCTCGACAAGGTCCGCAAGGTCCTGAAGATCGCCAAGGAGCCGATCAGCCTCGAGACGCCGATCGGCGAAGAGGAAGACTCGCACCTCGGCGACTTCATCGAGGACAAGAGCGTGATCTCGCCGGCCGAGGCGGTGATCAACATGAACCTCGCCGAGCAGACCCGGAAGGTCCTGAAGACGCTGACGCCGCGCGAGGAGAAGGTCCTGCGCATGCGCTTCGGCATCGGCGAGAAGAGCGATCACACGCTGGAAGAGGTGGGCCAGGACTTCGAGGTGACGCGCGAGCGGATCCGCCAGATCGAGGCCAAGGCGCTGCGCAAGCTGCGGCACCCGAGCCGGTCGAAGCAGCTCAAGAGCTTCATCGACAGCTGAGCACGCGCCGAGGGAGGCTCGTTCCCGGGCCTCCCTCACCCGCGCTCGCCCATTCAAAGCGAGCGGTAAAACAAGCCCCAAATCGCTTCGATCAGCGGTGAGCGAGCAGCGCGGCGTTCTCGGGGACGGCCTCGAGGAAGAGCTTGCGGTAAGCCTCGTCGTCGATCTTCGCGGCGGTCGCGAGCAGGTGATCGCGGGCGTCGGCGAAGGCCGTGGCGGCGGCCTCGGCCTCGCCGGCGGCCTCGAGCGCCTGGGCGTGGACGAGGCGCGCGAAGGCGCCGCGGTAGCCGAAGCCGCGCGTGGCTTCGTAGCGAGACATCGCGACGCGGGCCACGGAGAGCGCGTCTTCGCTGCGGCCCGCTGCGAGGTGGATCGCCGCGAGCGTGGCGGTCGCGGCGGCCTGATCGAGCGGGGCCATGGCGAGCAGCTCGATCGACGCGGCGGCCTCGGTCGCGGCGAGCTCGAGATCGCCCGCGCGACGCGCGACCTCGGCGACGAGCCAGCGACCGCGCCCTTCGTCGGCGGGGAGGCCGCTCTTGCGACCCGCGGTCAATGCGCGGCTCGCTTCGAGACGGGCCTCGTCGAGCGCGCCCGCGTCGGCGAGGACCGAGACCAGCGACACGCGGCGCGTGGAGGCGGTGAGGCCGATGTCCTCGTCGTCGACGTGGAGCGTCTCGCGGAGCGCGCGCTCGGCCTCGGGCAGCGCGCCCAGGAACCCCAGGTTCATCCCCATGAGCACTTGCGCGAGCGCCACGCTGCGGAGGTGGCCGACCTCGAGGAAGCCGTTGAGGCTCTCCTTCGCGCAGCGGAGGCCGAGCCACGGATCCTCGTGGTGCCAGGTCTCGCGGTAGGCGGCCGTCATGTTGAGCCAGGCGCGCGCGAGCGGGTTGGGCTCGGTCAGCGCCGCGAGGATCTCGCGCTGGCGCGTGACGATGCCCTCGGAGAGATCGAAGCGGCCGCCGCCGTCGAGGATGAAGGCGCCGGCGGAGAGGCCGAAGAGCACCGTGCCCACCGCGTCGGGCGCGGGGTCGACGCTCTGGAGCAGGTGGAGCTGGCCCATGAACTCGTCGATGCGGCCCTGCCCGAGGGCGATGATCAGCTTCGCGGGCGCGGCCTGGGCCCACGGCGCGCTGCCCGGGGCCGCGAGGCGCATCAGCTCGTCGGCGTAGGGCGCGACGCTCGCCCACTCGCGGCGCCACGCGTGCGACTCGCAGAGGATGCCCACGAGCGCGATGTGGACCGCGTCGGGGACGTTGCACTCGAGGCCGCGGCGCGCCCGCTTCATCGCCGCGTCGGTGTCTCCGCCGCGCTGCGCTTGCTCGGCCGCGCGCAGGTAGAACACGCCGGCGCGGGCCGGCTCGCGCGCGCGCTCGAGGTGCTCGGCGAGGACCATCGGATCGTGCTCGCCGACCTCGTCGAGCCACTGCGCCGCGAGCTTGTGGCCGAGCACGCGATCGCCGTCGGTGAGCATGGCGTACGCGCCCTCGCGCAGGAGCGCGTGACGGAAGGCAAACTCCTGCTCGCCGGGAAAACGGCTCTCGTTGCGCCGGACGAGCACCTCGCGCTCGACCAGCGCCGAGAGCCAGTCGTGGGTCTTGTGCGTGCGCCCCGGGCCGCCGAGGAGCGAGGCCAGGCCGCCGTGCCAGAACACCTCGCCGAAGATGCTGGCCGCGCGGAGGACGCGGCGCGCCTCGGACTCGAGGCCTTCGAGGCGCGCCTCGACCATCGCCAGCACGGTCTCGGGGAGCGCGGCGCCCTTTCCCTCGGCCACGGCGCGGATCAGCTCTTCGAGGAAGAACGCGTGCCCGTCGGCCTGCGCGACGAGGCGCTCGACCGTGTCGGCGCTGACCGCGGCGCCGAGCACCTGGCGGATCAAGCGCTCGCTCGCCTTGCCCGTGAGCTCCTTGAGGCGCATCTCCTGGACGCCGCGATCGACCCACAGCTTCGGGAAGAGCTCGTGGACCTCGGGGCGCGCGAGCGCGAGCACCATCCAGGGCTGGTTCTTGAGATCGCGCAGCGCCGCGTCGACGAAGCGCACCGTGGGGAGATCGCCCCAGTGGAGATCTTCGAGCACGAGGAGCACCGGCTGCGCGCTCGACTCGGCGCGGAGAAAATCTTCCCAGGCGCGGCGCATCTGATCGCCCATCACCAGCGCGTCCTGGCGCGCGGCGCGGAGCGGGAGGCTCTCTTCGTCGGGGAACGGCGTGCCGACGATCTCGCCGAGGAACTCGGTGACGCGGCGCTGATCGGCCGCGGCGACGTGGCGCGCGACGCGGGCGCGGAGCTTCTGCTGGCGCGCGCCGACGGGCTCGCCGTCGATGATCGAGCAGGCGCTGCGCAGCGCTTGCCCGAGCAGACCGAAGGCCGATCCGGCGCGGAGCGAGTCGCCGCGGCCGATCCAGATCTCGACCGGCTCGCCGCGCTCGCCGATGGCGCGGAGCAGCTCGTGAGCGACCCGCGATTTCCCGTAGCCGGCGCGCGCCGTGACCAGCACCGCCTGAGCCGCGGGCGACTCGACGCACTCGGCAAATAAAGCCTCGAGCGTGGCCAGCTCGCGATCGCGGCCGACGCATACGGTCGGCGTCCCGAGCAGCGTCCGCGTGCCCTCGACGCGGGCGCGCTCGCCGTGGAGCCACAACCCCTCGGGGCTGCCGCGCACGTCGAAGCGCCCGTCGAGCAGGCCCGCAGAGACCTCGTCGATGGCGATCGGCGCGGGCTTGCCGTCCTCGATCGGGCCCGCGCCGCCGCGCTTCGAGAGCATGCGCGCCGCGCGATCGATGGCCTCGCCCACCGGGACCTGCCCCGTCACCTCGGCGCGGCCGGTCGCCAGCGCCATCGGTCGCCCCTCGCCGAGCTCGCGCAGCGCGAGGGCGCAGCGGGCCCCGAGGGCCGCTTGATCGGTGGCGATCCGCGTGGTGCGGCCGATGGTCACCAGCACCGTGCCGTCGGCGAGGAGCTCGAAGCGACCGCCGCGCGACTCCGACGTCTCGCGCATCGAGAGCTCTTTCGTCGAGAGATCCGTCACGCCGAGCGTGGCGGCGATGGCGGCGTCGCCGGGGTTCGGCGCGCCGAGCAGCACCACCGAGAGCAGCCGCTGCTCGCCGCCGGTGAGCGCCGGGATGATCCGGCTCGACGGCCGCATCGGCTCCTCGGAGCTCGGCCCCGTCGACACCGCGGCGCCCCCGAGCGCGGCGATCGCCGCGACGACCGCGGCGCCGTCGCGCGGGCGATCCTCCGGATCCTTCGCGAGCATCCGCGCCACGAGCGCGTCGACCTTGTCCGAGACCTCGGGGCGAAGATCGCTCACCCGCGGGGCCTCTTCGAACAGGATCTTCGCCAGCAGCGCCATCAGGTGCGCGCCCGCGAACGCCGGCACGCCCGCGAGGCATTCGAACAGCACGCAGCCGAGCGCGAACACGTCGGCGCGCGAGTCGAGCGTCTGCCCGCTGCGCGCCTGCTCGGGCGCCATGTACCCGAGCGTGCCCAGCATGGTCCCGGTCTGGGTCGAGCCGGTGACGCCGCCGAAGCGCGCCACGCCGAAGTCGAGGATCTTCACGTCGGCCACGCGCCGATCGACGAGGAACAGGTTCGAAGGCTTGAGATCGCGGTGGATCACGCCGTGCGCGTGCACCGCCTCGAGCGCCTCGGCCACGCGCGAGGTGAGCAGCAGGCTCTCCTCGATGGTGAGGCGCGCGCGCGAGAGGCGCCGCGAGAGATCCTCGCCCTCGAGCCATTCCATCACCAGGTAGCGCTCGCCGCTCTCCATGGCGCCGTGGGCGACATAGCGCGCGAGGCCCGGGTGGCGCATCTCCGAGAGCAGCTGCGCCTCGCGCTCGAAGCGCGATTCGCCCGACGTTCGCCCTTCCAGGAGGACCTTGACCGCGACGGGCTCACCGGTCGATCGGTCGAGCGCACGATAGACCGCGCCCATGCCGCCCGAGCCAGCAAGCCGTTCGATCTCGAATCGTCCGTTGACGACGTCTCCGGGCAACACTGGGCGGGAGCGTACCGTCGTCCGCGTCGAACCGTCCAGGCATCCGCACGAGAGAATGCGTTGGCCTCGCAATGGGGCCAGGCTGGACCGCCTTCGCAGTGGCGTTTCCGCGAGCGGGAGTGTTAAATCCCGCGCCAGATGAAGCCCGAGGACGCGTCTCCCATTACGATCGACGAGGTGCGGCGGATCGCCGGCCTCGCTCACCTCGCCCTGTCGCCCGAGGAAACCGAGCGCATGGCTCGCGAGCTGGGCAGCATCCTCGCCTACGTTCGCCAGCTCGAGGCCATCGACGTGACCGGCGTCCCGCCCACGGCCCACGTCCAGATCGATCGGCTCCCGCTCCGCCCCGACGAGGTCCACGCCGGCCTCCACCACGATCTCGCGCTGGCCGAGGCGCCCCGCATCTCGCAAGACGGCTTCGCGGTCCCGGCCTTCGTGGACGAAGGGTGAGGCGATGAGCGCCGCCGACGCCGCCATCCTCGACTGGTCCATCCCGGAGATCGCCCGCCTCGTGCGCGCCGGCGACGTCTCCGCCGAGGAGGTCGCCCGCCTCTCGCTCACGCGGATCGCCGAGCAGAACGGGCGCCTCGGCGCGTTCCTCACGATCCAGGCCGAGCAGACGATCTACGCCGCGCGCGACCTCGACGAGCGCCGATCCCGCGGCGAGCGCCTCGGTCCGCTCGCCGGCGTCCCCATCGGCATCAAGGACGCGCTCTGCCTCGAGGGCGCGCCCGCCACCGCGGGCTCGAAGATCCTCACGCACGCCGCGCACGCCGGCGAGGCCGACCTCGATCCGGACCGCGGCTGGCGCCCGCCGTACGACGCCACTGTCGTCGCCCGCCTCCGCGCCGCCGGGGCTCTGTTTCCCGGCAAATGCAACATGGACGAGTTCGCGATGGGCTCGTCCACGGAGAACAGCGCCTTCGGCCCGGCCCGCAATCCATGGGATCCCACGCGTACGCCCGGCGGCTCGTCCGGCGGCAGCGCCGTGGCGGTAGCGTCAGGAATGACGCCCGGTGCTCTCGGCTCGGACACCGGCGGATCGATCCGCCAGCCCGCCGCGTTCACCGGCACCGTCGGCATCAAGCCCACCTACGGCCGCGTCTCCCGCTACGGCCTCATCGCCTTTGCTTCCAGCCTCGATCAGGTCGGCCCCTTCGCCGCGGACGTGCGCGGCGCGGCGCGGCTCCTCGGGGTCATCGCCGGCCGCGATCCGCACGACGCCACCAGCCTCGACGCGCCGGTCGGCGCCTACGAAGAGGCCTGCGGCCGCGACATCGCCGGCCTGCGCATCGGCATCCCCGACGAGTACTTCGCCGCCGGTACCGATCCGCTGATCGAGGCCAGCGTGCGCGCGGCGATCCGCGGCCTCGAGGGCCAGGGCTGCACCGTGCGCCCCGTCAGCCTGCCCCACACCCGCGCCGCCGTCGCCACGTACTACGTGCTCGCCACGGCCGAGTGCTCGTCGAACCTGGCCCGCTTCGACGGCGTGCGCTTCGGCCTCCGCGTCGATCCGAAGAAGGATCTCAAGGCCCTCTACGAGGCCACGCGCGGCGCCGGCTTCGGCCGCGAGGTGAAGCGGCGGATCATGCTCGGCACCTACGTGCTCTCGGCCGGCTACTACGACGCCTACTACCTCCGCGCCCAGCGCGTGCGCACGCTGATCCGCCGCGACTTCGACGAAGCGTTCCGCGACGTCGACCTGATCGCCACACCGGTCTCGCCCGTGGTGGCGTTTCGCCTCGGCGAGAAGATCGACGATCCCCTCGCCATGTACCTCGCCGACATCGATACGCTGCCCGCGAGCCTGGCCGGGTTGCCCGCGCTCAGCGTTCCCTGCGCCCCGGTGCTCGTCCCCGGCGCGGCGGCCCCGCTCCCCGTCGGCCTCCAGCTCATCGGCCCCGCCCTCGAAGAGGCCCGCCTCTGTGCGGTGGCCCACGCCTGGGAGCAGATCTCGCCGGCCCGCGGCCAGCGCCCGCGCCTCGACGCGTGAGCGCGGTGGCCGACCTCCACGTCGAGCCCGCGGGCCCGGCCCACACCGGCGGCCTGGTCGCGCTGTTCGAAGCCGCTGGATCGCCCTGCTTTTGCCGCTTCTGGCACTTCACGGGCACCAACAACGCCTGGCTCGAACGGAGCGCCCTCGCCCCCGAAGAGAGTCGCGCCGAGCTCACGACCGCGCTCGCGCAGGGCTCCGACGAGGCCCGAGGGATCGTTGCGATCGCAACGATTCCTGGCGAACCGCCGCGCCTCGTCGGCTGGCTCAAGGTCGCCCCGGCGGCGATCATGACCAAGGCCTACGAGCGACGCCTCTACCGCAAGCTCCCGTGCTTCGAGGGCGACCGCGCCGGGGTCTTCCTGGTCGCGTGCGCGCTCGTCCACCCGGCCCATCGCCACCACGGCGTCGCCTCGGCGCTGGTCGGCGGAGCGGTGCACTACGCCACACTGTGCGGAGCGCGCGCGCTCGAAGCGCTCCCCCGTCGACCGAAGGAGCCCGTCAGCGACGAGGAGCTCTGGACGGGTCCGCTGGGCGCCTTCACGGCCCACGGCTTCGAAATCGTCAACGACTTCGAGCCGTACCCCGTGCTCCGGCGCACCCTCTCCCCAGGCTAGATCCTGGCTCTCGCGCAGCGGCTCAGCGCTTCACCCGTCGGAGGAGCGACACCCCCGGCCAGGCGGGGCCGTGATCTGTGGCTTCCCACGTGTCCGCGTCGACGAAGCGGCATTTTGCCCCATCGAAGAGGCCGCCCTTCGCGATCAGCCGGAACGAGTCCCCTTGCTCCTCGGCGATCGCCAGGTGGGTGCGCTCTTCGGGCTGACGCCCCGCGCGGGCGCCGACCGCGTCGCCCTCGATGTGGAGGCGAAGCTTGTCGAAGAGATCGCCCATCAAGGGCATCGCGTCGTCGGGGATGGGGTGCTCGGAGGTGTACCGAACGATCTCCCACGTCCCCTGGAGCCGCAGCTGAATGGCTGCGTGGCTACCGACGGGGACGCCGGGTGACGAAGGAGATCCTGTGTTGACGTCGTTGACGACGGCAGCCGTCGGGCTCGCAGCGTCGCGCGGTGGGGAGCCCCCGCACGCCGTCAGCGCGAGGCCTGCGGCGAAGCCCACCGTCCGACACGAGCCGAGGCGCATGGGGACGACGCTACGCAACTTCCCCGACGCCGACAACGAAGACGGCGTCAGGTCGCGGCGGGGCTTACTCCGCAGCGTCGGCCAGAGCAGCGACCTCGATGGCCTCGACGGCATCGGTCGACTCGGCGACCTCGGTCGACTTGGCGGCCGGGGCGGTCCCGCGCTTCGCGAGCAGGGCCCGGAGCTCGGCGGGACGACGGAACCCGACGCGACGAGCGACCTCGCCTTCGCCCAGGCCTTCGAGGAGCAGGGCGCGCGCGCGCTCGGCGCGAACCTCGTCGTAGAACACGTGGGGCGAGCGCCCGAAGGCCGCGCGGAACTGCCGAGCAAAGTGGAACTCGGACAGATCGAGATCCAGGGCGACCTCGTAGGAGCGGACCCGCTGGCCCGCCTCGGCGGCGGCGCGAATGCGCTCCTTGGCCACCAGCATCCGCTCCGGCGTGGTGCGGGGGATCGGCGGGGCGACCGGCAAAACGAGGCGCGGCAGCGGGGCAAAGCTGCCCGGCGGTCGCGTCATCGTCGAGAAGGGTGTGCTCCTCGCCTGCATGGAGGCGGGAGCAGCAAAACGCGAAACGTTGGGCGCTGACATCAGCGGCCGGCGCGTCGCAGAGGAGGGTGCAGCGGGGATGGACATCAAGGGAAGAGCGTTGCTCACAGGGACCTCTCCAGGCCGTCGCGGGGTGGGGGTGCCCCTCCCCCGATTTAGGAGAGAAGCTCGGCCGCGTCCGCGGCGTCGACGGCTCGTGTCCAACGCTCTGCAACCTGCGGGCCGAACCCTTCAGACGGCTGGCGTCACCCCCGCGGCGACCCAGATCGGATCCCGGAGCCCGCCATGCTGGGGACGACGACGAGGGGAAGAGCCGCGCACGATCCGAGCGCCGCTCCCCGAAAGGTGTGGACAATCGTTCACGCGACGAGCCGCGCCGAGGCCCTCGCTCGGCCGCGGCTCGTGCGGGCGTTCACACGTCGATTTCAGCGTTTGGAGCGCGTTCCATGATGAAACGGAAGCGCGCCTGGGCGTCTTTTCCCATCAGCTCGGTCAGGATCCGGTCGGTCTCGAGCTCGCCCTCGATGACCACGCGGAGGACCCGCCGGCGACGGACGTCCAGGGTGGTGGCTTTCAGGTCTTCTGCTGGCATTTCGCCGAGGCCCTTGAAGCGCGAGATGTCCGATTTGGCGCTCTTCGGGAGCCCCGCCAGCACCTTGTCGCGCTCGCGCTCGTCGAGGCACCAGAAGGTGTCCTTGCCCGAGTCAACGCGGAAAAGCGGCGGCTGCGCGAGGTACACGTGGCCGCCGCGGAGCAGGCCGGGCAGGTGGCGGTAGAAGAACGTGAGCAGGAGCGTCGCGATGTGCTGCCCGTCGCTGTCGGCGTCCATCAGCAGGAAGATCTTCCCGTAGCGCAGCTTGGAGGCGTCGAAGTCCTTGCCGACGCCGCAGCCCAGGGCGCTGATGATGTCCTGCAATTCGCGGTTGCCGAAGACCTTCGAGGTCGACGCTTGCTCGGCGTTGAGGACCTTGCCCCGGAGCGGGAGGATGGCCTGCGTGCGGCGATCTCGGCCTTGTTTTGCCGAGCCACCGGCGCTGTCGCCCTCGACCAGGAAGAGCTCGCTCTCGTTCGGATCCGACGACGAGCAGTCCGCGAGCTTGCCCGGGAGGTTCAACCGGTGCGAAATCGGCGTCTTTCGCAGGACTTGCTGCGTGGCCTCGCGCCGGGCCTCGCGGGCGCGGGCCGCCAGGATCGCCCGGAAAACGATGGCCTCGCCCACCGATCCGTTCTCGAGCAGCCACTGCTCCAGCGCCGGGCGGACCACGGCCTCGACCGCCGGGCCGGCCTCGGGGTTGTTGAGCTTGTCCTTGGTTTGCCCCTGAAATTGCGGGTCCTGGATGTAGATCGACAGCAGGCCGACCACGCCCTCGCGGATGTCGTCGGCGTTGAGCGTCACGCCCTTCGGCTGGATCTTCTTGGCCTCGATGAAGGCACGGACGGCCTTCACGATCGCCGAGTTGAAGCCGTTTTCGTGGGCGCCGCCCGCGTGGGTGGGGATCCCGTTGACGTACGAGCGCACGTACTCCTCGGTGCCCTCGGTCCACTGCAAGGCCGCTTCGAGGCGGATCCCGTTGTCTTTCACCATGTGAAAGACCAGCGGGTGCGTCGGCGGCTTGCCTCGCTGCGCGACCAGCTTCGGGAGGTAGTCGGCGATCCCGTTCGGGTGCAGGAGCTCGATCTGCTCGCCGGTGGCCTCGTCGCGGTAGATGATCGTCAGCCCGCCGTGGAGGTAAGCCTTGGCCTCGAGCCGCTCTTTGACCACCTCGGAGTCGAAGGTGCGACCCGGCCCGAAGATCTCCGGATCGGGGCGAAAATGTACCTGTGTGCCATGCTTGCGTGTCGCAGCGCCTTTCTTCAGCTTTCCCTGGGGCACACCGCGCGAGAACGTCTGGAAGTGCTCGAAGCCGTCGCGGAGGACCTTGATCTCCAGCAGCTCCGAGAGCGCGTTCACCACACTCGATCCCACGCCGTGCAAGCCGCCGGAGACCTTGTAGCTACCGTCGCCTCCGAATTTTCCACCCGCGTGCAGCGTGCAGAGGATGAGCTCGAGCGCGGGGCGCTTGTGCTTCGGGTGCATGTCGACCGGGATGCCGCGGCCGTCGTCGCGGATCGTCACGCCCTGATGATCCTTGTCGAGGACGACCTCGATCCGGGTGGCGTGGCCGTTGATGACCTCGTCGACCGAGTTGTCGACGATCTCCCAGAGCAGGTGGTGGTAGCCGGGGCTGCCTGTCCCACCGATGTACATGGCGGGCCGCTTGCGGACCGGCTCCAGGCCCTCCAGGACCTCGATGCTGGACGCGGTGTACTGTTGCGCGGCGGCGCGCGGGGGCGGCGTGGTTCCGGAGGCCATGGGCAGCTCGCTCAGCGATCGTGGGTGAAGGTGGGCGCCTCGAGCGGAGGCAGGACGAGGCGGACCAGCGCGTCGCGCTTGGAGATGGCGGTGCCGCGGTTGGCGCGCGAGCCCATCACTTCGCTGAGCTTGAACTCGCGCTCCTTGTCCTTGTCGGTCTCGGCCTTGAAGCGGTCGACC
>JBDTXR010000305.1:0-11182 GCA_040006075.1 Byssovorax sp. | reverse complement strand
TCAGCGGCCAGATCCCCTGGGTGTGCCCGGTGTCGAAGCACTCGAGCTCCGGCTTCACGCCCGCTTCCTTCATGGCCTGGAGCAGCTTGATGTTCTTGCCGTAGGTGTTGGGAAACACCATGTCGAAGTCGAACGCCTTGCGGGCGCGCGAGTACTTCGAATAGTTCATGGTCCCCATGTTCAGCGCCGCGATCTCCGGCTTGCTCTCCCGGATGTACGCGCACTGCTCGGACACGTCTTCCAGGATGGTGCCCGTCGAGAAGTTGAGGATAACCGGGCTGCGCTTGCGCACCTCGGCCTTGATCTCGGCGAATTTCGCCGGAGAAAACGTGGGCGAGCCGTCGTCGTTGCGCGCGTGGATGTGGACCACCACGGCCCCGGCCTCGTAGGCGCGGCGGGCCTCCTCGCCGATCTCGGCCGGGGTATAAGGGATCCCCGGGCACTGCTTGCGGTTGGCGAGCACCCCGTCGAGAGCGCAGGTGATCACGCAGAGATCGGGATCGCGCCCGCTGGAACGACGCGGCTCACCGGTGAACGTAGGCTTCTCTTTCATGTGTCCTCGGGGGGCGCCGCGTCCATCGCGCCATCGGCGATGTGAGTGCGGACATACCGTTGCAGCTTGTTCATGATGCGGAGTAGATCGCGGAGATCTGCGTGAGTCAGGGCCAGCAGCGCGCCCCGGAACAGCTCCATCGGCTCGACCTGGATCTGCTTGGCGAGCTTCTGCCCTTTGTCACTGAGGCGGATGTGCACCACCCTCCGATCGGCGGTCGAGCGCTCTCGGCGGACCAACCCCTCTCGCTCCATCCGGTCGATGATCCCGGTCACCGTGCTGTTCTGGGCCCGGATCCGCTCGGAGAGCGAGGAGAGCGAGAGGTTCTCGAACGTCTCCAGCAACTTTATCACCGTGAGCTGAGGGCCGGTGAGCCCGAACTGGCTGGCGAGGCCCTTCGTGAGTCGGCGCGACTCGGTATAAAGGTAGATGATCGTCTCGACGATCGAATCGATTTCAGGCCGGGCTTCGGGTTCGGGGGGTGTGGCTGAGGGCGGCACGATGTTTCGTACACGAAATATTCGAGCTCGGGACGGTTGTCAACCCTTCCTCTCCCCGACCCTCGACCGTGCGACCTGGAATGCGACCGAGCGCGCGGGCGTACAAGGCGCCTCAACGCGAGGACCGGACCATGCGAGGACGACTTCTGTTTCTTGGCGCGCTGGCGACCACCACGGCGTGCAGCGGCGCGGCCCCGAGGGGCCCTGACGAGGTGAAGAGCGAGGCGCGCGTCCCGGTGGCGACGCCGGCGCCCGACGTGGCGACGACCGCTGTCGCGAGCCCCGCGCCCGAGGCGGCTGGGCGCTGCGCGCGGGTGCACCCCGGCGACGGCGCGACGCGGCTCGGCGCGATCCGCCAGGGCAGCTCGGTCGCCCTCGCGCAGCACGGCGGCGTCACGCTGGCGTACGTGGCCGACGAGGACGACAGCGCGCTCCACACCTTCGACGTCGACGCGGGTACGGAGCTCGCCGTCACGCCGCTCGACGGCGCCCCGGCGCAGCTCCTGGTGCTCGACGACGGACGCGTCGCGGTGGCGCTCCGCGATCGCAACCGCGTGGCGATCTTCGAGCCCGCCGCGCGGCCGGACCTGCCGCTCGAGGCGCGCTGCGACGCGACCGTGGCGGTGGAGCCGATCGGCCTCGCGACCTCGCCGGACGGGGCGCGCCTGTTCGTTACCAGCGGCTGGGGCCACGCGCTCACCGCGCTCGATCCGGCCAGCCTCGCGCCCGCGTTCACGGTCGATCTGCCGCGCGAGCCGCGCGCGGTGATCGTCGACGACGACGGCCGCCGCGCCTTCGTGGCCCACGTCGTCGGCGCGAACATGTCGGCGGTGAGCCTCGATTCGAGCGAGCACGCGGTGCACGCCATCGATCTTCGCCTGGGCTCGCTCACGGGGTGCCAGGGCTACGCGCTCGCGAAGACCAGCGTGGTCGCCCCGGCTCCCGACGCGGCCACCGCCGGGCCGGGCCGCGTCTTCGCGCCGATGGTGATGGTCGATCCCGGCGCGCCGAAGTCGTCGTTCGGCTACGGCGGATCGCTGGAGAGCCCCGCGGAGAGCGCGCTGGTGAGCGTCGTCGACACCACGGCGGAGCGCCCGCTCACGCGCGAGATCGTCGGCGACCGCGGGGCCCATCGACGCGAGTGCCTGCTCCCGCGGAGCGCGACGATCGGCCTCGACGGCGGCCTGCTGGTGAGCTGCCTCGGCATCGACGCGGTGGTCGAGCTCGACGCCCGCGCCCAGAACCCGGCCTCGGTGGAGCGCCGCCGCTTTCGCGTGCCCGCGGGGCCGACCGGCGTCGCGACCGACCTCGCGCGTCACCGCGGCGTGGTCTGGTCGCAGTTCGCGCACGAGCTCTCGGTGATCGATCTCGCGACGCCGATCGCCGCGAAAAAAGGCTCGAAGACGCTGCCCGACGCGCTACCGGTGCTCCGCGTCGCCGCCGCCCGCAAGCGGGGCTCGTGGGTCACCGCCCAGGTCGCGCGCGGCCGCGAGCTCTTCCACGCCACCGACGACGGCCGGATCTCGCGCGACGGCCGCGCCTGCGCGAGCTGCCACCCCGACGGCCGCGAGGACTCGCTCACGTGGTCCACGCCCGACGGTCCGCGCCAGACGATCATGCTCGCCGGCCGCGTCGTCGGGAGCGAGCCCTACGGCTGGTTCGGCACCAACAAGACGCTGCCGGCGCACGTGACCCGCACGCTGCAACGCCTCGGCGGGACCGGCCTGGCGAAGAGCAAGGAGGACCTCGACGCGCTCATCGCTTACCTCGGCGCGATCCGCGCTCCGTCGCTCACGGCCACCCCCGGAGGCACCGAGCGCCGGGCCCTGGTCGATCGCGGGCGCGGCATCTTTCAGGAGCCGGCGCAGGGCTGCGCAACCTGCCACTTCGGCGCCGGTACCGACAAGATCGCGCACGATGTGAAGACCGGGAACATCGACGAGACCAGCCTCCGCTTCGATACGCCGTCGCTCCGCTACGTGTCGGGGACCGCGCCCTACTTCCACGACGGTCGCTTCAAGTCGCTCGAAGACGTGATGGAGCACAGCGACGGCACCATGGGCCACACCATGCACCTCTCTCGCCCGGATCTGCTCGCCCTCGTCGCCTACCTGGAGACGCTGTGAGCCGCCTCGGTCGCGCCCTCCTGCTCCCGGCCCTCGCCGCCCTCGGCTGCGCGGGGGCCCCGGCGCCGCGCGTGATGGTTGCAGCAGCAACGATCTCCCCGCCCCCGAACGTTGCAGCCGCAACGATCGCTCCGCCCCCGAACGTTGCAGCAGCAACGATCGCTCCGCCGGCGCCGGCCGCCTTCCCCGACGGGTGGGTGCGCGCCGCGCCGGCCCCGCTCGATCTGCGGCGCCCGCCCTCCAGCCTCAGCCTCGGCCCGCAGCGGACGATCGTCGCGCCGACGCCGCTCCGCCTCGCCGATCTCCCGCTGATCGAGGTGACGCCGACGCCGACCGACGCCGAGCGACCCGGCCCCAACGTGCTCTCGCCGCCCGGAGAGCCGTCGCGCGAGATCTTCGTGGCGAAGGGCTGCTCGCGCGTCAGCGTCAGGAACCACGCGGTGGGGGAGATCTCGGTGGGGTGGGGAACCCTCCCGATCGCCCCGCAGTCCGGCGGCGGAGTGATGTTCTCCCCGGGCGGGGACGGCCACGATCGCTACACCCTGGCGTCGTGGCGCACGCTCGACCGCGCGCCCGGCGGCGGGCTGATCTACCGCGAGACCCAGGCGTGGTTCGACATGCTCACCTGCAAGGCCTTCGACGTGCGGCACATGGAGGCGGTGGCGCAACCCCTCGTCGGCGGGCTCAACTATGCGTTCCGCACCCACTGCGCGAGCTGCAAGGCGGGCACCACCGACCGGCTTCACCTGATCATGCCCAACCGCGGGTGGGGCGACGGCTCCTTCGATCACCGGGAGATCGCGCTCGCTCCGGGCCTGAGCACGTCGCAGCTCGACACCTTCAGCGACGCCGCGCTCCGGCGCTTCCGCGCGAGCGGCGCGGCCACCACGCGCGCCGGCGACGTGACGGTGGGCCTCGAGGTCGTGCAAGGCATCGGCGAGCCCGAGCCCACGGCGATGATCTACGTGAGCGACGCGCGCCTCTCCAATTTCTAGCCTCGACGGCCTGGGAGGCGCCTGTACAGCGCGCGCCGCGGCGTGCGATGATCGCCGGCTCGAACCCCCGATGCGACTCGACGCGGACATTCTCCAGCTCGCGGTGCAGCTCGACCGCGCCGACGTCGAGGCGCTGCGGGTCTGCTTCCGCGGCCGGCAGTACCGCGCCGGTCAGACGGTGTTCCGCGAGGGCGAGCCGGGCGGCTTTCTCCTCCTCGTGAGCGAGGGCGAGTTCACCGTCACCACCCGGAGCGCCGGCAACGCGTCGAGCGTGATCGGCCGCGTCGCCGCGGGCGAGCTCTGCGGCGAGATGGCGCTCATCGATCCCGCGCCGCGCTCGGCGACGGTGACCGCCCGCGTCGACACCATCGCCTGGGAGCTCGGCCACGACGCGCTCGAGGTGCTGCGGCGCAACGCGCCGGGCGCGGCGCGCGCGGTGGTGCAAGCCTCGCTGCGCACCGTCGCGGCCCGCCTGCGACGCCTCGGCGAGCGCGTCGATCGCGAGGCGCTCACGTGACCGGCATCGGCGACGCGGCGCGGAGGGGCTTCGAGCCCGGCATGCGCTTCGGCCGCTACGAGATCGTGCGCCGCATCGGCTCCGGCGGGATGGCCAGCGTCTACGAGGCGCGCCACGTCGATCTCGCCAAGCGCGTCGCGCTGAAGACGCTGCACCGCTGGCTCGCGCTCCGCGCCGATGTCGTGCAGCGGTTCGTGCAAGAGGCGCGCACCGCCTCGCGCCTCGATCACCCGCACGTGCTCGGCATCTCCGACATCGGCGTCGAGCACGAGGTGCCCTTCATGGCCATGGATCTCCTCGAGGGCGAGGAGCTCGCGCACGTGCTCCACCGCGAGGGCCCGCTCCCCGCGACGCGCCTCGCCGACCTGCTTTTACCGGTGATCTCCGCCGTCGCCGCCGCGCACGAGCAGGGCATCCTCCACCGCGATCTCAAGCCCGAGAACATCTTCCTCGCGCGCCGCCGGCTCCGCGGCGAGCACCCGGTGCTCCTCGACTTCGGCATCTCCAAGGTGCGCGACGGCGACACGAGCGGCCTCACCGCGGCCGACGAGCTCCTGGGGACGCCGCCGTACATGTCGCCCGAGCAGGTGATCGACGGCATGGCCGAGCTCGACGCGCGCAGCGATCAGTACGCGCTCGGCGTCATCCTCTACGAGTGCTCCACCGGCGACCTCCCGTACCGCAACGACGATTCGATCCCCGATCTGCTCCGGATGATCGCCCGCGGCGGCACGAGGCCACCGTCGGCGCGGGTATCCACGCTCCCGCGCGCCTTCGACGCGCTGGTGCTCCGCGCCCTCAGCGTCGCGCGCGAGGCCCGCTTTCCCTCGGTGATCGAGCTCGGCCGCGCCCTCCTCCCGTTCGCGAGCCCGCTGGTGCAGGCGGTGTGGGCCGAGGAGTTCGGCGCGCGCGACTCCCCGATCCCGGCCCTCGCGAAGGCGCGGCGTGGACCGGGCGTCGCCGTCACCGTGCGCCGCTCCGAGCTCGACGTGATCCCTTGCCTCGCCGAGCGCGACGACGCCGCGCTCGATCAGCTCCTCGCCGTCGCCCCGGCGTCGCGCGTCGCCGCGGGCGAGCTGCTCTTCGAGGAGAGCACCACCGCGACCTCGTGCTTCTTCCTGCTCGCCGGCGAGGTCGAGATGCGCCGCGGCGACGCGCGCTCCACCGTCCGCGCGGGCCGGATCCTCGGCGGCGCGGCCCTCGACAGCGGCGCGCTGCGCGAGGCGACCGCCGTCGTCCGCGTCGACGCGACGGTGCTCGAGCTCGACCGCGACGTCTTCGCCTCGCTCAGCGAGAGCCAGCCTGCGCTCACCGGCGCCATCCTCGATCGCCTCGCCCTGATCGCCGTCCGCCGCCTGCGCGAAGCCTCGATCCGCCTCGAAGAGCTGTCCCGCAGCGGCCCCCGTCGCCCCCGCGAGCTCGCCCATCTTCGCCTCGCCACCGCCGAGTGGAGCGTCAGCCTCGACGAGAGCGCGGGCCCATCCCGGCGAAGGCCTTTGTAGACGCGGGCGAGGCTCGTGCGCCCCGTGCGTCACCCTCGATCTACGTCAATTTCAACGTACGCTACTCTTGACGTACGTTAGATTCGACGTACAGTCCGACCATGCGAATCAATCCGGGGGGAAGGCTCGCGGGCGAGAACATCGTCGGCCGAGAGCGGGAGATTGCGCGCTACTGGAAGATCCTCGACCGACAGGGCCTCGTGCTCGCGGGCGAGCGACGCATCGGCAAGACCCACATCATGGCCAAGATGCACGAGGTCGGGCGCCCCGGCTTCGTGACCATCTATCAAGAGCTGGAAGCCGTCCACAGCCTCACCGAGCTGGTCCGCGCAGTCTACGTCGCCGTCGGCTCGCACCTCTCCCGATCTTCGCAGCTCAAGGCCACTGCGGTGGAGGTCTGGAGCACTCTCCTGCCAAAGCGCATCGGCGCCCTCGATCTACCCACCGCCCGCGAGAGCTGGAAACAGCTCCTCACCTCGGCGCTTACCGACACGCTCGCTGCCTTCGACGACGGCGAGAAGCTCGTTCTCATGTGGGACGAGCTTCCGCTCATGGTCCACAACATCAAGGAGCGCGAGGGCGCCGACAGCGCCATTCAGCTCCTGGACCTCCTCCGTCACCTCCGGCAAACCCACGCTGGTCGCCTTCGCTTCGTCTTCACCGGCTCGGTCGGCCTGCACCTCGTCCTCCGGGCGCTGCGCGCCAAGGGGAACGCCAACGCTCCCATGAACGATATGCAGCAAGAGACGGTGCCGCCGATGTCGGACGCCGACACCCGCGAGCTCGCGACCAGGCTGCTTTGCGATCTCGATCCGGTCCCCGCCCGCAAAGACCACATCACCATCGCCGCCGAGATCGCCCGCGCGGTCGGGGGCTTCCCCTACTACATCCAGCACGTCGTCGATCAGCTCAGCCAGCTCGATCGCGCCGCGACTCCCGCCGACGTCGCGCGCGCCGTGGACACGCTGCTCCTCGCCGATCACGATCCCGCGAATTTCCACTACAATGACGCTCGTATTGGCACCTACTACGACGACGGCGAGGCCCGGCTCGCGCGCCGGGTCCTCGACGTCATCGCCGCCAGCGACGTGGAGATGGCGATGCCCGAGATCGTCAATCGCGTCAGGCACCAGGCGCCTGAAACAGCCGACGAAGCCGTTCGATCAATCTGTGTCCTCCTGCGCCAAGACCACTACCTGACGCTCAGCCGGCAGGGCAGCGCCGGCCTCCACGACTTCCGGTGGCCCATCCTCAAGCGCTGGTGGAAGGAGACCCGGCTGTGACTCGCGCCCTGGTCACGAGCTCGAAATACAGCCCCGGCAACATGACACCGGAGGCGCTGGAGTCGCTGTTCGTCGGCCGCAGCCGGGTCCTCGACGACACGTTGAAGCGCCTCGCAGCCTCCGCGCTCGGCAAGGACAAGCACTACTTCTTGCTCGTCGGCGCCCGCGGCACGGGAAAGACCCATTTCGTCGCCTTGCTCCATCACCGGATCTCGCACGATCCCGCCCACGCGCCGGCTCGCAAGCGCCTGGTCATCGCTCGCTTGAACGAAGAAGAGTGGGGCGTGGCCTCGTTCCTCGACCTCCTCGTCCGCATCCTGCAAGCCCTCGGCGCGAACGATCCCGCGCTGGTCCCGCGAATCGAGCAGATCTACACGATCCACACGAGAGATCCCGCCGGGGCGCAGGCGGCCGCGCAAGCGCTGCTCGTGGAGTACGTCGGCGCCCGCACCCTGCTCTTGATCTGCGAGAACCTGCACGATCTCTTCGAAGGCCTCGGCGAAGAGGGCCAGAAGCGCTGGCGGGCCTTCATCCAGGAGCACCCGTTCTGGACCATCCTCGCCACGACACCGCAGATGTCCGGGAGCATGCAGTCCCACAAATCACCATTTTATGGCTTCTTCACCATAAGGCACCTCGACCGGCTCGACTTCGAGACGGCAGCGCTGCTCCTCCGGCAGAAGGCCGCGCTCGACGGGCGCACCGACCTCGCCGATCTGCTCAGCACAAGGGCCGGCAGGGCGCGCGCCCGGGCAATTCACCATCTCGCCGGCGGAAACCATCGAGCCTACGTCACGCTCTCGGACTTCCTCACCCGGGAGTCGCTCCACGACCTGGTGACCCCGTTCATGCGCATGGCCGACGACATGACACCTTACTACCAGGATCGGATCCGCCAGCTCGCGCCGCAGCAGCGCAAGCTCGTCGAGCACCTGAGCCGCGTCGAGCGCCCGACCATCGTCAAGGACATCGCGACTCGCTGCCTGATCTCGCAGCAGACCGCCGCCAAGCAGCTCGGCGAGCTGACGCGGCTCGGGTTCGTCGAGCGCGAGAAGAGCGGTCGAGAGACGTACTACGAGCTATCCGAGCCGCTGATGCGGCTCTGCGTCGAGGTGAAGAGCAACCGCACAGAGCACCTCAAGCTCTTCGTCGGCCTGCTCCGGGAGTGGTTCTCCGGCCGCGAGCTCCAGGGCGAGGTCGAGATCAAGCTCCACGCGGAGATGACGCGCGTCCTGTCCGCGCCCGCCCGCACGTTCAACGACGGGCTCGAATGGCTGACCCAGACCATGGCGCGGTACGACTCCAGCCCCTGGCTGACCCGCCTCGCAGCAGGGATGATGAGCCTCGAGATCGACCGACGCGGCCCGACGTCGATGGCGACGCAGATTGGCGCGCTGCGCGCCGTGCTCGCCGCGCGTGGCAGCGCGGAGATCATCTCGAGCGCAGCGATCCGGACGATTCACCGGAGCATGCGCAGGCTCAACCTGCAGGTCCCCGAATGGCTCGTTGCCTTGCCCATCCTGCGCTCGTCGCTCGCCGACGTGCCGGGCTGCGAGCTGCCCCTCACCCTGCTCTCGGTGGGGATCCGCTACGTTCAAACCAACGACCGGACCGCCCTCCTCGAGCTCCCGCTCGAACAGCGCACCTTGCTCCTCGACGCCATCGATCCGCCGCCCCGGCCCGAAGAGCCGCCGCTCCCCCCTCCCCGGCCCGGACCCGCTCGCGCCCGTCGCTCCGCGACCAGGCAGCCCGCTGCAAAGAGACGTCCCCGGGCCACGAAGGAATGACCATCCCGACGGCGGCGGCGTGGTGATACGGTGGGTTGCCGGCTCCCTCCAGGGCCGGCAGCCAAGGAGCTTTGCATGCGACGAACAGCGATGATGACGACGGTGGTGACTGGCCTCCTGGGGGCCCTCTCGGCAACGGCGAGCGCCGCGACGCTCGAGGTGGGCCCCGGGAAGATGTACGCGACGCCATGCGACGCGATCGCCGCGGCGATGCCCGGGGATCTCGTCGAGGTCGCCGCGGGGACCTACACCGATACGTGCTCGATCGCGGTCAAGGGGCTCACCCTGCGCGGCGTGGGCGGGCGGCCCAAGATCGATCTCTCGGCCACCGAGCACCCGGCGGGCTACAAAGGCATCTACGTCATCGACGCGGACGACGTGACGCTCGACAACCTCGAGCTCACCGGCGCGCACATCACCGACGACAACGGGGCCAACGGCGCCGGGATCCGGATCGAGGCCAGCAACACCACGGTTCATGCCTGCTACATCCACGATAACCAGAATGGCATCCTGGCCGGTCCCGGCGCGAGCCCCAGCAAGGTCACGATCGAGTACACCGAGTTCGACCACAACGGGCTTGGCAACGGCTGCAACGCGGGCGGGTGCACCCACAACCTCTACATCAACCATTTCGACGAATTCGTGTTCCAGTACAACTGGACTCACAACATCGCCAACGATCTCCCCGACAAGGGGCACCTCCTCAAGTCGCGCGCGCTCTCCAACAAGATCCTCTACAACCGGATCACCGGCGAGGGAGGACACGACAGCTACGCCATCGATCTGCCCAACGGCGGGCTCTCGATCGTGGTGGGCAACCTGATCGAGAAGGGCGCCGCCGGCGACAATTTCACCCTGCTCGCCTACGCCGAAGAGGGCGCCAGCAACCCGGATCAGCGCCTGTTCGTGGCCAGCAACACCTTCGTCAACGACGCCGACAAAGGCACGTTCATCAACGTCACCAACGGCGGGACGCTCGTCGCCCACAACAACATCTTCATGGGCCCGGGCACGGTGTCGACCACCGGCGCGCTCTCCGCCGACAACTTCGTCGGCGACGCGAAGCTGGTCAATGCGGCGATGTTCGACTACCACCTTCAGGCGGGCTCGCCGGCCATCGACAAGGGCGTCGATCCGGGGAGCGCCGACGCGTTCTCGCTCACGCCGACCACCGAGTACGTTCATCCGGTGAAGGGCGTGCCGCGAAAGAGCGATGGAATGCTCGATCTCGGCGCGCTCGAGGTCGGCACCGATCCCAGCGGGATGGGCGGCGGCAGCGCGACCAGCAGCGGAGTCACGAGCGGTGGGACGGGAGCCGGCGGCGCGAGCACCAGCGGCACCGCGACCGCGACCGCAGGCGCAGGCGGCGGCTCGGGCGGCGGCGCGTCGGGCGGCGGAAGCGACAAGGGCGGGTGTGGTTGCGAGGTGGCAGGACACGAGTCGAGCAGCTCCCGCTACGCCTTCGTCGGTCTCGGCCTCGCGCTGGCCGCGCTGGCCCGCAAGCGCCGCGACCGGCGCTGATCCCGCTCGATCTCACATGGGCGGCGCAGCCTGCAACGCCAGCAGGCTGTCGCCGGGCTGCCCGCCGTGGTTCACCACGTAGAGGCGATTGCCCACGATCACCGGGTTGACGAGCGTGCCCATCACGCTCTGCTTCCCGGTCCATTTCGTGATCCCGGTGTCGAGCGCCATCACCGTCACGTCGGTGCCTTGAACCGCGACCACCGTCCCGCTCCCGAGCGCCGCCGCGAGCGACGTGGTCGGCAGGTTGCGGAGCGGCTGGACACCGCCGCAGCCGTTGCCGATCGGGGTGTTGTTCGCGGGCGCGGCGGCGCTCACCGTGCTGGTCCACGCCGGCTTGCCGTCGGCCTGCCCGAAGGCGAGGACGCCAGTCGGCGTCGCCACGAGCACCTTGC
>JBDTXR010000304.1:0-11195 GCA_040006075.1 Byssovorax sp. | reverse complement strand
TCGCGCCGCATTTCCGCGGGGATCGTGTGGGCCACGCCCGGGTACTCGTGGAGCTCGACGCGGAAGCCGACGGCGCGGAGCCGCGCCGCGCCCTGCCGATCGACGGCGATCGGCACCCGCGGATCGGCGTCGCCGTGGAAGGCCTCGATCCGCGCCTGGGCCTTGCCGACGGCCCAGGTCGAGGGCCAGTGCGGCGGCGTGAGCAGGCCGCCGACCGGGAACGCCTCGCCCACGCTCTCGGGGTGGAGCACGGTCAGCGCGTAGCTCAGCATCCCGCCCTGCGAGAAGCCGGTGACGATCGGCCGGCCCACGGTGGGGCGCGACGTGGACAGCGCGGCGATCATCGCGGCGAGGCGGTGCGCGGCGCGCTCGGTGCCCGCGGCGATCGCGTCGGGGTTCAAGCGAGGGCTGACGGCGAACCACGAATAGCCCTCTCCCTCCGGCTCGCCGTACGGAAAGATGAACCGCGCCTTCGCGGGAAACCCTTCAAAAAGGCCGGAGTACGCCTCGGGTCGGTCGCCGTAGCCGTGAATGCCAATCACCAGCGGGAGGGCGTCGGTGGCCGCGGCCCCGCCCGTCACCCGCTCCAGGTAGCGCACGCCCGCGGCTTCGAGCGACCCATCGGCCGGCGCGGAGGCGGTGGTCGCAGCGGGGATCGGCGCCGGGCTGGGCGCGGGCGCGGGGCTCGGCGCCTCGCGCTGGCAGGCCGAGAAAAGCAGGACAGATGCGGAGAGTGCGAGGCGCCGTTTCACGAGGCCGCACGCTAGCATGGGCCGCGCGGCGTTGACGGCGGAGGGATCGGCGGGCGACGCTTCAGGTCCCATGAGCGACGAAAAGCGGAACGAGCCGGCCCCCTCGGGCGACGACGAGAGCACGCTCCACGCCCTCGGCTACGCCCAGGAGCTGCTCCGGCGCATGAGCGGCTTCTCCAACTTCGCCATCTCGCTCTCGATCATCTGCATCCTCGCCGGCGGCGTCACCTCGTTCCAGGTGGGCTATGGCAGCGTCGGCGGCGCGTCCATCGGGCTCGGCTGGCCGCTCTCCTGCCTGTTCTCGCTCGTCGTCGCCGCGACGATGGCCCAGATCGCGTCGGCGTTTCCCACGGCGGGCGGCCTCTATCACTGGGCCTCGATCCTCGGCGGGCGCGGCTTCGGGTGGATCACCGCGTGGTTCAACCTCCTCGGCCTCGTGACCGTGCTCGCGGCGATCAACGTGGGCACGTACCTCTTCGTGGTCGGCTCGCTCGGCAAGCTCCTGGGCCTCGGCCTCGATCCGGCGGCGCTCGGGCCGGGTCGCGCCGCGGCGCTCCAGGCCGGCTGCGTCGTCGCCATCACCGGATCGCAGGCGCTGGTCAACCACCTCGGGATCGGGATCACCAGCCGCCTCACCGACTTCAGCGGCTACTGGATCCTGGGCGTCGCCGCGGTGCTCACCGCAGCGCTCCTGTTCTTCGCGCCCCACCTCGACGTCGCCCGACTCTGGACCTTCGTCAACAACAGCGGAGTGAGAGGGGGCAAGACCTGGCCGGAGACCCCGAGTCTGGGCTGGCTGTTCCTCCTGGGATTCCTGCTCCCGGCCTACACGATCACCGGATTCGACGCCTCGGCGCACACCTCCGAAGAGACGGTGAGCGCCTCGATCAACGTGCCTCGTGGTATCGTGCGCTCGGTGCTCGTCTCCAGCCTCTTTGGCTGGATCATGCTCTCGGCCGTGGTGCTGGCGGCGCCGGATCCCACCGCCGCGGCGGCCGCGGGCGACTCCGCCTTCACGTTGATCGTCGGCTCGGTGCTCCCGCGCGGCCTTTCGATCGCCCTGTTCGCCGGGATCGCGCTGGCGCAATACCTCTGCGGCCTGGCCACGGTGACCTCGGCCTCGCGCATGGCCTTTGCGTTCGCGCGCGACGGAGGGCTGCCGTTCTCCAAGCACCTTCGGCACGTGAGCCCGCGCTTCCGCACGCCCGCTGCGGCGGTGTGGTCGACGGCGGTGCTCTCGGTGGCATTCACCCTCTACGCCCGGGTCTACTCGACGATCGCCGCGGTCTGCGTGATCTTCCTCTACCTCTCGTACGCGCTCCCGACCGCGCTGGGCTTCTTCGCCCACGGCCGCTCCTGGACGAAAATGGGCCCGTTCACGCTGGGGCGCTGGTATCGGCCGCTCGCGGCCATCGCCGTGATTGGCTGTCTTGGTCTGGTGGTCATCGGCGTACAGCCCCCCAACGATCTGGCGCTGTGGATCGTGCTCGGGTGCCTCGGCACAGCGACGGTGATCTGGTTCGGGATCGAGCGGCGGCGCTTCGCGGGGCCGCCGGTTGTCGGCGCGAAGGCCGCGCCACCCGCGCCGTGAGCCCGGGCGTCGGCGACGCGACCCGCCGTGCTCCCGCCAAAACGTGGTGCGAGGAAATGTAAGTATTCGTTGACGGGCCGCCTACACCTGGGTACACGAGGGCAGAATCTGAGCGCGTCGTTCGGACGCGGGAAAAGAAGGCTCGCTGTCATGAAGAACTGGTTGACCCTCGCGGCTCTCGTTGGTGTGGCCGCGTCGAGCACCGGGTGCGTCGTCGACGCCCAGGTCGCGGACGAGGGCGATCTTTCGGCGAGCTCGCGGTCGTACGTCACCCTCCGCCACGACAATCGCAAGTGCGCTTCCCCGATGTGCGGCGGTTATTTCATTCGCGACGTCAACCGCGCCACCGCCGAGCGCTACGTCTCGGGGCTCGATCTCTCGCCGGCCAATCTCCAGCCCGAGCTCGAGGACAGCATCCTCGCGGCGCCGGCCGGGGAGCTCGTCCTCCGGGGCAAGCTCGGCCCGATCGAGGCCGCGCACAGCACGCGCGCCTTCCTGGTGAGCGAGGTCTACCGCGGGATGCCCGGGATGGCGCCCGCCGAGGGCGACGTGTTCTTCACCTCGAAGACCCACACGCCGGCTCTCGAGTGCTTCACCACGCCCTGCAACAACGAGGTTGCGACCCAGCTCAACTCCACCAAGACCACGAGCTTCACCTCGTACGATGTGGGCTCGGCGCTCCCCAACGGCGGCGACGCGGCCTGGCTCACCGGGCGTCAGCAGACCCACGGCGCGATCACCGCCGGGGCCATCGTCAAGGGCGCCAAGGCGCCGGGCGGCTACGCGCAGGTGCTCACCGCGAGCCAGGTGTACGTGCGTTTGCCCGACGTCCTCGACCCCTGTCCCAAGGTCGCCAATCCGTCGTGTCCGTCGGGCAAGGTGCCCACGTTCACGCGCTCGCTCGATCGGTGTCTGGTGTTCGATACCTGCCAGAAGCCGGGGTTCTGCCCGCAGTTCCTGCCCATGTGCCCGGCCGACTACACCCAGACGACCTGGGCTCACACGTCGTCGTCCTGCAAGGCGATGGCCTGCGATCCGAGCTTCCTCTCCGAGTGAGCTGATCTTCCCCGGGCGGCCTCGCGATTGGCGGGACAGGTTGCCTCCGCGGCGCAGGGGCATTCGCGCACAGCGACGCGTTTCGCGGCGGGGCATTTCGCCCCGGCCTCGTCGCGCGCCGCGCCGCGAGGTCGCGTTGCTGCGCTGGCGCGCCCGTTGCTGAGGGCGAGAAGATCCGCGGGCTCGCTGCGGATCTTCTTCAAAAAGGCACTGGGATGATGACGACGACATCGAACGCGCGCGGCGCTGCAAGAAGCCTGAACGGCGAGGCGCAAACCGCGGCCCCGAAGGTGGGTCTCCCCGATCTCTCGCGGCGCTTCACCGATCTGACGAACCTGCTCTACGACACCGCGATCCCCGTCGCCGTGCTGCAAGAGAAGGTCTATCCGTACCTCGCCCCGGATATCCAGTTCCGCGATCCGTGGGTGAAGACCAGCGGGCTCCGCCATTTCTGGACGGGGCTCCAGGGCTTTCACGCGGTGATCCGCTTCGATTTCCGGATTTTGCAGCTCGCCGTGCAGATGAACGAGCGCGGCGACGGCGGCCGGGTCCTGGTCGACGGGGTGATGAACCTGAACCAGCTCGTGATCTACACGTACCCTCTGCGGACGATGCTGGTGTACGAGTTCACGATGTTGCCGGACGGGCAGCGGCTCCAGATTACCTCTCTCGAGGAGATGTGGAGCTTCGGCGACCTGATCGAGAACACCCCCGGGATGAAGCGGCCGTACGAGAAGTACCGGCGGTTCTTCGGGAACCTGTTCGGGGGGATGTTCTGGGTGGCGGCGAAGGCGGTGGAGCTGCGGACGAGCGCCGCCGCGAGCAAGACGCCCGCTGCGGCGTAGGTGAACGCGTCCGACGACGGGTACTGACGAGGTCGCGGATCCTCTCGCTCTTCATTCTCGCGGGTAGCCGGACAACCGCAAGGGACCAAGGGTCGCGAGTCCCGGAAAGACACGGTCTCTCCGGCCCCCTTGCGACCCTGGCGCCCTTGCGGTTAAATTCTCCTCCGCTCCGCAACAGCAGGATGGAGATCGAGATCCCGGAGCGAGCGACAGGGCCGTGGCGCGCGCCCGAAAATCCGCTCCCGCTCTCGTTTGGCCGGATGCCTGCTACGGGCGCGGCTGTGCCATCCGGCGCTTGCGATTGAGCACCTCGGGCGACTCGGCCACGGCCATCCCGATGAGCCGCATGCTCTCCAGAGCGTGCTTGAGGCCCAATCGAATGGTCTCGGCGTTGGTGTCCCCCACGTTGGGGTAGCCGCGGCCCTCGGCGTCGGTCGGCACCTTGCCCCAGTTGGCGAAGAGCTTGCCCCAGTCGCTCTGCAAGGCCTCGTTGATGTGCTTCTGACCGTAGTACGGATACCAGAAGGCATCGTGGTAGGCGACAGAGGCCATGTACGCCCAGGGCGCGAGCCAGGTCTTGAGCGACCACTCGACCGGCTTCTTGAGCGGGCCCCAGTAGATGCGGTGCTGGTTGCGCGAGGCGAACGTCATCTCCTTGAACGGACCCTGGAAGTGCCAGTTCTCCTTCGAGAGATCGACGTCGCCGACGATCTCGATGTCGCGCACGTCGCCGCAGCCGAGGCCGAGATCGTGGGCCAGGCGGATGAATTTACAGTCCTTCAAGGGATCCATGCCCATGAGCTTGGCGGCGACCGCGTCGATGGCGACCTGATCGGCCGAGGCCAGGAGCACGTTCTTCACGTGCGGGATCATGCAGCGCGGGCCGGGGCCGTCGCCCGCGAAGGTGCCATCCATCACGGCGAAGATGCCTTTGTGGATCTTCTTCTGGATCATCAGCAGATCGACCAGCGTCTCGTGGATGACGGGGTGGGTCCAGTGCCGGTGCTCGTTGAGCAGGCCGCCGAAGGCGTTCTTCATCGCGCCCGTGGTGGTGGTGAAGATGTGGGTCTTCACCGTGGGCAGGTGGATGATGTTCTCGCCGATGAAGCGCTTCGGGATCTTGAAGCCCTTCGGATACACCTCGTTCAGGCACAGGAACTTCTTGGTCAGGTCGCCGACGGCGTCGCGCACGTCGATCCACTCTTCGGTCTCGTAGAGGTGGATGTTGCGCAGGCCGTTGGCCTGGATGACGTCGATGTGCTTGTTTTCCCGCTCGCCGAGGTGCGCGTCGATGACGACGGTGCGGTTGTGACAGCCGTGGATGAGGTCGGACGCGTAGCCGTCCTTCTTCATCGCGCGGATGACGCCCTCGAGCTGCCACGGCGTGGTGGACGACGCCGGGTAGAAGAAGTGCCACGAGATGTTGATCTTCAGGCCGGTGTCGGCCGTCTTGTCGATGACCTCCTGGTAGCCGGCGAGGTTCATCACCCGGTGGTGGTCTTCGAGGACCGTGGCGGGGCTGGTGCGGACGATTGCGACCTTGGACCGTGACATGGCGCGGACCTTAGCATCAGCCGAGCGGCGAGCCGCGAGGAAGTCGTCGGGAGCGATCGAGGAGGGATCGAGGAGCGCCCGCAGGGCTCGCGTGGAGCCACGGAGTCAGTCGGCGCGCGCGGGCCCGAGGTAGGGGAACTGCTGCTGCAAGTCGCTGACGAGGTGCGTGCCCTTGGGCGCCGTGGCCTGGAGCTGGTGGAAGGCCGCGACGCCGGGCTCGCGCCGATCGGCGCTGAGGTACGCGCGCGCGAGCCAGGCGAGGATCGCCGGGCTGTCGGGCTTGGCCTCGTGGGCGCGCGAGAGCTCGCTCGCCGCGAGGTCGAAATGGGCGTCCTGGAAGAAGCTCAGCCCCTTGGCGAAGAGGAAGAACGGATCGCTCTGCTCGACCGTTTTCCCCTTCTTTTCCAGGTCGCGGACCAGATCGGGGCGACCCGCGCCGCGGGCCGAGGTGAGCGCGTTGGTGAAGAACGGCTCGTAGGTCGGGAAGCGCGACATGCCGGCCTGGAGAAACGCCAGCGCCTCGGTGGGGCGGCTGTCGCGGTTCAGGAGCACGCCGAGGTTGTTGTAGAGCTCGGGCACCCCGGGCTCGCGCGCGAGCAGGAAGCGAAAGAGCCGCTCCGCCTCGGTGCGCTGGCCGCTGACCATCTGCTGGACGGCGACGTTGTTGTAGAAGAGCGCCAGCGCGGCGCCGTCGTCGATCGTCTCGTAGACCGAGAGCCACCAGTCGGAGATCTCGTGCGAGAAGTCGATGATCACCGCCGTCGGACCGTGCCCCGCGCCGACCGCGACGTGCGATGAGGTGAAGAGCCAGCCCGCGCGCTCGTAGTAGTTCTTCACCTGGCTGACGTGGACGAAGTACGCCGGGATGCCGATCTGCCGCGCCAGCGCGAGGAAGAGGTTGGTGTACGCGATGCAGTCGCCCTTGCGCTCGCGGAAGGCCTGGCGCGCGGTGAGCGAGCGCTCGGGGAGGTACTGGAAATTCACGTAGCCCGCGTCGTTGAGGTACCGATGCAGGTAGCGCAGGCGGTACTCCTGCGTGCCGTGGTGACCGACGGCGTCGTCGATCTCCTTGATCATCGCGCCGTCGATCTCGATGGGATCCTCGAGATCGAGGCCCTCTGCGCGGCCTTCGCGGATCATCGTCGCGGTGGTGATCGAGGTGGGATGCGTGGACCACGCCGCGCATCCGGGGAGCGCCGTCGCGGCGCAGAGACAGAGTCCGGCGATTGTCGTCGATCGGTTCTGCATGGGATCCGGGGAATAGTCCCACGGATCGCGGCCGGGCTCACCTGGCGCGAGCAGCGAATGCGTGGGCCCCGTCCGAGGCGCCCGCCGCGAGCGAGGTGAGGCCGTGGCGCAGCTCGCCGGAGATGGCCTGATCCAGGCTCATTCCCTGCTGCTCGTAGGTGGAGAGGCGATCTTCGCGCATGCAGATCTGGGGGAACGCGGCGATGGTGCGCGCGAGCTCTTCCGCGGCCGCGCGGGCGGTGCCCCGGGGCACGATGCGGTTGGCGAGGCCGATCTGGAGGGCCTCGGCGGCGCTGACGGCGCGACCCGTGAGGATGAGATCGAGCGCGCGGCTGAGGCCGATCAGGCGCGGGAGGCGGACGGTCCCGCCGTCGATCAACGGCACGCCCCAGCGGCGGCAGAAGACCCCGAGCGTGGCGTCTTCCTCGACGACGCGGAGATCGCACCAGAGCGCGAGCTCGAGCCCGCCGGCCACCGCGTGGCCCGCGATCGCGGCGATGACCGGCTTGGTGAGCAGGGCGCGCGTGGGCCCCATCGGCCCGTCGCCGTCGGGCGTGACCAGGTTGCCGTTCCCGGCGGCGATCGCCTTGAGATCGGCGCCCGCGCAGAACGTCCCGCCCTCGCCGAAGAGCACCCCGACGCGGGCCTCGTCGTCGCGATCGAAATCCTGAAACGCGGCCGAGAGCTCGGCCGCGGTGGAGCGGTCGACGGCGTTCTTCACCGCCGGGCGGTCGAGGATGACGGTGGTGATCGAGCCCTGTTTTTCCACGCGAACCGGCATGGCGCGACTCTACCGAAGGCGCCGTGGAAAGACGAGAGGCAGAGCGCGAGAGCGGGCGGTGATTGGCACTCTCGCGCGGGCGGGATCAGCGCTTGTTGTCGGGCAAGCGCACCGGCCGCGGGAGCGGATCGACCACGCCATAGCCGCGGACCGGGACCGCGGTGACGTGCGGGGGAGGCGGCGGAGGACGCGTGCTCGCCGAGGGCGCGACGACGACGCTCGCGGCGGGCGCGGTGGTCGGCGGCGCCGTCGCCACCGTGGTCGGCGCGGCGCTCGGTGGGGCCGAGGCCGAAGGAGCGGCGGTGGTGCTGGCCGACTCGGCCGAGGGGGTGGTGATGGTCGACGGCTCGGTGGGCTTGCTGCAGCCCGCGCCGAGCGCGGCGCCGGCGGCGGCGAGCGCGAGGAGGCGCTGCATGTTCGCGAGCGTGCGCTGCCGCGGCGAGCCTTCACCCGAGGGCGCGGGCTCGGGCAGGACCTCGTTCATCAGGCGGAGGCGGCGCTTCTCTTGATCGGACATGGGATCCCCGTTTTATCGTGATTCGATGCGCTTGACGAGGAGCACGCCGGCCGCGTCGACCAGAACCTTGAAATCGCTCGACGCGCGGAGGTGCGCCGTCGCCTCGTCGGTGGCTTCGAGGTGCTCGGGACGCAGCGTCGCGCCCTCGCGATCGAGGAGGATGTAGCTGTCGTCGGCCTCGCCGTCGGGGAAGGCGTGGACGTCGACGCGCGAGGCCACGTGGGCGACCACGTCGTCTTGCGCGGAGATCGACGCCGCCATCGGCACCGCCGCGATCGCCCGGGCGAGCGCCACGCCGCGCGGCGATTTGCTGAAGCCGCCGGCGAGCGCGCCGCCCGGGCCGCGGAGCGCGGGCAGCGCCTGGGCGTCGTGCATCAGGATCAGCGAGAGCCACACCGCGGCGACGATGGTGCGGACGTCGCCCTTCGCGGGGAGCAGCGCGAGCGCCAGCACCGCGGCGGTGGCGAAGAGGGGCACGAGCGGCGCGCCGTAGTGGGTGTGGATGCTCCACTTGGCGGGATCGTCGCTGTAGAGCTGGACGGCGAGCAGCGGCGCGGCGAGCAGGAGCGGCCACGCGGCGCGGCGGATCGATCGGAGCGAGAGAAACAGCAGCGGGAGCGATCCGCTGGCGAGCTCGAGCGCGAAGACCTTGCGATCGCCGTGGAACGCCATCGCCAGGAACTTGAGCGGGCCGTGCGCCGCGCTGGTGAGCACGCCGTCGGCGGTGCCGCCGAGGCGGTTGTACTGCGCCATGTACCGGAACGATTGCCCGGATCCGAAGGCGGGGATGGCCCACTTCACCGCGATGAAGAAGAACGCCAGGCCGCCCACCGCGAGCACCGCCCCGGGGAACGCGCGGCGCTTGCCGTGGCGGATCACCCAGGCGACGCCGGCCGCGACCAGGAGCAGCCCCATCTGCTCGCGCAGCGACACCGCGGCGAGCGCCGAGAGCACCACCGCGCGCGACGAGTCGACCTCGATGCCCCACGCGAGGATCGCCACCGGGAGCACGCAGAGCGTCGCCGCGTGGAAGTCGGCGAGGTCGGCGAGGACCAGCTGCGGGGTGAGCAGCATCGCCAGCGCCGCGAGCCCGGCGATCAGGCGATCGTGGGTGATCCGCCGCGCGAGGGCCTCGATCGGGAAGGCGGCGCCGGCGACGGCGAGGGTCTGCGCGAGGAGCAGCCACACCGGCGTCGCGTAGACGCGGTAAGGGATCGCCAGCCACGCGAGGCCGATCTCCAGGTGGTTCGACCACTGGTGCACGCGCTCGATCGCGTTGTACGGCGTCCCCCGGCGCGCGAGGTTCCAGAACACCGAGTGGTAGGCCGCGAGATCGACGCCGGAGCCGAAGTGCCGGTAGCGGAGCACGGTCCAGGCGAGCATCCCCACGGCGTACGCGGCGACGACGGCGACGAAGGCCGGATGACGGCGGGCAGCTGCGTCCTCGGCGGGCGTTCCCGGGGCGCGCTCGGAGTTCGAGAGCATCTCCCGAGCGAGCGTATCAGCGTGCGCCGGTGTGTGGTACGCATGCTCGCGCATGACCATGGCTTCGGCACCTCTCCACGATCGCTTGAAGGTCGTCGCGGGCTCTCTCGAGCGCCAGTTCCTCGGCAAAGACGAGATTATTCGCCTGCTGATGATCGCGGTCGTCGCGGGCGAGCACTGCGTGCTCCTCGGCCCGCCGGGCACCGCCAAGAGCGCCCTGATCCGCTCCCTCTCCGAGCTGCTCCAGGCGCGCTACTTCGAGTACCTGCTCACCCGCTTCACCGAGCCCAACGAGATCTTCGGCCCGGTCGACATCGCCGCGTTCCGCGAGGGCATCTACCGGCGCAACACCGCGGGCATGCTCCCCGAGGCCGAGGTGGTGTTCCTCGACGAGGTCTTCAAGTCGAACAGCGCCATCCTCAACGCCCTGTTGACGTTGTTGAACGAGCGCAAGTACACGAGCGGCGGGCAGGTGATCAAGTGCCCGCTCATCAGCGTGTTCGCGGCCTCGAACGAGGTCCCCGGCGACGAGACGCTCAACGCCGTCTTCGACCGCTTCCTCCTGCGCGTGCACTCCGACAACCTCGACGCCTACCACTTCAACGAGCTGCTCCAGCGCGGGATCCAGCACGAGGTCCGGCAGATGTCGGGCGAGGTGCAAGCGCCCGTCGTCGCCGCGCGCGAGCTCGCCGATCTCGGCCGGGCCTTCGGCAGCCGGATGAACTTCACCGACGGGTTCCTCTCGTCGTACAAGGGCCTGGTCTTCCAGATCCGCGCCGAGGGCGTGTCGCTCTCGGATCGTCGCGTGGTGAAGATGCTGAAGCTCTTCGCGGCGAGCTCGTTCCTCGACGGCCGCACCACCGCCGACTCCAGCGATTTCTTCGTGCTCAAGCACATCTGGAACAACCAGGATCAGGCGGCGATCCTCGAGGGGATCGTCCAGCCGGTGCTCGAGGCGTTCTTCCGCGAGCACCCGGATCGTCGTCGCGTCGGCGCGCTGGGCGTGGGCGTGGAGGCGCTGGCCGCGGAGATCGATCGCATCCGCCAGATCCTCACCGGCGGCGCGGCGCTCGGCGACGTGCAGCTCTTCAGCCAGCTCAAGGCGCTCGGGGAGATCAAGACGGCGCTCTCGGCGCTGACCGACGCCCGCGCGCGCGAGCTCGAGTCGCGCGTGTCGCAGCTCCTCGAGGCCAGCTTCCGCAGCGGTCGGTTCGCGCAGATCTGAGAAAAGCCATCGGGCACCGCCGGGCGCCGCGGGGCGCCCGTTCGGCTCAGGAGCGGCGGGGCTTTGCGGGGCCGGTGCGGCGCGGACGCGCCGGCGCGTCGTCCTCGCGCGGGGCAGGCCGGGGACGCGTCGGCGCCGGTC
>JBDTXR010000303.1:0-11275 GCA_040006075.1 Byssovorax sp. | reverse complement strand
GGCGCCGCCGCCCTCAACCTGGCCGGAGTGCGCGAGTCGCTGATCCAGAACAACCTCACCTACGCCAACTACAGCAGCGGTATCGTCGAGTGGGACAACGCCAACGTCTTCGATCGAGGCCTGGTCGAGCCTGGCCCGAGGGCCCCGGGCGACGTCACCGGCGCCGAGTCACTCCCGCTCTTCGGGTGCTTCAGCAACGTGATCCGCAACAACACCATCCTCGCCGGCGTCCGCGGGCGGCCGGCGCTCATGGTCGGCAGCGGGAGCTGGGGGACGCGCGCCCACAACAACATCTTCATGAACGACATCGGCCCGGCGATCGAGCTGCACCCGACCGGGATCTGGCGCTTCGACGGGCAGCGCAACGTGCTCAACACCATTGTCTACGACGGCCGCGCCGCGGGGCTCCGATCCCTGGCGATCTCGCTCCCGGACGAGCCCGGATCGGTCATCGCCGTGGCCCGCGCGCGGATCTCGGGCGAGGTGGTGCAGTCGAGCGAGGAGCCCTGGGTGATCATCGAGAAGGGGTGGTGGAAGCTCAACCCGAAGCGGCCCGATTTCCACCCGCAGAGGTCGAGCACGCTGCTCGCCGGGCGGGGCGATCCGAAGGACCTGGCCCCGAACGATCTCGACGGAAAGAAGCGGACGGCCGCGGACATTGGCTGTTACGCCGCAGCGAAATGACCACGAAGACGCCGGGAAAGAAGGCCTCGGACGGCCCAGCGCCGGAGAAGGGGAAGCCTCGGCCGATCGGGACACCGCTGGTCGAGCTGGGGATGGGGCTCGCCTGGCTGCTCGGCACAGCCGCGGCGCTCCAGGCCGCAGAGATGCTGTTCAGCCGCTTCGTCATGGCCGTGGCCATCGCCGGAGCGGTGGTCGCGGACGTGGCGAGCACCTGGGCCGGCGTGCGCTGGGACGAGGGCGAGAAGCGGGCCTGGAAGGACGCTGTCGGCCGGCTCGCGGCGGGAGCAGGCGTCGCCGCGGCGGTGGTCTTTGCGACGTTCGCGGCTGGCGCGGCGCTGGGGAGAGTGGATATCAAGGCCGGGGCGCCCTCGATCGGGATCTTCCTGGTGGTGCTGCGGTGCGCGGCGGTCGCGGTGCGCGACGAGCTGATTTTCAGGGGGATCCCGCTGGTGGCGGCCGCGAGGGCGGGCGTGCCGGCGCTGGTCGCGAGGGGGTTTGCGGCGCTCGCGAGCACCGCGTCGATGGCCTCTCTCGCGGGCGTGAGCGCGGCCTCTCTGGTGCTCGGGGCGGCGTCAGGATGGCTGTTCGCCACGCTGTGGCAGCGCGATCGCGGCGCCTGGAGCGCGGTTGGCGCGCACGCGGCGTGGACGCTGCTCACCGGTGCTCTGCTGAGGGGTGGGATCGTGGACATGGCCTTCAAGGAAGGCAATTTCGGGCTGGGGCCGCGCGCCTCGGGCGCTCCGGCGTGGATCGCCGCGGCGGTGGCCGTCGTCGCCGCGGTGGTGGTATCGCGGCGGCCCGCGTCCCGCGTCAGCTCATGACGCTACCTTCAGGTAAATCAGCGAGCACGATCCTCGCTCGACCGCCGCATAGCCGCGACCGCCAGGGAGCGGGCCTGGCGCTTGTTTTCAGCGCGCTCCAGCCGGAGCCCGCTCCCTGGCGGTCGCGGCTATTGTTCGAGAATCGTGGTCGGTTATTTACATCCAGGCGCGCGCCGGTGTTCGACAGGAATTTCCCGGGGAGTATCGAATCCATGAATTTGCAAACGAAGCTGGTCCTCTTGATCACGGCGGCCACGATGTCGGTCACCGCCTGTGGTAGCAGCACGCCGGCGACGGGCGGTACAACCGCACAAGGCACGAGCGGCACCGGCGCGGGGGGCGACGGCACGAGCAGCACCAGCGACGCCAGCAGCGCCTCGGGCACCGGCGGCTCGGGAGGCGGCACTTTTGCCGCGGCACACGAGCCCTTTCCGCAGGTGCCCAATCGAGGCGGCGCCATCTTGCCGCACGCTCAGGTGGTCACAGTCACGTTCGCCAACGATGCACGCGCGCCGACCTTCGAGTCGTTCGCCAAATGGATCGTCGGATCGAAATGGCTCACGACCGTCGGCGCGGAGTACGGGATTGGCGCAGGGGCCGTGGCCGGCGTCGCGCATCGCCCGGAGACCCCGCCGGCCAAGCTGACCTCGGACGACATCGAGACTTACCTGGCCAACGGGGTCGCCGACAAATCCATCCCGAGCCCCGCGGCGCCCGCCACCCTCGCGGACGCGCTCTACCTCGTGTATTACCCGGCCACGACGGCGATCACCACGACGTTCGTGAACGGGATCATCAAGCATAGCTGCACGGATTTCGTCGCCTATCACGGCGAGGTCCACCACGCCGGGTTGGACTTCTCCTATGCTGTCGTCCCCGATTGCGCGGCCGTTCTCCCTTCGCTGAGCGCCCTGGAGAGCTTCGAGGTGTTCGCCTCCCACGAATTCATCGAGGCCGTGACCGACGCGCTCCCGATCACCAAGCCGGCCTGGCAGCTCGTGCCCGATCCCGAGAGCGCGTGGTTCACCTCGTTCCAGTTCGAGGTCGAGACCGGCGATCTCTGCGAGTACCAGAACAGCTATGCTCACGAGGCGGGCTTCGCCGCGCAGCGGAGCTGGTCGAACCTCGCCGCCGCGGCCGGGGGCGATCCGTGCCTTCCCGTGGAGCCCCCGGTGCCCTATTTCAACACCACCGCGACCCCCGACGCCGTGGTGCACGCCAAGCCCGGCACCACCGTGGATTACACGCTGAAGGGCTGGTCGACCGCGCCGGTCTCGAGCTGGAGCCTCGGGCTCTCGAAGAGCGGGACCCTCTCGGTGACGACCAAGTTCAGCGGCACCAAGCTCAACAACGGGCAGACTGCCACTCTGCATGTGACGATCCCCGCCGACGCCGTGGCAGGGACCAGCGCCACGCTGGTGCTCTCGTCGCAGCACACGAACGCGGACGCCAATTTCTGGTTCATGAACATCGCCGTGCCCTGACGGCGCGCGGGGGAATACGCGAATCCACTCCGATCTGCCTTCAAGTGGCGCGACGCTGCTCTGGCCTGACGACCTGGGAATGAGCTGCGGGCGCCAACGGCGACCGTCAGTCTCCATTCGCTTGTTGGGTACGCGTGGCTCTCGGGGCTCATTGCTTCAGCCGTTGCCGCCAGTAGCCAGGCCGTCGACTCGAATGACCAAACGCCATCACGAGGACATGCTCGTTTTGAATGACAAAGTAGGCTGCGCAAGGGAATCGCGTGAACAGAAGGCGGCGCACAACCTTGCTACCCGCGACGAAAGGCCATGTGGTGGGACTCTCCGCGATTGCGGTCAGCACCCGGTCGGCTTCCGCAAGCAGGTCGTCCCCGAGCCCCCTCCCGCTCCTGCTCGTACCAGTCCGCAGCAGCGGTGAGCTCCGCGTCGGCCTCGCTGAGAACGACGACGTTCATCTGCGATTCGCACGTAGACGCGCGGCGATTCGCGTCCGAACAACTTCCCAAGGTTCGAGCTTCGCCGTGCCGCGATCGACGTCCTGCAACCGTCGCTCGACTTCAGCAAGCCAGGCAACCTCGACGCCGTCTTCCGCCGGGTCGTCGAGGCTGGCGATCAGGAGCTTCGCGACGTCAGCTCGCTCTTGCGGCGGAAGTTGCAGGGCTTGTGCGAGCACGGCGTTCCTGGACATGTCAGGATCCTAGCAAGATTTCAGGCCACGAGACGGCTCGCTGCTCGCTCGAGAGAAATCTCGTGCGAACACAGAGGCACCCTCCCTGCTCGCGGAGCGAGCTTTGGGAGGGTCGGGCCGCGCGGAGCCGCGAAGCGGCGAGCACGGACCGGGGTGGGCATCGTCTCTTCTCGCCGGGTCGCTTGGACTGAAGCCCGATTCAGACTGGCAGTCTGGCTCAGAACCCGCGCTCGCGGATGTATTTTACCAGGAGCGAGTAGAAGTTCAGGTGGTCCCAGTCGTTGCCGATGCCGGGGCCGTCGCCGAAGAGCTGGCCGATCTCGTCGAGGTGGTCGGCCGGGACGCAGCCCCAGTATTCGCCCCATTTCGCGTCCTTGTCGCGGACGAGGCCGTCGTTGGCGGCGGAGCCGAGGAGCAGAGAGGTGGCGCCGAGGAGGGGATCGACGGGATCCAGCGTCTTGTTCCACTGGGTCATGAACTGGAGCTGGAGGTCGCCCGCGCAGTCGTTGTCGAAGCCGTGGTACGAGGAACGCCCGGCGATTGACGCGTAGAAGACGCCCGGCGCGTCGGGGTACTTGGCGTTGAACTCGGCGATGCCGGCCGTGGAGAAGAGCTTCAGCGGCTTGACGACGCTGGTCTGATTGCCAATCTGGTCGTAGAGCGGGGCGCCCAGGAGCTTGCCGAGATCGTCGATGATCTTGGCGGCGTTGGGGTCGGCGAGGAGCTTCATGGCCACGTCGGCGACCGGCGTTCCCTGGTGCGGGGTGGCGATGGTGACGACCGAGGCGACGAGATCCGGCCGGTCGTGGGCGACCACGCGGGCGTCGAGCCCGCCCTGCGAGTGGCCGATGATATTGACCTTCTTGGCCCCGGTGGCCGCGAGGAAGGTCTCGATTCGATCGATGAGCTGGGCGCCGCGGTAGGTGGAGTCGTTGAAGGGGTCGACCGACGGCGTGTCGATGATCTCGCCGTCTTGCGCCAGACGGGCCTTGACGTTGTAATAGTAGGTGAGGAAATCGGCCCCGGCGAACTTCTCGAACCCGAAGAAGCCATGCGCAAAGACGAAGGGATACGGCGCGCCGCTGGCCATGCCGCCGCCTCCGCCGTCGCCCGAGGTGGCCGTGACCGCGGTCGTCGAGGTGGCCTGAGGGCCGCCGCCGGCGCCGGTAATCACGCTTCCGGTGCTGCCGGAGGCCTCGGTGTTGGTTTCCTGGCCCGTCGATCCGCAGGCGGCGCCGGTGACCGCGACCGCGAGGAGGGCCGCAAAGACAGCGCGGCCCGCGTGGGTGCCGTGGCTGGAACTATGGAGTCTGGAAAGAAAGCGCATGGAGCCCTCGCGACGATCTGGAGCGCAGGAGCGTCCGCTTCTCCAGGGGTCGTGTCAACCGCTTCTCGCGTTGTTCACGCGGTCATTTCCGTGGGCGAACGTGCATCGTCAGGTGTCCAGGCTCGCTCGTGGCCTCGTAGCCCGCGACCCCGACGAGGGCGGCCGGCGTCGCAAACAGGCCTCGCGCCGCTGGGGGCGGCGCCCACGAGGCCATGCGGACGATGGCGCCCCCGACGATTTCCCCGGGCGACGCGGCGCGGACGAGGGCGTCGTCGACGTGGAGGCCAATCGCGACCTGGACGCGGCGGTCGGCGTCGAGGCGCTGGAGGATCGCGAGGTGAAGCGCTGCGCCGGCGTCGACGGCCTGCTGCGGACCGAAGGCGGGAGCCTCGGTGAGGGCGTGCGCGGCGAGGATCGCGTTGCCGCTGACCATGACGACGGAGAAGCCGCGATCGACGAGGTGCTCTTCGGCGAGGTCGAGGATGCCCCCGAAGTCGTCGGCCATCGCGTCGTCGAGCTCGTCGCTCTGGCTGGCGACGCGGACCTCGAGGTACACGCCGGCCGCGCGCGTGGCCTTCTCGCCCGGGGCCTCGACCACGCTGTCTTCCGGGAGCTCGCCCGCGGCGAGGCGGAGCGCGCGGAGGAAGCTCTTGACCGAATCGAAGCGCTTTTCCGGGCGCTTTTCGAGGCAACGGAGCACGACGTCGTCGATCGCGGGGGGCACCGGCGCGGTGCGGCTGGGACGCGGCGCGGGATCTTCGAGGTGCTGGCGCGCGAGCTCGAGCGGGTCTTCCGAGCGGAACGGGAGGAAGCCGACGAGCATGCGGTGGAGGAGGACGCCGAGCGCGTAGACGTCGACCCGCTCGTCGAGCGGCTCGCCCAGGATCTGCTCGGGCGCCATGGCCGTGGGCGTGCCGACCGGGTGCCCGAAGGTGGTGAGCCCCGCGCCGCGCGGCCCCGGATCGGTGAGCTTGGCGATGCCGAAATCGAGGAGCTTGATCCCCGCCGCCCCGCCCTCGTGCGAGAGGAAGATGTTGCTGGCCTTCACGTCGCGATGAACGATCCCGGCGGCGTGCGCGGCCCGGAGCGCGCTGCAAATCGGCTCCAGGATCTCCAGCGCTTCGTTCGGCGGCATGCGCCCCTCGGCGCGGAGGACGGCGTCGAGCGTGTCGCCCAGGAGCAGCTCCATCGCGTAGTAGGGCCGCCCGTCGCCGAGCTGCCCGAGCTCGTGGATCTCGACGATGCTGGGGTGGCGAAGCAGGTTGACGAGCTCGACCTCGCGCACGAACCGCTCGACCATGCGCGGCGACGAGGCGAGGGCGCTGCGAAGGATCTTGATCGCCACGCGCCGCTCGCGCGTGCCGTGGCGAGCCACGTAGACGGTGCCGCAGCCACCGTGGGCCACGACGCGCTCGATCACGTACTCACCGACCGTGTCGCCCGGGACCAAGTCGCCCGCTTGGCTCGACGTCTCCCACGGCAAAAGAGCCTGTGTTTCGCGAACTTGCGACATGGTCTTGGCGACGAGCGGCCCGCCGAGATCCCGATCGACAGCGCCTGTCCGGCGAGGTCGAATCAGCGTGCTTTGCCCGATGCAGCCCCCGGTGAATTGCGTGTAGCCTATCGAGTCTTCCGCGCTACCGGAAGCGCGATCCGCGCGCGGACCGAACGAGAGAGCCTCTTCCGGCGCGCCACCCACGATTCCCGGGATCCGGCTCCGGACCGGCCCAAGGACCGCTGTATGAACCCGCGTGCTCGAGACCCGGCCGAGGGGGCGCTGGAGGCCGACGCGACGGGCGCGTCGTCGCAGCGCCGCTGTCCGACGTGCGGGCGTCGGGCCGCGCGCGCCGATCCGGGCTGCGCCGAGCACGGGCCGATCGTCGTCGCGCCCGGGGCCGAGCGATCGGCGACGGCAGCGCGCGCTACCCCGGTATTTCCAGGCTACGAGACGCGCGGGGTGCTCGGGCGCGGCGGCTTCGCGGCGGTGTTCGCGGCGGTGCGCGAGGACGATCAGCAGCCGGTAGCGATCAAGCTGGCGCACCGCGACGACGCGACCGCGGGGCGGCGGCTTCTGCAAGAGCTCGACGCGCTGCGGACGATCGGGCCGCCGTACGTGCCGGTGCTGCACGCGATGGGGCGCCTCGACGACGGGTCGCTCTACCTGGTGATGGAGCACATCGACGCGCCGACGCTGGCCGATCGGCTGGTGGCGCGCGCCGATCTGCTGCCGATCGCGGAGGTGGCCGCGCTGGCGACGACGCTGCTCCACGCGCTCGCGGCGGTGCACGCGCGCGGCTACGTTCACCGGGATATCAAGCCCGAGAACGTGCTCGTCGACGACGCGGGGCAGGTGACGCTCGTCGACTTCGGGCTGGTCTCGCGGCCCGAGGTCGAGGCCGATCGCACCGCCGAGGGGGCGGCCGCCGGCACCGCGGAGTACATGTCGCCGGAGCAGTGCGCGGGCCTTCCGACCGTGGACGCGCGCTCGGATCTCTACGCGTTCGGCGTGGTGCTCTACGAGCTGCTCGCGGGTCGACCGCCGTTCTGGGGGCCGGCGGCGCTGGTGCGTCAGGCCCACGTCGATCGTCGACCGCCGCGCCTGGTCGAGTCCGTGGCGGTGCCGCCGCTGGTCGACGAGGTGGTGCTGCGCTGCCTCGAGAAAGAGCCTGCCGATCGCTTCGCCGACGCCGGCGCGCTCCGCGCGGCGCTGGGCGCGGCCTTCGCGACGGCGGGCCCGCGCGACGTGGGGCCGGGGAGCTCGCGCGACGTGGAGCCGCCGAGCGCGGCGCAGCGGAGCGAGCAGCGCCGCGTGGGCCTGGTGCTGTTCGAGTCGAGCGAGGACGTCGTCGCCGTTCGTCACCACCTGGCAGCGCTGGGCGCGCAGCTCGCGCACGCGTCGGGTCGACGCTACGCCGGCGTCTACGCGCACGGCGTCGGTGAGAGCCCGGCGCGACGCGCGGTCCGCGCCGCGAGCGAGCTCTGCCGCAAGGCGATCTGCGAGCGGGTGGTGGTCGATCTCGCGCTGGTCGCGGTGCGGACGCGGCGCGACGGATCGCGGCGCTTCCTCAGCTTGCTCTTCGCGCGCGACGATCGTTACCCGAGCCCCGACGATCCGCGCGGCGTGTCCTTGACGCCGGCCGTGGCGGCGCTGCTCCCGAGCGCGCTGAGCACGCCGCTGCCGAGCGGGCGCGCGCGCTTGCTCGGCGGGAGCCTGCTGCCTCCCGCGGGCGACGACGAGCTCGCTCCCGAGTGGATCGTCGGACGCGAAGGGCTGATCGACGCCCTCATCGACGACGCGAGGCGCGTGAGCGCCGGCGGCGCCCCGACGGTGACGGCGATCGTCGGCGAGGCCGGCCACGGGAAGAGCCACCTGGCGCGGGCCTTGATCGAGCGGCTCCGCGCCATCGATCCGAGCGCGCAGGTGATCGAGCTCCGCGCGCGCGACTCGGCGACGGGCGGCGTCGATCGCACGCTGCGCGAGCTGCTCCAGCGCGCGCTCGGCCTCCCCGCAGCGCGCCCGACCGACGACGGAGTCGCCGCAAAAGGCCTTGAAATCGAGCCTGCCGTCGCGCTCGCGCTCGGGTGGCTCACGGCCGACGCGCCCGAGCTCAAGGCGCTGCGCACGGCGCCGGGCGCGCTCCGCTCGGCGCTGACGGCGGCCGCCGGCGAGGCCCTGCGCCGACGCGCGGCGCGCGGGCCGCTCTTCGTGGTCCTCGACGACGCGCACCTCGCCGAGGCGCCCACGCTGGCCGCGCTCGAGTACGCGGCGCTGGCCGAGGCCGGGGCGCCGCTGTGGATCTGCGCGCTCGGCCGGCCGTCGTTCACCGAGGCGCAGCCGACGTGGGGTGAGCGCGCCGGGTACCACGCGATCCACACGCTCGGGCCTCTCGATCGCGCCAGCGCCGACGCGCTCTGCCGTCGGCTCTTGCTGCCCGCCGAGAACATCCCCGCGGCCGCCGTGAACCGCCTCGTCGAGCGCGCGCAGGCCGTGCCGCTCCTCGTCGTCGAGCTGACGCGCGGCCTGGTGCGCGAGGGCGTCGTGCGGCGACATCCGCAGGGAAACGCCTGGTATCTCGCCACCGACGAGCTCGATCATCTCCCCGATTTGCCGCTCCTCGACTGGCTCGCGCACGGCGAGCTCGACGCGCTCACGCCGGCGCTGCGGGCCCACGCGCGCCTGATCGCGCTGCTCGGCGCCGACGTCACCCTCGCCGAGGTCGAGGGCGTGCTGCGGCGCCTCGATCAGCAGGGCGAAGCCAGCGATCTGCCGCTCGTGGCCACCATCGGGACGCAGCGGCTCCTCGCGGCGGGCGTGCTCGGGCGCGATCGCCACGGGCGCATCGGCTTCCGTCACGCGCTGGTGCGCGAGGCCGTCGCCCAGGCCACGCCGGCGCCGCTGCGCGAGCGGATCCACCGCGCGACCTTCGAGTTTTATCGCGACGCGATCGGCGTCGCCGAGGAGCGACGGCTGGCGCAGATCGCGCACCACGCAGCCGCCGCGGGCCTCGGATCGATCGCCGAGGGCGCGTACCTGACGCTGGCCGAGCGGGCGCGCACCCAGCACGCGTACCTCGACGCCGAGCGGCTCTACAGCCGCGCGATCGAGGCCTCGTCCGCCCCTCCGCCGGCCGCGTACCGGGGCCGCGGGCGGATGCGATCGCGCCTCGGCCGCTACCACGACGCCCTCGGCGATCTCACCATCGCGCGCGAGTCGGCGAGCGCGCTCGGCGACACCGCGGCCGAGATCGAGCTGCTCCTCGACGAGGCGATGGCGCTCGACTGGATGGACGATTTCCCCGGCGCCGAGGAGCGAGCGCTGCGGGCGCGGGCCCGATCCGCCGTCGCCACGTCGCCGACGATCGAGGCCAGCCTCGATCTCGCCATCGCCCGTTCGCACGCCCGCCAGAGCCGCTACCGCGAGGCCGCAGAGCTGTTCGAGAGCGCCGCAGCGAAGGCCGTCGTGCTCGGCGACGAAGGCTACGAGACGCTCGTCGTCGCGTGGTTGATGCTCGGGTTCATCCTGCCCGGGCTGGGCCGCGTGGCCGAAGCCGAGGCCGCGCTCGATCGCGCCATCGCGCATTGCGAGGCGCACGGCGACAAGCTCCACCTCGGCCCGTGCATCAACAACCGCGCGATGGTCCGCGCCGCCACCGGCGACAAGGCGGGCATGCTCGCCGACTACGCGCGCGTGCCGATCATCGCCCGCGAGCTGGGCCAGGCCACGATCGAGCAGGTCGGCCACTTCAACCTCGCCGAGATCCTGTTCCTGATGGACGATCCGCTCGCGGCCGAGCCCTACTTGCAGCGAGCGTTCGCCATGGAAGTGCAGCGTTCGGGGGATCTTTGCCGCCCCGTGCTCACCCTCCTCGACGCCCGCGTTCGCCTTCACCGCGGCGACCGCGAGGGCGCGCGCGCCGCCGTCGCTCGCATCCGCGTCGAGCAAACGAGCGCGTCGCTCGCGCCCGACTCGAAGCTCTCGCCGTCCGACGATGTGCTCTGCGGGATGATCGAGCTCGCGACGAGCGACGCCGACGAGGCCGCGTGGGGCGAGCTCGTGGAGCGCTCGGCGCGGCTCTCGTTCGGCCAGGAGCACCTCGAGGTCCTCGAAGCGCACGCGCTCGCCGCCCTCCGCCGCGGCGACGCGGAAGAGGCCCTCCGGCGCCTGGAAACGACGATCGCCGTCGCCGCGCGGATCCCCAACGTCATGGGCCCGCGCCTCGCCCGACAGCTCGCTGCTGCGCGCGCAATTGTTGATGCAGCGGGCGACACCAACCACTAGCGTCGCTCGCATGCTCCGAGCCTCCGCGTCCCTCGCTGTGCTCTCTCTCCTGCTCGCGGCGTGCGGCGGCGCGAAGGAGCCTCCGCCCGCGCCGCCCCCCGCCGCCACCGCGGCGCCCGAGGTCGCGAGCGCCAAACCGGTCGATCCCGACGACGTGAAGGCCACCGAGCTGCCCTCGGCCTGCGCCTCGACCGACGACAAGGTTTGCCTTCCTCCGAAGCCTTTCGTGAAGCGCCTCTGCGCGGGCTTCTTCCCCGACACGGCGCTGGCGATGTTCACCAAGGGCACGCCCTGGACCCGCGGCTACCTGCGGATGAACGTCGAGGCGTGGAACGCGTCGGGCGGGATGAGCTCGAGCGACAAGCTGGTCTTCGACGAAGAGGTGCTGATCGTCGCCCACCGCAGCGCCGACACCGGCGGCATGCAGGTGAGCGGATCGACGGGCAGCTACGACGTGCTCCGCTGGGACGGCACCTGCGCCTCGCTCATGGGCGA
>JBDTXR010000302.1:0-11285 GCA_040006075.1 Byssovorax sp. | reverse complement strand
GAGCTGCCCTGGATCCAGCGCAAGATCTCGTCCGGATTGCCCACCGTGGCCGAGAGCCCGAGGCGCTGCACGTCGCGACCGCAGAAGCGGGTCAATCGCTCCATCAGCGACGACAGGTGCGCTCCACGATCGTCGGCCGCGAACGAGTGGACCTCGTCGATGATCACCGTCCGGAGCCCGGCGAAGAGCTCGCGCGTCGGGACTCGCGGGCTGATCAGCATGGCTTCGAGCGACTCGGGCGTGATCAACAGGATGTCGGTCGGATCGCGGAGAAACGCCTTTCGCGCGCTCGGCGTGGTGTCACCGTGCCACTTGAACGATCGACGTCCGACGAGGCCGGCGAGCTTCGCCACGCGCTCTTCCTGGTTGTTGAGCAGCGCGCGGATCGGCGACAGGTACAGCACCGAGACCGGGCGCCAGTCCTCGGTATCCATCGCCGAGAGGAGCGGGAAGAACGCCGCCTCGGTCTTCCCGCCGGCGGTTGGGGCCAGCACGACCGCGTTCTTGCCGTCGAGCACCGGGCCGATCGCCACCTCCTGAACCGGGCGCAGCGCGCTGTAGCTCAGCGTGTTGACGATCTGGTACTGAAGCGCGCTCGACAGCCGATCGAAGGCGCTCATTCGAGCTCGCCTCCGCCGCCTCCTCGGCGATCCCCTCCGGTCAGATCGAGCGAGATATCGGCCACGGTCCGGACGATGCCGGCCGCGTCACGCTCTTCGTCCGTCATCTCGTTCGCGGCCACGACCAGGGCATAATGGACCTTCGGATCGAACTCGGCGTGCTCATCGACCTGGTCCAGCAGCCCCACCAGACGCTTCAGGTACAGTCGCGGAGCCATGCCCACCTTGCCCCCGAGCGAGCCGGCCACGCCGCGCGCCAGGCTCGCGAGCAGATCGTCGCCGACGCGAGCGGCGATGCGCTCGGGGTTCTCCGAGGGGTAGAGATCGCGAATGCGACGACCGACCTCCACGAGACGATCGAACGAGAACGGTTGAAGACGGATCTGCACCGCGCGGGCGCTGTCGAAGCGGGGATCCTTGGCGAACTCGGTCTGGAGGCGCTGGGCGAGGGGCGGCAAGCGCTGCACTCCCTGCATCCCGTCGAAGAACTGCGGCGTCCCGGTGATCAGCACGTAGAGCCCGGGAAAGCGGCCGGCGCTGAGATCGTCGATGAGCTGCCGCAGCGCGTTCAGGCTCTTCTCCCGGCTATCGGCGCGCACCCGCTGGATCGTCTCCACCTCGTCGAGCACCAGGACCAGACCCGAGCGTCCCGTCTGCTTCAGCAGCTCGAGCAAGCCGCGCAGGAAGCCGGCGGCGCCGTCGTGGTCGACATCGCCCTTCAGCCCCGCCGCGCGCTTGATGTCGGCCGATACGTTGGGTTGCCCCATCAGCCAGGCGACCAGCCCCTCGGCGATGGCGTGCTCTTCCTTCACCCGCGCCGTGTGGCAGCGGCGCAGCGCCGCGGCGAACTGCGGTTGGGTCGCGCTCACGGTCGCCAATCGCTGCTCCAGCAGCTTGCCAACGGACCGACTCACCGCCTCGGCGTCGCGCGTGTCGACCCCGGGTTGGGCCAGGACCTCTTCCTCGAGGTTGTAAAACCAACGATCGATGAGCGATCGGAACGCCCCGCTCGACCACTCCTTGGTTTGCAGGCCCTCGATCGCGCGCCGGTACACCGTCTCCATCCGGTAGAGCGGCGTGTCCGACTCCGAGATCTGCACGAGCGTGGTCGCGAACCCGCGCCGCCGCGCCCGGTGCTCGAGCCAGCTCGCGAAGAACGTCTTGCCGGTGCCGTACTCGCCGCGGACCGCCTTGAATTTGCCGCGACCGGCCGCCGCGGCCTCCAGCTCCTCGTCGAGCGCCTTCTCGAAGGGATCGAGGCCGACGGCGAAGAGCTCGAGCCCGTGGCGGGGAACCGCGCCGAGCCGCAGCGAATCGACGATTTCGCGGCGCTTCAGCGGGCTCGTCGGGTGGGTCGGGCTCACAGCTTCACCTCGAATTGCTGCGCCAGCTTCTCCCGATCGAGGTGGATCGTCTTCGCGGCCGCGTCGTGACGGATCACCTGGTACCCGTCGATGTTGAGCGCCTCGCCGAGCTTCGACACCACGCCTCCGATGCGCCAGGGGGCCACGCTCATCGCGCCGGCGAGGGCCGCCTCGGACGCCACGCCTTGGCGCTCGAGCAGGAACTCGACCGCTTCGATGATCTGCTGGCGCTCGGTCGCGGACCTCTGGAGCGACTCGAGCACGGCCGAGGACGCGAACGACGAGGGTCTCGGTGGAGGAGGTGAAGAGGGCTTGTTGGGCAAAGCCACGACCGCAGGCGGCGCGAGGCCGAGCAGCGGGAGCTGGGCTTCGTTGGCAGCCTTCCTGGGCCGCGCTGGTACCTCTACAAGTGCTGCAGTCACGGTGGCCATCGGCGCGCGGACCTCGAGATACCACCACGGAGGCACGTGCGCCGCGCCCACGTCCAGGGCCCGATCCTCGTGCCCGGGCGCGCCGAGCTCCTCGCACCCGATCAGCAAACAAGGCGCGACGACCTCGGCCAGCGTCGCGCCCCCGTGCTCGCCCGCGTGGGCGCCCCCGCCGTAGCGTGAAGCGTCGTCGGCCAGCAGCACTACCCCGTGAGCGCCCTTCGGGCTACAGACCGTCGCGCCGTGGAAGCCAACCTCGTACGGTGCCAGCACCTCGTCCGGCGACGTCCAGGGTCGCCAGCGGGCGCCGCCCTTCTCGACAGCGGTCTTCGAGAGCAGACGGTCGGCCGGAACGTGGCCGTGGTCGCTCGCCAGCAACACCGCGCGCCCGGCTTCTCGGGCCCGGTCGAGCAGCTCGGGCAGGGACTTGATGCTCTCCACCGTCCACGCGTGGCGCTGCTGCGGATCGCCCTTGAGCGAAGAGTCGATGGCGTTGATCACGATCGCCACGATCCGTTGCGTCTTGTCGCCCACCAGGCTCAGCGCCTCCGGAGAGGCCGAGCCTTCGAGGGTGTGCCCTTCGCCGCGGAGCAGCAGCTTGGGAGCGGCGCTCCCTTCAAACAGCCTCTTCACCTCCCGGTGCTCAGCCCAGCGCTCCACGTCTTTCGACGTGTTCCACGCGGAGCCCGGCGGCAGCGCCTTTCCCCCGAAGAAGGCCGCGCGGCTCACGTCGGTCATCGTCGGCAGATTGGCCAGCACGGCGGGATAGATCCCTTCGCCGATCTTCCCCTTCGCCGATCCGTGCCAGGCGAGCGGGCCCCACGGGACCGTGCGGGTGCTGAGCGACTGCAAGATCTCCACGGCCTGCGCCCAGGCCATCCCATCCATCAGCAGCACGAGGAGCTGCCGGGAAGCGTTGTCGTCGAGGAAGCGCACCGCGATCCGCTTCACCGCTTGATCGATCGGCATGACTTGAGAGGCAGGGCTCCCCGCGTCGACCCACCGCGACAGCGCCGTGGCAAAGCGGCGATCGAGCTCCTGGCGCGCCGTATCGGCCGCCTCGACGACGGCGTTCGCGCCCTTGCCGAATCCATCCTCCGCCGTCCCGCGTGCCCCTCGTCGTGCCCAGTCCACATAGCCACCCTCCGCGGCATACCAGCGGGCCAGCAGCTCGGCGTCGCCGTGCGGTGTCGGCGGCCCCTGCAGATCGCGATCCGGCCGCGCCGCCAGCCACGCGGTGAGGCGCACGGCCATCTCGGCCCGCGCGATGGCGACCTTCTGATCTTTGTCTCCGAAGAAGGCATGCCCCTCGAGGCGCTTGAACATCGCTGCTGCGTGCTCGACGCTCGACGCCGAAGGGAGCGTCGCCGCGTCGAGCAGCGCGCGCCCCAGCGCGGCGAGCCGAGCCCGCCAGGCGGACGGCAGGCGCCGATCGCCCATCAGCGCTTCGCGCACCTCGGAGCTCTCGACGAGCGCGTCGGCCTCCTGGACGACGGCGCGCGCGGCGGCCGCGCCGGCCAGGTGCGCGACATGGCGCAGGGCCCCGTCGGCCGAGGTACCCAGGGCGCTGGCGACCGCCGTCATCGTCGCGTCGTTGGCCACGCCGAGCGCAGCTCTCGGCGCCAGGTTCACCCACATCCTCACGCCCGCGTGGTCGCTCACCGCGAGCGCTTCAAACAGCGAGGCATACGCGAGCGTCGCTCGGCCTCTCCCGCTCTCCCAGGCTCTCCACACCACCGGTCCGGCCGGGCCGAGCTGCGAGTCCAGGTAATCGAGCAGCTCGTCGCGCACGCCGGCCGCGGTGAGCTCCCCCATCGCCTGGACGAACTGCGGCCCTCGCTGATCCAGCGTCGCCCAGCCGAGGAGCGTATCGAGGCCCAGGCCGCCGGACACATCGATCCTCCACACCGCGCTCAACCAGGCATTCCACAGCGTGGCGAGGGTGACCCGCCCGGCGGGGACCTTCAGCGGCACCGGCGCCGACGTCGTCAGCAAATAGGTTGCGAGGGCGCTCTTCCGCGCCTCGGCCTCGACCTCGCTCGCGCCGAGGAGCGTCTTCAGCCGCGCTTCGGCCCCGATCCGGAAGATCCTGCCCTGGCAGGCGAAGCGCCCGACGAGGTCCAGCGGGATCTCCGTCGCCCACGGCAGCAGATAGGCGATGTGCGCCTGATCGTCCCCGAGCGCGGGCATGCGCTCGCGTAGCTCGAGCTCGCTCCCCACGGGGACGACCTGGAACGGGGGCTGGCTCGGGACCGTCACCTGCTCTTCAATCCCCGTACCGAAGAACGCAAAGAGGTGGCGTTTGCGCGGAGAGTGATAGAGGATCCCGAGCTGCTCGGTGATGTCTTGTCGGCTGAGGATCGGGATGTCGCTCATCCCTTCTTCTTCTTTCCAGTGAGGGTCACGACACCGCTCAACGTCGGATCGTCGCCGGCCGTGTCGAGCGCGGCCTCGACCTCGGAGAGCAAGGCCCGCAGACTCGCGAGGATCTCGGCGCGCCCGTGGGCGTGGAGCGGCCTCTGAAGGAGCGGCTGGGGCACCTCGCCGCCGGCGCTGCCGCCACCGACACCGCTGCTCTTGTGAAAGCCAATCACGACTGGAGGCGTGAGCAGCCGCTGACCCTCCTCGGCGAGGGCGCGCAGCCGCGGGGCGAGCGCCTCGTTGACCTCGTCTTGGCGCAGCGCCAGCGCCACGCTCGCGCTCACCGCCGAGGCGCCCACCAGATCGAGCCCGCGCGCCTGGAGCTGCCCGAACACGCCAAACACCAGAGGATCGTCGAGCACGCGGACGGCCTCGACGACCGAGGCGAGGCTCTTTCCCACGGCCCTGGCGCTCGTATCGAACGTCGCGACCGCGAGCAGGTTCACCTGCTCGAGGCCGCCTTTCCTGGAGAGGCTCGCGCAGAGCCGATCCGCCGTGATCGCCGTCAGCAAACGCGGCGACGTCTCCGGCTCGCCCAGCGCCACCAGGCGACCGCGGAGCGCGACCGGCAGCTTCGCCGCGGGCCCCACCGCCGCAGCGAGCTTGTCGGCTAGCAGAGCCTCGAAGCGCTTGAGGTTGTCCGCATGGAGCGCTTTGCCCGGGAGCGCGACGCCGAAGGTGTCGCCCACGACGACGAGCGCCCTGGCCCAGTCCGCGTGGCCCGGGAGCGGCGGCTTCTCCAGCACCACGTAGTCGGGCATTTCCTGGCCGGCCTTCGGCTCGTACGGCTTGCCTTCGCGCACCAGCGTCCGCGCCGCCCAGCGCCCGTAGCAGCGCACCACGAGGTCGAGCGCGTCGGGCTGCAAACCCATCTTCTTCGTCTCGTCGATCCAGCTCCGGAGCTGGCCCACCGTCGGCGCGTCGGCCGACTTCTGGCTCCGTCGCTTCTCCAGCTCTTGCAGCGTACGATCCTCCACCAGGTGCACCGCCGTCTCGGTCACGCGCACCAGACCGAGCTCCGAGAGCGTGCCGCTCATCTCCTTGATCAAGTCCTTGTCGGCGGCGATCCGCTTGTCGTCGGCGTCGATGATCTCGCCGAACTTCTCGACCAGCCGGGTGATGCGCTGGTTGGTGAGGGAAGGGGCGAAGTGCGGATGGCGCGGGTAGCGCGCCGCGAGCAGCGCGGGAATGTAGGCTTCCAGCGCGCTCACCAGGTTGGCGGCCAGGCCGGGCTGGAGCTGCGCTCCGGGCATGAGCAAGCGCAGGTGATTCTCCACGCTGTTGCCCGGATCGAGATCACCCTCTCTCGGGCGGCTCAGCCCGTAGGCTTGCTCCAGCGCGTTGACGAGCCGTGACGTCTTCTGGCTGCGGAGGTTGCGCAGATCGAGCAGCGCGCGCGCCTGGTTCTCCACCGACAGATGGGCCACCGCCTGACGCTCCGTCTCCTTGCTCTCCAGGATATGCTCCAGGACCACCAGCTCGCCGAGCTGATCGTTCATCGTCCGCGAGAAGAAGCTCGGGAGCCACACCAGCGTCCAGGTCCCCTGGGTCCTCTCGACCAGCTCGTCCAGGACGCGCAGATCGTCGTTGGGGCCGAAGTCCTTCTCGTCGAAAGGATAGTCCACGATCAGGCGCCAATCGTGGTCGACCTGGCAGAGGAGCTGATCGTCGCCGAGCTTGCGCACGTTGCCGAAGCGCAGGTGACCGCGGCGCTTGGTCCCGCGCCAGACAGGCTGGCTGTCCACGCCCCAGTCCGCGACCTTGTCCATCCCCATCGCCTCGAAGAGCAGATCGCGGATCACCCGCTGCCGCCCGCCGGCCGTATCGTGCTCGCGGGCTTGCTGGAGGATTGGAGTCAGATCCACGCCCTCGAGCACCAGGCGCACCACCGGATCGCTCTGCGAGCCCACGTGGAGCTGGCCCACCGTGCTGCCCCAGGTGCGGAGCTTCTGGGCGACGATCGTGGCCTCGGCGCCGGGGATCGGCACGCGCAGCGTCCCGTGGTTGAGCTGCGCGAGCTTGCTCGCCGTGACCTCCTTGAAGACCGCGATCTCGGGGACGAGCGCCGCGATGAGCAGGGTCTTGATCAGACGGTTGTCGAGGCGACAGGCCTTCTCCGGGCAGTTCGAGCAGCCGAGTCGCACCGGGTGGCCCGGCCGCAGGCGCTGGCATCGATCCGGCGTCGTCGTCCCGTTCCCCTCCTGGATCATGGGCAAGAACTGATACCGGTAGATCTGCTTGGCCGCCTCGAAGCGCGCCTTCATCACCCCATCGGCCGGGTCGTCGCCGCCCGAGAGCACGTCGAAGAGATCGCCCACGCCGACCACGTCGCCGAGGCGCAGATCCTCGATGTGCTCGACCAGGATCTCCAGGAGCAGCTTGATCGCCGTACGCTCGCGCTGGAGCGAGTTCGAGAGCGCGACCAGCGCCTCGACCAGCACCGGGCTGAACGGGTAGAGCGAGCGGAACGCGGCCGCGTCGTCGCGCCCGAGCAGCGTTTGCCACGAGGCCCCCGAGGCGCGCTTCAGCTTTTCAAAGGCCTCGTCGAGCAGGCGCCGCGAATCCTCGTTCTTGTGCTTGAGCACGCGCTTCTCGAGGATGGCGGGCAGATCGCGGTCTTCGAGCGCGATGAGATCGTAGCGGCCCTCCCAGTGCTTGAGCGAGTCGTTGAGGCGGGCCGTCTCCGCGCCGGCATACTGGGCGCCCACCATCTCGGCCAGGTTCCGCTGACGGGCGATGAAGCTCACGATGGGAATGGGCCGCTGCGCCTCCTGCGCCTCGACCAGCTTCACCATCTTCTGCGTCTCGTTGTGCAGCCAGGCGGCCTCGCCGGCGCGGTGAGCCAGCCAGAGGATCAGCTCGTCGAGGAACAGGACAATCCCGTCGTAGCCGAGGCCTTTGGCGTGACGGGCCATCGTGCCGAGCCCGCTGTCGAGATCGACGTAGGCGCGGCTCTCCTGGGCATAGGCCTTGAAGCGGGTCTTCACGAGGGCGCTGAAGAGCTGCTCGCGCACCCTGGGATCGGTGGACTCCGCCGCTTCGGTGAAGCGCTCGCGGCTCCAGACCGTGACATTGCTGATCTTGCCCCAGCCCGCCATCCCCGAGGCCGGCGCCGCTCCCTCGTTCATGGGCCCGAAGAACTTCGCGTCGCCGAGCTCGTCGAGCATCCGCGTCGCGTCGGCAAAGAGCTTCTCGTCGGCGAACAGGCCGGGGATCGTGGCGTCGGGGTGGCTCCGGCGCACGTGCTCCACGTAACGGCCGAAGACGGCGGCCTCGATGCTGTCTTGCCCCACCATGTGGAAATGGAGCTGCAAGAGCTTCTTCTTGCCGATGAAGCCGCTGGCCTCGCGGAGCGCGTGGAGCTCGGGGATCCGCCAGGCCTCTTCTCGCCCGTCGAGCAGGAGAGTCAGGAGCGCCATGAAGTGCGATTTGCCGCTGCCGAAGCTCCCGTGCAGGTAGGCGGCCTGGCTGCGCCCGTCGCGCAGGGCCGAGCCCACGAGGCGCAGGGCGCGATCGAAGGAGTCGACGAGGGCCTTGGTGACCACGTAAGTCGTGGCTGTTTCCCTGGCGTTGGCGATCCCCTCCGTCAGCTTGAGGACGAAGTCCCCTTTGCGGACCTGATCGGGGAGCTCGAAGAGGTCGCGGACGCGGGTGGGTTCAGTCGTCATGGCTCTCTCGGATTTCTGGAGGATCGGCTCGGCACGTCGTTCCGCTCTCGGCGCGGCTTCACGCACCGCTCGACCCACTGGTCCGGATCCGGTTTTCGCGCTGCGGCCATGGGAGCGGACGCTACCATGCGCGCGCCCGTCGTCGCCCGTTCAGATCATCGCTCCGCTCATTTGGCCCGCGTCGCGAGGGGCCGGCTGCGCCGCCGAGCAGGCGCTGCTGATCCGCGCGGGCCGAGGGCGGCCTGCGGACCTCGAGCGCGCCTCGACGCGGTCGACCGGCCCGGAGGTTCCCGCGTTCCCGTCGAAGCACCTCCGCTGCGATGGCCATCGTCGACGACGCCTCTCGGTTCGGGTATACGGGCCCGTTCGCGCCGCCGGAGCCGAAAATGAAGGTCGACGAGCTAACCATCGAGAATTTTCGCGGGATCAGGGCGCTACAAATGCCCTTCCACCCGAGGGTGAACCTGATCGTTGGCATCAACGGATCGGGGAAGTCCACACTGCTCGATTGCGTTGCGACGCTCCTTGGTCGGTTCGTCGATAAGCTCCGTGCCACCGGAGGACGGGGGGCGCACATCGACGAAGACGACATCACGCTCGGCGCCCTCGCGACGAAGATCACCCTGGCGGCAACGCACGACGCGCCCGGCCGGCTCGCCTGGAGTATCGCCAAGGTACGGTCCGGCTACAAGGCCGACGCCGCCACCGATCTCAAGGAGCTCGAGGCGACCGTCGATCGCATTCAGAGCGATGTGTCCGCGCACCCCGGAACGAACATTCCCCTGGTCGCGCATTATCCCACCAACCGGGCCGTGCTGCAGATCCCGGAGCGAATCAGGACCAAGCACAAGTTCGAGCAGATGAACGCCTTCGACGAGGCGCTCACCGGTGCACCGGATAACTTCAAGCTATTCTTCGAGTGGTTCCGGCTCCGCGAGGACATCGAGAACGAGCGCTTCCGCGAAGCGTACGAGGAGAAGGCGCCGGAGCTGGCCTGGAAAGATCGCCAGTTGAACGCCGTCCGAGCGGCGATTCCAGCGTTCCTCGACGGCTTCTCCGACCTCCGGATCCGCCGATCGCCCGGTCCGATGCGCTTGATGGTGAAGAAAGACAACGCGGAGCTCGCGGTCGATCAGCTCTCCGACGGGGAGAAGTGCCTGCTGGCGCTGGTCGGCGATCTGGCGCGTCGACTCGCCATCGCCAACCCGAGCCTGAGCGATCCGCTCACGGGCTCCGGCGTCATCATGATCGACGAGATCGATCTGCACTTGCACCCGTCGTGGCAGCGCAAGGTCATCCCTGCGCTGGAGACCACGTTTCCAGGATGCCAGCTCATCCTGACGACGCACTCGCCCCAGATCATCGCGCACGCACAGGCCGAGTGCATCCGCACCTTGCACCGCGAAGGGGACAACGTGGTCTGGAGCCAGCCGGAGGCGTCCTTCGGGATGGACTCGAACCGGGTGCTCAGCGAGATCATGGGCACGGACGAGCGCCCGCGCGAGATCAAGGTAGCCCTCGAAGAGCTCTTTGCGCTCATCGGCCAGGGCGATCTCGAAGGCGCCAAGCGCTTTGTCGCCGGGATGCAGAGCGCGATGCGCTCGTTCCCCGAGGTGGTCAAGGCCGAGACCCTCATCCACCGCAAGGAGATCCTGAAGCGGTGAAGCACATTCACAAGCTCCAGGAGCCGCCCGGGCTGGCCACGTGGAGGCGTGAAAACATCACGAACCCCGCGGAGCCGCCGGACTGGGACGATTTCGAAGCAGGCATCCGCCGGGTGGTCAAGGACGCGCTCTTCGCCGAGCAGGGCCACCTCTGCTGCTACTGCGGACGCGGGATCGTCGACGGCGACAGCCACATCGAGCATCTGGCACCGCGCGAGACGCATCGGCCGCGGACCTACGACTTCGACAACCTGCTCGCGTGCTGCCAGCAAAACCTCCTGAAGAAAGATCCGCGGCACTGCGGCGTGAAGAAGGACAAGTGGTACGACGCCACTCTCCTCGTCTCTCCGCTGGATCCGGCCTGTGAGGTGCGCTTTCGCTACGAGATCGACGGCCATATCCACCCGGCGAGCGTCCCTGACCTCGGAGCGGAGGAGACGATTGTCCGTCTGGCGCTGGATTGCGCCAAGCTCGTCAACCTGCGCAACGGCGCGATTGACGGGCTCCTCGAAGGCCTCGACGAAGAGGCGCTCACGCCGGAAGAGGGCGAGGCGCTGGTGCGAGACTACGAGTCACGAGATGCCGAAGGGAAATTCAAGCCGTTCAGCTTCGTGCTCGCGGCCGTGGTGCGCGCCTACGTCGTGGGCTGAGCGCGATAGGCAGGCGCCGTGTCGGGCGCCTCAGTCCTCGCCCGCGCTCTCCTCCGCATCCTCGGGGGAGGTCTTGGTGCGCCTGGCGGCGGCCGCCTTGCCGCGCTTCTTGGCCTCGGGCCGCCAGGCGCGGAGATCGTCCCGGGTGAGGCCGAGGCCGCGGCACTCGCCGTCGAGGAAGCTGTCGAAGAACTCGCCGAGGCGGAGGCCGCCATACTCGTCGCTGGGCTCGTTGTGCCACTGCTTGATCCAGGGGATCAGCTCGAGCAGCCCCGCGAGCATCGGAGTGAGGCGGTCTTTGCCCCAGGCCTCTTCCTGCTTGCGATTCTGGTAGAGTGCGGAGAGCGCTTGCGCTTGCTGGAGGTGGTTCCAGCCGGCCCAGCCGTAGACCGGCTCGTGGTCGTGATCGCTCTCGCAGCCGGGGTAGGAGATGAAGCGCTCTTTGGGGACGTCGAGCTTGCCGCGGAGGC
>JBDTXR010000301.1:0-11295 GCA_040006075.1 Byssovorax sp. | reverse complement strand
GGCGCTTGCCGCCGTAGGCCTTGGCCACCGCCGCGTCGAGGACGCGCTGGCTCGATCGCCAGATGTCGGGGCCGGTGCCGTCGCCTTCGATGAACGGGATGATGGGCTGGTCCGGCACGGTCAGCGCGCCGGCCTTGGACATCGTGATGGTTTCGCCGTGAGTGGGCTCGGGGAACTTGACGCTCATGATGCGCAGGCGATTACCGCGGGCAGAAACCCGCTGCAACCTCGCGAGCGCGAGCCCGTCATGCCGCAGTACGGCATGACGCGCCGAGGGTGCGCGCAACGCACCGGGGGATGGGGCCGCTTGCGGCCCCATCGAGAATCAGGTGGGGCTCTTCTTGATGCAGCCGAGGAAGATGTCGACCTTCGCGCCGGTGTCGATCTGCACCTTGGTGCACGACGCGGGGCAGAGGTTGATCGTCGTCGGCTTCGTCGGGTTGTCGTAGTACCAGCCGCCGAGGGCGCTGCACGCCGCCGCGCTCGCGACCTGGGGGAACTTGGTCTTCACGCCGCCGTTGCTCGGCGTGTAGCTCACGTCGACCTGGTTGAGATCGATCTCGTCCTTGGGGTTGGGCGGGAGCGGCATGGCGAACGAGCAGGCCACCGCGTTCGCCTGGATCTTCTTGAGCGCGACGAGCAGATCCGCCGCCGCGTTGCCGTTGCCGATCATGAAGGCCTGGCCGGTGCCGCCCGCGGACGCGATGCCGTCCATGGTCGCCTGGTTCGAGCCGGCGAGGCCGACGGCGAAGGTGAGCACGCCCGCGCCCGAGAGGGCCTTGGTGGCGATGGCGTTGATGGCGATCGGATCGGTGTTGCACGTCGTCGGCTCACCGTCGGTGACGAGGAGGACAATCGCCTGCTCGGTGTGGTTGTGCGCGAACACGTACTTCGCGGTCCACTTCGTCGCCCCGTCGAGCGCGGCCGACGTCGGCGTCGAGCCGTTGGGCGAGTGCGCGTTGAAGGAGTCGACCAGGCTCTTCACGTGCGCCGGATCGGAGAGCAACCCCACGTCGACCTCGGGCGTCTCGCACGAGGCGACGACGCCCGCGCCGCAGGTGAAATCCACGTCGTCGTTGCAGGCGATCGGCGGGTTGGGGTTCCCAAAATCGGAAGGATCGGGCCAGAAGCGCAGCGCGACGCCGATGCCCCCCGCGTTGGGATCCTGGAAGAACGTGGTGAACGCGGTCTTCACGTTGTCCCATTTGCCGCTGTCGCTCATGGACCCCGACTGGTCGACCGCGACGAAAATGCTGAGCGGGATGAGCTTCGCCTCGGCCGTGGCCTGGGCGCACGCCTCCTGACCGCCGGAGCCTCCGCTGCCCGTCCCGCTCCCCGTCGCGCCGACGAGGATCGATCCGCCTTCGCCGTTGCCTCCGGTGCCCGTGGCTCCGGTGGTCGCGGATACCGTCTCGGCCGCGGTGCCGCCGGTGCCGAAGGTGCCGGTGGTCTTGTTCGCGGAGCACCCGATCCCGGAGGCCAGCGAGACCCCGGAGAGCAGCGTCAGAGCGGAGAGAGAGAGAGCGCGGGAAGGCCGGCGACGCGCGATGATCATGGTAAGCAACCTCCTGGGGGTCGGGAGCTTACCGCAGTTCTGGTGCCGGCGGGACGCGTTGTGAGCGCGCGCCCCGCCGAAGCTCACCCGAACGCGGAGCGTCGCGACCGCCGGAAAGATCACGCCGCGCGGGAGAGATCGCCGCCCATCCATCCACCCTCGCTCGGGCGAGGAGCGGGCGCCTCGACGGTCAGAACGTCATCAAGTCGTCGCCCCGACCTCCGATGGACAGAGCGTGACCGGCGTGACCGCAGAGTTCTATCCATTCCTCCTCCAGACCATCGGAGCGACCCAGCGCACCGAGCGCGACCTCGCGCGGATGTTCGACGAGATCTGCGAGCTGAACCTGGAAGCCGAGCGCAAGGGCACGCGCCACGTGATGATCTCGACCAACCGGAACGGCCTCAGCGCCACCGAGCGCAAGCTGATCGTCAAGCTCTCGAAAGAGGCGCTGGCGAAGCCGCACAAGGCCATGATCTGCTGCTATGCGATCCTCCCCGACGCCCTGGCCCGCGGCGGGCTCACGGCCTTGAAATGGCTCCTCCCCGCGCTCGAGACCACGGTGGGAGTCGCCACGCCCGAGAAGGCGATCGAGCTGGCCTGCGGGCTCCTCACCCGGAGCGGCGTGCCGTTCAATCCCGTCCACGCCCGGCTGGCGATCCGTCGTTTGAACCTCGAGTGCGCGACGGTCGACATACCCCCTTCGGCGCGGTCGGTCCGGAGCTGAGCGGGAGCGGCTCGACGGCCATCGGGGATCGCCTGCGCGCCCGCGCTCCAGCCCTCCCGGTCATAACGGCTCGGCGAAGGCGAAGAGGTCGTCGCGACGCCGCTTCGTCCCCCGCACGAACTTCGTGAGCCGGCCACTCTGCATCTCGTAGAGGTGATATCCCGCCCCCCACAGGATCTCCAGAACCTCGGCCTCGGTGTGGCCGGCCCGCTCGGCCGACCAGCCCAGCAGCTCGAGCAAGAGGACCCGGATCGCCTTCTTTTCCAGGAGCCGCCGCGCGCCGAGCAGCGCCTCGGCCTCGTAGCCCTCGACGTCCATCTTCATGAGATCGATCCGCTTTATCCCCCGCTCGGCGCAGTAGTCGTCCAGCGAGCAGAGCGTGATTCGACGGCTCCAGGTCGCGCCCGGCTCCACGGTGACGAAGTTCATCCCGTCGTTGTCACCGCTCCTCCCCCGCTCCTGGTTGATGAAGGCAGCGCCGCTCTTCCGCCCGATCGCGACCTGGTTCGCCGTGATCCGCTCGGCGACTCCATTGAGCCCCGCGTTGCCCACAATCTTCGCGTGGAGGTCCGGAGTTGGCTCGAAGGCGTGCACGCTCGCCCGCGGGTTCATCACCGCGGCCAGGAGCGAATAGAGACCCACGTTGGCGCCGACGTCGAAGATCACCTGCGCGCGCGCCACGAACGTGAGCCACTGCGCGCAGTTCTCCTGCTCGAACCCGCCGAGAAAGTAGAGGCTGCGCTGGACGTGGCCGGAGATGTCGCAGGTCATCCGGATCTGCCCGGTGGTCAGGCGCGCCTCGCGCTCGTGCTGCCCGAACGAGAGCGGCTTCCACAGAGCCGACATCATCCGGACCTTGCCTCGATCGAAGGGCGCATGGCGAAGGAACCCGGTGAAGGCCTGATGCGTGATTTCCCGAAGACTGGTTGCCATCATCACGTTCTGGCCGGCGAGCACGAATTTATCGGTGCACCGGGCCGAAATTCAAGAAGGCCCACCGATCGGGGCGGCCACCGGTCCGAGCTCCGATGCCAGCGCACGCCGCAATGGATCCAGATGGATCCATGTGGTACGCCTCGCGGCCATGCGTGCCCCCGCTCGCCTCGCTCTGCTCTCGACGGCGTTCACCGCCGCGCTGCTCGCCGCGCCCTCGCCGGCGCGGGCCGTCGTCGTCGAGCGCGTCGTCGCGGTCGTGGGCGATCGGCCCATCCTCCTCTCGGAGCTCCGCTCGCGCGCCAAGCCGTTCCTGCTCCAGGTGCAGGCCAAGGTCCCGCCGGGCCCGCAGCAGGCCGCGGCCGAGTCCCAGGTCCTGAAAGAGCTGATCCAGAAGGTGATCGACGAAGAGCTCGAGACCCAGGCCGCCGACAAGGCCAAGGTCACGGTGACCATGGAGGAGCTCGACAGCGCGATCAAGAACGTCGCCCAGCAGCAGCAGATGTCGGTCCCCGAGCTGATCCACGAGGCCCGCATGCGCTCCGGAATGACGGAGCAAGAGTACCGCGAAGAGATCCGTCGCCAGATCCTCGAAGGGAAGATGCTCCAGCTCCGCGTGAAGGGGCGGGTCCGCATCACCGAGGAAGACGTGAAGGCGATGTACGAGAAGACGCTGCGCGAAGAGAAGCGCAAGCGCGAGTACCACCCCTCGTGGATCGTGCTCCGCATCCTCCCCGGATCGAGCAAGGAAGCCCTCACCGAGCGCCGCGCCCTCGCCGCCGATCTCATCCGCCGCGCCCGCAAAGGCGAGGATTTCGCCGGGCTGGCGAGCACCTACTCCGACGACACCACCACGCGCGCGGCGGGCGGCGACCTCGGGATCCGCGCGCCGCAGGGCAGCCAGGCCGCGGTCCAGGGCAAGCGCCAGGTGCTCGCGCCCGAGCTCGAAACGGTGGTCCTCGGCCTCGAGCCGGGGGAGATCTCCGACGCGGTCGAGGCCGGCGACGCGCTGGTGATCCTCTCGCTCCAGAGCCGCCAGGCCTCGCGCTACACCACCTACGACGCCGCGAAGCAGGAGATGCTCCAGCGCCTCCAGACCGAGATCCTGGAGAAGGCCAAGCGCAAATGGATCGAGGAAATCAAGAGCAAGACCCACCTCGACGTGCGCTTGTAATCGCCGCGACGACCCCGCGCGCATGACCTCGGAGCCCCGCGGAAAGATCGACGTCGCGGGCGTGCCCGAGTGCCTCGCGTGCGGGACGTGCTGCTTCTCGACGCTCCCCGAGTACCTCCGCGTCTTCGGCAACGACCTCGACCGCATGGACGACCGCGCCCAGGCGCTCACGCATTTCCTCGGTAACCGCTGCTATCTCCAGCTCGAGGACGGCCACTGCCGGGCCCTGGTGATCGATCCCGTCGCCCGCCGCTACGTGTGCTCGATCTACGAGATGCGCCCCGACGTCTGCCGCGCCCTCGAGCGCGGGAGCGGCCAGTGCCGCGGCGAGCTCGCCACCAAGGCCGAGCGCCCCCTGCTCGCCGTGGAAGCGCTCCTGCGCCGCGCCTGAGGCCCCTCCGAGGCAAGCCCGATCGGGCGCGGCGAGAAATCTCTCCGAGCTGCATCTTTTTACAAATGGCGGCCGGAGGGTGCCGCCACTCGTCGGTGTCCCAGAGCAGCTCACGCGAGCTGGCTGGAGGCTTTCAATGCCGCGTCGACAGGCCCTGTCGTCGCGCGGCGCGGCCGTAATTCACCGCCGTTCCAGCGCCCAATCGCCGGAGGGGATACCCCCTCTGGCTCACTGAAAGGGGTAACTCCTCCATGGCACTCTCACGCCGTCTTCGTGGGTTCATGCGTCCGGCGCTCGCCGCGACGCTCGCGCTCTTCTCCGGGATCGCGGGGAACGTGGGGTGTTTGAATCGCCCCCTCGAGCCCAACGAGCCCAAGATCACCTCCACTGTCCAGGAGAAGCTCCCCCAGAGCAAGATCAAGAAGATTGATCTCCTGCTGATGATCGACAACTCGGCCTCGATGGGCGACAAGCAAGCCATCCTGGCCTCGGCGGTGCCCGATCTGGTCCGCGGCCTGGTCAGCCCGCTCTGCGTCGACGACAGCGGCGTCCCCGCGGCCTCGCAGCCCAAGCTCACCACCGACGCCTGCCCCGCGAAGACGTTCCGCGAGTTCGACGCCATCACCGACATCCACGTTGGGCTGATCAGCTCGAGCCTCGGATCGCGCGGCGCGAACGGGTGCGCGGTCTCGCCGGCGGCCCCCGCGAAGGACGATCACGCGCACCTCCTGGCCCGCACCGAGCCCGGCAAAGGATCGGCGCTGAAGGATCAGGACGTCGCCACGTACAACGAGCAAGGATTCCTGGCCTGGGACCCGGGGAAGAAGCTCCAGCCGAACGGGATCGCCACCCTCGGCGACATGTCCGGCGCCCCGGGGATCGTGCCCGTGCTGGCCGAGATGGTGACGGGCATCGGGCAGGACGGCTGTGGCTACGAGTCGCAGCTGGAGAGCTGGTATCGGTTCCTCGTCGATCCCGAGCCGTACCAGAGCATCGCGCTGAAGAACGGGAGCTCGACCCTGATAGGGAGCGACGCCGAGCTCCTCGCGGAGCGAAAGGCCTTCCTCCGACCGGACTCGCTGGTCGCGATCATCCTGCTCACCGACGAGAACGACTGCTCGCTCAAGGACGTGGGCAAGGCCTTCAACGCCGCCGAGCTCGGGTCGGCGAAGAGCCCCTATCACCTCCCGCGCGCCAGGCACGAGTGCTCGATCAACGTCGACGATCCGTGCTGTAAATCGTGCACCGCGAGCCTGGGGAGCTGCGCCGAAGACCCGACCTGCAAGGAGCCCTGGGGCCCCCAGGACGACCAGAGCAACCTCCGCTGCTACGACCAGAAGAAGCGCTTCGGGATCGACTTTCTCTACCCGCTCGATCGCTACACCAGCGCCCTCACCAGCGCCAGGGTCCCGAACCGCGCCGGCGAGCTGGTCCAGAACCCGCTCTTCCCCGAGGCCGACCCCGACCACGGGATCCTCGCGCCGCGCACCGCCGACGGAGGGCTGGTGTTCCTCGCGGGCATCGTCGGCGTGCCCTGGCAGGACATCGCGCGCCGGAGCAAGGAGGGTATCCCCGATCTCCGCACCGGCCTGAACAAGGACAAGAAGCCCGTGGGCGGCTTCAAGAACGCGCGCGAGCTCGACGATCGGGACGAGAAGGGTCGCTCGGCGTGGGACCAGATCCTCGGCAATCCGGCGAAGAAGATCCCCGCCGCAGATCCGCTGATGCGGGAGTCTCGCCTCCCGCGCAGCGGCAATGTCCCCTCCACGGGGGAAGATCTCGCGACCGAGGACGCCACGAGCGCCAAGGCCAACAGCATCAACGGGCACGAGTGGGACACGCTGAAGTCGGTGAACGGGGACTTGCAGTATGCCTGCACCTTCCCTCTGCCGGTCCCCAAGGTGGGCTGCACGGGATCGACCTGCGATTGCAACACCGACGCCAAGAACCCGCTTTGCCAGGACGACGCCGGCAACTACACCACCACCCAGCTCCGCGCCAAGGCCTACCCCGGCGTGCGCGAGCTCGGGGTGCTGAAGGAGATCGGCGATCAAGGCATCGTCGCCTCGGTGTGCCCCGCCCAGCTCGATCACCCCGAGGCCGAGTACGGGGACTACGGGTATCGGCCCGCGACCGGCGCGATCGTCGATCGGTTGAAGTCACGCCTCACCGGCGCGTGCCTGCACCGCAGCCTCCAGCCGGATCCGTCCGGGCAGGTGGAGTGCTTGATCCTGGAAGCCCGCCAGATCCAGCCCGGCGAGTCGTGCAACTGCAACGCTCCCGAGGTGAAGGCCCGGCAAGACGTGCAGCCGGAGCACGAGGAGGCGCGGCGGGTGGCGCTCGACGACGAGGTGGCCAAGGCCGCAGGCTGGAACTGCTTCTGCGAGGTCAAGCAGCTCGGCGGCGACGAGCTCCATGCGTGCCAGTTCGATACCAGCCATGATCCGGGGACCAAGAGCGGACCGGCGGACGGGTGGTGCTACATCGACGCCGCGTCGACGCCCCCGGCCGGCGATCCCTCGCTCGTGGCCACCTGCGCCCCGACCGAGCAGCGCAAGCTCCGCTTCGTTGGCCAAGGGCAACCGCTCGACAGATCGACGCTGTTCATCACCTGCTCGGGCGAGTGAGCGCCGGCGCCGGTGACGACGAGAGGAGGTGAGGCCTCGTCTCGTCGTCACGGCGGGCGCGCACCACGCGCGAGCCCCCGGAGTAGACCGCGGCGTCGAGCAGATGCTCTTCCTGGACCAGCGCGAGCTCGGGCGCGCTCCGATCGATCTCCAGCTCTCCGCCGCAGTCGTCGAAGCCCGACGCCGCGGCGCTCTCGATCGATCCCACGCGCCAGAGCTCCTCGGCCGGGGTGCGTCCCGGGGCCGCGACCACGCCGATCCGGCGGCCGGTGCGCAGGCGCTCGTCGAGATCGATGGCCCGCAAATCCTCGAGCGGATGGGTGATCACGTGGCTGTCGATGCCGACGCAGAGCCGGACGCCCGCGGCCTGGAGCGCGCCGACGTCGGGGAGGCCGTCGCCGAGATCGCGCTCGGTGGTGGGGCAGAGGCACACGAACGAGCTCGCGTTGCCGAGCAGCGCGGGCTCGTGCGGGGCGAGGTGCGTGGCGTGAACGGCGACGAAGCGGGGGCCGAGGACACCATGCTCGGCGAGCAGCTCGACGGGACGACGCCCGGTCTCGGCGAGGCACGCGGCGATCTCGGCCGGCTGCTCGGCCACGTGCATGTGGATCGGGAGGCGGTGCGAGGCGGCGTAGCCGGCGATCTCGGCGAGCCAGGAGGGAGGCACGGCGCGGACGCTGTGCGGAGCGACGCCGACGCGCACCGTGGGATCGCCCTGATAGCGAGTACGGAGATCGTCGATGTCGGCCAGCGCGCTGTCGAGTCGCTCGTCCGAGAAGCGCTTCTGGGCGCCCTCCGGCGGCCGCCCCGCGCCGGCGCGATGATAGATGACGCGGAGGAGGGAGATGCGGAGGCCAGCGTCTTTTGCGGCGGCGATCACCGCCTCGGCGAGCAAGGTGCGCTGAGCGTAGGCGGCGCCGCCCGGCTGATGATGCACGTAGTGAAACTCGCCCACGGTGCGGACGCCGGCCGCGGAGAGCTCGCGATAGGCCACGAGGGAGATGGCGTGAATGGACTCGGGCGTGAGCGAGTCGGCGAGGCGGTACATGGCGGTGCGCCACGACCAGAAATCGTCGGTGCCCGCCGGACCCGGGCGCTGGGTGTCGCCGCGTAAAGCGCGCTGAAACGCGTGGGAGTGGGCGGTGGCGAGGGCGGGGAGGGCGTCGGGGGTGAGGCGCATGGCGCCGGGATCCTAGGCGAAATCGGCGCCGAGCACACCAGGACGATGGGCCGCGATCACTTGCAGCGACCGCACTCCTTGTCGCAATAGCCCTTCATGAAGGCCTCGCCGCACTTGCCCCACGTCTTCTGCTGGGCGCAGGTATAGCTCTTGTCGGGCGGGGTGTTGGAGCAGGCGCCGCCGCTCGGCGGCGCGCTGCAGCGGCCGCACTCCGTGTCGCAGTGGCCTTGCATGAAGCCTTCGCCGCACTTGCCCCACGCCTTCTGCTGGGCGCAGGTGTACTTGGCGTCGGGAGGGGTGTTGTTGCACGCTCCGCCGGTAGCCTTGGGGGTGTTGGCGGAGTAATTCGTCTCGCACGGGTGCTCGTCCGCGAAGCTCTTCATGCTCGAGAGCTGCGCCGCGGTGCTGCCGTCGTAGGCCCAGCCCATCGCCCCGGCGTAGCCGTTGTCGTAGAAGCTCTCCACGAGCTTCTTGTACGAGGCGTCGTCGAGGCCGCTCATCGGGAACTCGCCCATCACCACCGGCTTGTCGTTGATCCCGTAGTCCGCGGGAGAGAGGCTGTACGGCCAGAAGTCGTTGACCCAATCGTAGATGTGGAACTGGTAGAAATCGACGTCGACTCCCGTCCAGGCGCGGGTCCATTTCATCCCGGCGCTCCCGACGGTGACCTTCGTGGTGCTCACCGAGCGGAGGACGTCGATGGTCTCCTGGACGAAGCTCTCCATCTGCTGAAAGTTGACGGGATCGAGGCCGCTCATGGGCGTGAACGCGGGATCGCCGTAGGGATCGTGCCCGGTTATCGCCCACTCGGGCTCGTTGATCACGTCCCAGGCCACGAGGCGCTTGCGGTGCGGGCTCTGCTGGACGTGCTTGGCGAGCGGGCGAACCACCTTGTCGAGGAGGCGAGCGCGCTTGACGGGATCGCGGACGATGGGCGCGATCCCGGGCACGTGGAGGCCGCCTATCGACGTCGTGGCGCGGAAGGCGTCGAAGGAGTAGAGACAGAGCATGAGGTGGACGTCGGCCTCCTCGGCGAGGGCGAGGGCCTTGTCGAGATCGGCCAGAGCCGTGCCGCCGAGCCCGGTGGGGACGTCGTTGCCGTCGAAGCTGACCCCGTCGCCGCGGAAGTCCGGGAACACCCACCAGCGGATCACGTCGGCGCCGTGCGCGCGAAGGTCCTTGAGGTTCTTGCGGTGGACAGCCACGCTCGCGGCGACGCCGGGCGCGCCCCACTGCTGGAGACCGCCGAAGTCGGAGGCGAACTCGCTCCAGGCGTAGTTGGCGCCGTACATGAAGCGCTCGCGACCTTTGATGGGTACGCCGGTGGGCGCCGGGCAGTGATCGACGCCCGTCACCGGATCTTCCTGGCCTGCGGGGCTGTCCCCGTCGCCGCTCGCCGCGGAGTCGGCGGCCGGCGCGCAGGCGCTCGCGACGAGCAGCAGCGCGGGGAGAGAGTGACGGAACCAGGTCCAGCGAATACCGAGCATGCGAGCCTCCGGGGGCGAAGCGCCGGGACGGCGCTGTCGCCGGGACTCTTCGCAAGGCGCGTACCAATTAGTGACAGTATAGGCTGCCGCCAATGTACCGCTGCCAGTGGAGTGACCGCCGCGGATCGCCGGGGGGATCGGCGGGATCGCTCGTCCGCGTCGCCGACGTGGATCCACGCGAGCCCATGGTCCATGGCGCCATTGCGATCGCGGAGATCACCTGCGATCGGCTGGATCACCCCGACCCGTCATCCAGGCTACTTCTTGCCCCAGTCGGTCTGCGGGCGCCCCGGAGGGGTGATGTTCGGCATCACGTGAAACGTCTCGCGGGCCAGATCCGGGAGCGGCGCACAGGCCTGCTCCCCGAGGTTGTGCTGCTCGTCGGGGTCGTCGGCCACGTTGAAGCAGTGGTACTCGTTGTCCCACTCCCTGGCCTCCAGCTTCATGGGGCCTTGCATCATCCCCCAGTTGCGGAACGCGCACTCCCAGAGCCAGGTGCAGTTGGTGAGCGGCACCGGCTCGGTGGTGCGCTCGCGCCTGGTGATCGGGTGGCCCATCATCCGCGTGCGGAAGGGCGAGAGCGCCGGATCGTCCCAGATCCCCAGCAGATCCAGGAACGTCGGCGCCAGATCCAGGTGCCACAGGAGCTCGTCCTTGGCGGCCTTGAGGTTCTGCTCCTCTTCCGGCGAAAGGGTGCCGGGCGGGGCGTCGATCCAGCCGGGGACGTGGATCTCCTCGTCGTAGACCGAGCTGGTGTGGCCAAGCTGCCAGTGCTCGCGGAACGACTCGCCATGATCCGAGGTGTAGACCACGACGGTCCGCTTGCCGGGGTCGGTGCTCCGGAGGTGGGCGAGCATCCGCCCGACGGCCAGGTCCGAGAGATAGACCACGTCCTTGTAGTAGTTCTTGAACTCGTCGTTCTTCTCGGCCGATTTGTCCATGTCGGCGGGCTGGAACGGCGCGTAGTCCTCGTCGTACACGTACGGGAAATGAACGTTGGAGTAGTGGACGACGGCGAAGAAGGGCTCTTTCAGCTCGCCGATCTCCTGGATCACCCGGTCGGTCACCAGCGCGTCGTAGGCGCCGGTGTCGAGATCGGCCTGCGAGTCGAGCTCGGTGGCGACGCAGCGATGCGAGACGGGGATATCTTGCACGTAGAGCCGGGCGTTGCCGAACATCAGGTTCTGGCTCGTCCAGTAGGCGGTGTCGTAGCCGGCGGCG
>JBDTXR010000300.1:0-11308 GCA_040006075.1 Byssovorax sp. | reverse complement strand
AAGCGCACGTCGATGTACGCGAGGTTGGCGATGGCCCGCTCGCTCACGTCGTGCACGCTGAAGGCGAGGCCGAGGTTCAGCAGCAAGAGCGGGTGCACGGGGCGCCCCGCGAGGCCGACGGCGCGGGCGGCCGTGCGGCTCGCGTAGGTGGGCGTGGCGTCCTGAAACGAGGCTGCAAACAGGGCCATCATGCCCTCGTCGAGCGTGACGTCCCAGGGGTGCGCGAAGACGGCGCCCGGGACGAAGTCGTCGAGGTGCCGGCCGTGATGGGGGGTGCGGAGCATCGTCCTCGGAGTGGCGCGAGCATGGCATACCTGCCGCTCGGGTGAATCCGCCGTAGAGGAAAGTGCGCTGGCGGCCAAGCCCGGCGATGCACGAATCCAACCTTCCGGGTCGGCCATTGAGTATGATCCGCAGCGTGCCGATCGCTGCCGGGGCGCTCCTCGCCCAACGCTACCGAGCCGAGACTTTGCTCGGGCGAGGCGGCATGGGCGAAGTCTGGCTTTGCCGCGACATCGAGCAGAAGCGCGAGGTGGCGATCAAGGCCGTTCGGCCGGATTTTCTCGCCGATCCCGGCGCCGCGCGCCTCTTCCACGCCGAGATCGTGGCGACGGCGCGCCTCAACCACCCGGGGATCATCCCCGTCTACGACCTGATCCGCGATCCGAGCGGCCCCGCGCTCCTGGTCATGGCCTACCGCGAGGGCCCCTCGCTCGGATCGTTCACCCCGGCCGATCTCACCTGGCCCTTCGTCGCCGAGGTGCTGAAGCAGCTCCTCGAGGCGCTGGCGTACGCCCACGCGCGCGGCGTGCTCCACCTCGACATCAAGCCCGAGAACGTGATCTTGGAGCGCCGCGGATCGCGGATCCGGGCGACCTTGCTCGACTTCGGGATCGCGCGGATCCGCCGTCCTGGCCGCGGGATCGAGCGCTGGTTCGATCGCGACGCCGTCATCGGTACCGTCGAGTACATGTCGCCGGAGCAGTGCTCGGGCACGTTCGAACGCCTCGGCCCGTGGAGCGATCTGTTCTCCGTCGGCGCCCTCGCGTTCGAGCTCTGCGCCGGCTATCGACCGTTCCCCGGGCCCTCGCAGCCCACGGCGATGGTCCGACGGCTCACCGATCCTCCTCCGCGCCTCCGCTCGCTGGTGCCGGGAATTCCGCCGGAATTCCTGGATTTTTGCGATCTGCTCCTGGCCAACGAGCCGCGCCTGCGCCCGCTCCTCGCGGCCGACGCGCTGCAAATGCTCCGGGCGATCGAGCCCGACGCCGCCGAGCCCGAGCCGATCGGCTTCGGCGAGATCCCGATCGGGACCTGGAGCCCCGACGTCGAGACGCGGATCGCGCCCGAGGTCCTCAACCCGACGATGACCTTCGACGAGCTCTCGTCGGACGAGCCGCGCGAGGTGTCGCGATCGATCGTCGATTTGCCGACGCGCGGGCTCGAGGACAAGAGCTCAGCAGAGGCCGCGTTCACCGCCGACGAGGAGACGCCGACCACCGGCGCTTACGGCCTCTTCGGCCTGCGCGAGCTGCCGGTGATGGGCCGCCTCGATCAGCGGCGCGACGTGTGGAACGCGGTGCGCGCGGTGGTGATCGCGCATCGCCCGTGCGTGGTGTTCCTCGAGGGGCCGGCTGGATCGGGCAAGAGCCGCATCGCCCGCGACGCGATGGAGCGCGCGAGCGAGCTCGGCCTCTGCCTCGGGATGCAGACCTCGTGGTCGCAGGCCGGCTCGGGCGACGAGGGGCTGCGCGGGCTGCTCGAGAACCTGCTCGACACCCGCGGCGCGGCGGCCCCGCAGGTGCGCGCGAGGCTTGATTTCTGGCTCGATCGCATCCCCGGCAACCACCGCGCCTTCTCGCGCGAGGTCGAGATTTTTCTCCGCCCCTCGCGCGACGCCGCGCCCGACGCGGGGCTCCCTCTCCGCGTCGCGGTCGAGGCCATCGCCCGCGCCGCCGCGCTCCGCCCGGTGCTCCTGTGGCTCGACGACGTGCAGTGGAGCCGCGGCGAAGCGGGCGCGCTGCTCACCGCGATCCGCGCGCGCGATCCGGGGCTCCCGGTCTGCGTGATCGCCACCGTGCGCAGCGACGAGATCGAGGACCGCATCGCCTACGAGCGCATGGCGTCGGCCCCGTCGAGCCACCGCGTCCGCGTCGATCCCCTTGATCTGGAGGCCACGCGGCGCCTGGTGCGCGGCCTGCTCGACGTCGACGAGGAGCTCTGCGACTTCCTCGCGGCGCGCGCCGAGGGCAACCCGCTCTTCGTCACCCAGCTCCTCCAGCAGCTCGTCGTCGCCGAGGCGGTCGAGCGCCGCGACGGCCGTTACCGGCTCGCGCGCGCCTTCGATCTCTCCACCGTGCCCGCCGATATCCGCGCGGTGTGGAGCCGCCGCATCGATCAGTGCGGCGCGAGCGCGGCCGATCTCGGCACGCTGGCGCTGGTGCGCGAGCGGGTCTCGCTCAACGTCGCCGACGAGCTGATCCGCCTGCTCGCAGCGCCCGTCTCGACGCGCGCGGTTCCCCCGGGTCCCCCCACGACCACACCGCTCTCGCGCGTCTTGCCGCCGATCACGGGGCCGAAGCGATCGACGTTCGAGGCCTCGATCGCCCGCGCGCTCTCCGTCGGCCTGCTCCGGATCGAGGGCGGCGCGTACGTGTGGGCGCACGGCCTCCTGCGCGCGCATTTGATCAGCGGCCTCGCCGCCGAGCACGCGCGCGATCTCCACGGCATCGCGGCCTCGGCGCTGGCTCCGCTGGTCGATCGCGAGGACGTGCAGGAAGAGCGCGCGATGCATTTCTACCGCGCGGGCTCGGTCCGCGAGGCCTGCGAATCCATGGTCGACGCCGGGCTCTGGAGCTTTCGCCGCGCCGACGCCGCGCCTCGCCGCGCCCGCTTCGAGGCCGCGAGCAGCTGGGCCAGCGCCGCGGGGATCCGCGACATCGAGGCCCGCGCGCTGGCCGAGCTGGCCTACAGCAACGCCGAGATCGGCGAGCGAACCCGCGCCGAAGAGCAGATCCAGGCGGCGCTGGCGTATGCGTCGCAGCCCGACAGCGGCCCGGTCGCCGCGTGGGTGGCGCTGCGCCACGCCCAGGTCGCGCGGATCCAGGGCCTCGGCGCGGTGGGGTCGCAGGCGACGGCCGAGGCGCTGCGCCGCGCGCGCGCGCACCGCGTCGGCGAGGTCGAGCGGCTCGCGCTGCTCCAGCTCGCCGTCGATCGCGCCCGCGCCGGCGACGGCGAGGGCGCGCAGCTCCTGCTCCGCGAGGCGGCCCAGCTCTGCCGCGCCGCGGGCGACGCCGGCGCAGAGTCCATGGCCGTGCGATCGCTGGCGATCTCCGTCGACCCCGCCACCGCGGTCGGCCTCGCCGAGCAGGCGATCGAGCTCGCGCGATCGATCGGCGCGCTCCGCCTCGAGCTCGCGGCGAAGCAGGTCTGGGTCGACGCGCTCTGGCGCCTCGGCGACCACGCCAAGGCCCGCCGCGAGGCCGGCGAGCTGGCCGACGAAGCCGCGCGCCGCAGCCTGCGTCAGACCGTGTCGCTGCTCGAGCTCCAGAGCGCCGCGTGGGCCGCGAGCGAGCGCGACTGGACCGACGCGCGCACCCACCGCAACGCCGCCGCGAAGTGGGGCGCCGACGCCGGCGCGCTGGTCGAGCGAGCGGTCCTCGCCTCGCTCGACGTCGTCCTCGCCGTGGCCTCGGGCGAAGAGTCGAGCTCGATCTCCTCGATCGACACCTTCGAACAGATCCGCGGCGGCTGCGCCGATCCGACGATCCTCGAGATCCTCGCGCTCGCCGACGAGATGGCCCCGCCCAGCGTCGCGGCCCGCCTCTCGCGCATCAGCCGGTGATCGTCTTCCCGGCTTTTTGACACGCGCGCGCAGCTTCTCGTACGCTCCCGCCGCCGCCGGAAAAAATGCCGGGGGGCCCGGGAGGTTGAAGGATCATGGATAATCTCGCTCACGTCATGGCGGTCACGGTCGCCAACAATCAAATCATTCCCTGCATCAAGGTGATGTTCGGCGCGTTCCGCGCCGCCACGCAGCAGGACGCCTCGTTCAACGTCAACCTGTCGTTCACCTACGTGTCCGGCGGCCAGCACGTCGGCCCGATCCTGGCCACGCAATCGGTCGCGCGCCTGCAGTTCGTCCAGCCGATCGACGCTTACTTTGCCCGCGCGCGCGGGCTCGCGGTCGACCTCCCCTCCATGCCTGACAGCGGCACTCCCGTCGTCTGCATCGCCACGCTCCAGTACCCGAACCGCGAGGGCACGCCGCTCGACTGCGGCCCGGCCGACACCTCGACATTCTACCCGACCTTCGGTCGCTGATCCCCGCAACGCACCCTTGCCGAGGGGCGGCGTCGGGGTCCACAGTGACCACGTGCCCCGCCCTGAAGCTCCCTCCGCGCGCCTGACGGCCGCGCGCCTCCGCGCCATCGGCGCGTCCCTCGACGGCGTGCGCGCCCGCTGTGATATCGAGTCACGCCGCAACAACGATCCTGTCGAGTTCGTCCACCGCTACAGCGGAGCCGACGATCGCGAGCTCGTCGCGCTCATCGCCTCTTCGCTGGCGTTCGGCAACGTCAAGGCGCTCCGCGCCAAGATCGACGACGCCCTCACGCGCCTCGGCCCTGAAATAGCCACGATCGCCGACGATCCGGCCGAGGTCGCGCGCCGGCTCCGGGGCTGGAAGCACCGCGTCTATCGCGACGAGCACCTGACTGGCCTGCTGGTGGGCGCGCGCCGCGTTCAACGTCGCTCGGGCTCGCTCGGCCAGGCGCTCGCGGCCGAGCTCCAGCGCACCGGCGATCTCCGACTGGCACTCTCGGCCTGGGCCGCCGCCATCCGCCGCGAAGGGGGCCTTTGGGGCGAGAGCCGCGGCGCCGGCCACATCCTCGCCGATCCCGCCAAGGGCAGCGCCGTGAAGCGGCTGATGCTCCTGCTCCGGTGGATGATCCGCCCGGCCGACGGCGTCGATCTCGGCCTCTGGGATATCCCCACCTCGCGCCTGCTCATCCCGGTCGACACCCACATTCACAAGCTCAGCAAGAACCTCGGGCTCACCCGGCGCAACGACGTATCGTGGCGGACGGCCGAGGAGATCACCGCAGCGCTGCGCCGGCTCGACCCGGACGATCCGGTGAAATACGACTTCTCGCTCTGCCACCTGGGCATGCTCCAGCACTGCCCCTCTCGTCGCGACTCCGTCCGATGTGAAGGCTGCGGGGTTCGGAGTGTATGCCGCCACTGGGCGCTGCCCGCCGACTAAAATATGTCCGGGACGCCATCCCCATCCTGGGTGTCGTCGCAAGAATGAATGGCGATTTCACGATATTTTTCAGACTTGAAAATTGAGTGGGTCGCGACCTGAAAAAGTATCGGGAATCGAACGCCTCAGCCCTGGCATGGACCCTGCTAAGTCCAGAGCGAGCGCTGCGCGGAGACCTTTCCCCCCCAAGGTCCGTGCGGCGCTTTTTCATTTCGTCCTCGGCGCTCCATGTATCCCCGGGGAGATGCAGAATGGGCAAAGGACGCTTCGAGGCCTTCAGAGACGGGTCTTCGCGATCATCATCACCATCATGGTGCTCGAGCTGAAGGTCCCTCACGGGCCCGACCTCGCCGGGCTGATCTGGTTCATCCCCGATCGGCGCATCGAGCGGGTGCTCGACGAGTGACGCCGGGGCGCGCCGCGGTGTAGCCTCCACGCCATGAGCTTCGTGGCCTCGGCGTCCGGCGTCATCCCAGCATCCCGGGCGGTCTGCTTCTCCCATTTGCTCGATTTCGCGGGCTGGGAAGCGTGGATGCCGCCCTCGTTCCGCCCCAGGAAGGGACCGTCGCGGCTCCTGCAGGTCGGCGATCGCCTCGAGCTGGTGATCACCGCGAAGCCGAAGACGCTCCCGCTCTTCATCCGCGTCCGGATCGTGCGCGTCGAGCAAGATCGCGAGATCACCTGGCGCGGCGGCGTCCCGGGGCTCGTCGTCGGCGAGCACGCGTTCTTCTTCGAAGACGCCGAGGGCAAGCCGGGGGCGACGCTGGTGCGATCCGAGGAGACGTGGTCGGGGGCGCTCACGAGCCTCGGCTTCGCGGCGAAGCGGATCCGCGAGTCGGCGTCGCGCATCGGCCGCGAGCAGATCGAGGCCCTCGGCGCCGCGCTCGCGAAGTCGGGCTGAGCGCCGAACGACCGCGCGGCGAGGGCGCGCGGGGGCGTCCCGGCGCTTCTCTGTCCGGGCTCGTGCTCGGACAAGGTGACAGCGCCCGCGGCTCGTGCGAACCTCCGCCGCAGACGATCATGGCGAAAGAACGCGTCTTCTCGCTCGACGCCGTCCGCACCGACGGTTGGTTCGAGCGCATCGGAGATGGAATCGGCAGCTTCCAGGCTCTTTGCGACATCGTCGGGGAAGCCTTCTTTGCGTTCTCGATGATCACCGGCGCGCGGATCACCGCGCTCACGGTCGACCGACGCAACCCCGACAACACGCTGGTCGACTTCGTGATCGCCGCGCCGAGCGAGGACGAGGGCGACGCCGACGTGCAGCGCCTCACGCTCGCGGATTTCCGGCACCGGCTCGTCGGCGCGCTGCTGACCGACGACGCGATGCCCGCGGCCCCCGAGCGCGACACCGACGTCGAGGCGATCCAGCTCCACATCGGCGTGCGCTACCTGCTCCTCGCGCCGCTCTACGGCTACAGCCTGCGCAAGCTCGTGGTCGAGTCGCGCGCCTCGAAGCTCCACCTCCTCCACGACGGCGTCGAAGAGTCGTACGAGCTCAACGAGTTCCGCGCCCGCGTCCGCGCCCACATCCGCGAAGAGCTCGACCGCGCCTCGGCCGGCTCGCGCTCCGCCATCGATCTCACCAAGGTCGCCGAGGCCGAGATCGCCGCAGGAAAGGCCGATCATTCACGGGTCATCTCGCTCCTCGGCGCGTGGCCCGCGCCGCTGGCCATCTTCCTGCGCACGCCCGAAGGGCAGATGCTCACCACCGACGCGCGCGCGCTCATCGCCAAGGGCCTCGGCCTCCTCGGCACCGCGTGCGTGAAGCTCGGCGAGAACCAGCAGGGCGAAGAGGTCATGCGCCTCGCCGTGCAGTACGCCGCCGATGGCGCCGCCGCGGCCGACATCTTCCGCCGCCTCGGCGAGGCCCAGCTCGAAGATGGTCGATCGGGCGAGGCCATCGGCCCGCTCCGTCGCGCGGCCAACCTCGGGGCCCCGCCCAAGCTCATCTGGCCGCTGCTCGCCAAGGCCTTCATCAAGCGCAAGCGCTACGTCGCGGCCCTCGCCTGCGTCCGCGAGGCCCGCGGCGTCGGCGTCACCGACGGCGAAATGGTCGAGCAAATCCGCGATATCGAGACCAACCTCGGCACGGCGCTCACCGCCTGGCGCGGCCTCGTCATCGCTTCCAACCGCTGAGCCGGGCGCTTTTCACCGATCCGGGCGCGCCCGCGTCGTTGTCGTCGTCACCGTACTTTCGTACGGCTCCTCCTCCGCCTAGCGGGCACACCCGGCTCGACGAAAATCGCCGACGGCTCAGTGCCTTGCTCAGCGGGTAGCTGGACATCGGTCACGGCCCCTTCGCGGCGCGGGCTGCGAACCGTTTGCGTGGGTCTGGCCGCTCCATTGACACCCCTGAAACCCCCGGCTACATGTCCGGCGGAATGCATCGATTTGCCTTGGTTTTGGGGGCATTTCGGGGCGCGGACCCACCGCCGCCCAGGCGTTCCGGAGTCGCCTGATCCATGGCCACCTACGTCCCCCTCCTGCTGCTCTTCCTCGTCGGCGCGGTGATCACCGGCGCCCTCTTCACGCTCTCGTCGGTGCTCGGGCCCAAGAACCCGACCCCCGAAAAGATGATGCCGTACGAGTGCGGCAGCGAGTCGACCGGCGGCCGCTTCGTGAAGCCCAGCGTCAAGTTCTACCTGACCGCGATCCTCTTCGTCGTCTTCGACATCGAGGTGGTGCTCATGTACCCGTGGGCGATCCAGTTCCGGACGCTCGGCTGGGGCGGCATGGCGACCATGGGATCGTTCGTCGCGCTCCTGGTCGTGGCGCTCATTTACGTGTGGAAGAAGGGAGCGCTCGAATGGGAAACGTGAGCAGCGGACGGGGCGGATCGAGCGTTCACGTCATCGAGAGCGGGGACGTCGGCTTCGCCACCACGCGCGTCGACGCGCTGTTGAACTGGGCGAAGAAGTACTCCCTGTTCCAGTACCCTTACGTGACAGCCTGCTGTGCCATGGAATTCATGGCCATGGCCAGCCCCCGCTTCGACATGGCGCGCTTCGGCGCCGAGGCCCCGCGCTTCTCGCCGCGGCAGGCCGATTTGCTCTGGGTCGTGGGCACCATCAGCCAGCGCCAGGCGCCCGCGCTCAAGCGCATCTACGAGCAGATGGCCGATCCGAAGTGGGTCCTCGCCTTCGGCACCTGCGCCTCGTGCGGCGGCTTCTACGACAACTACACGACGCTCGCCGGCATCGACAAAGTCATCCCGTGCGACGTGTACGTGCCCGGCTGCCCGCCGCGCCCCGAGGCGGTGATCGACGGCCTCTTGCTATTGCAAGACAAGATCGCCCGCGGCGACCGCACCCCCGGGATCGTCAAGCCCCGCACCGATCCGCTGGTGCCCGACGGCTCCGCGCTGATCCAGATCGGCAAGAAGCCCGAGCTCGATGGGGGCGGCGAGGCATGAGCAAGAAGGTCCTCGATCTCCTGAAGGAGAAGTTCGGCGCGGCGATCGTGGAGACGCACGCCCAGTTCGGCGACGACACCGCCGTCATCGCGCCCGAGTCGTGGCGAGCCGCCGCGCTCTTCCTGCGCGACGACAACCGCCTGGCCATGAACATGTTCACCGACCTCTGCGGGGTCGACTTTCACCGCCAGCGCGCCGAGGGGCAGCCGCGGTTCGAGGTGGTCTGTCACCTCCGCTCGCTCCAGCACGCGCACCGGATCCGGATCAAATCGCGGGTCGGCGACGAAGAGGGCGAGGTCGTGGAGATCGACTCGCTCGTCCCGGTGTGGCGCGGCGCCGACTGGTTCGAACGCGAGACGTTCGACCTCATGGGCATCACCTTCAAGGGGCACCCCGACCTGCGCCGGATCCTGATGTACCCGGAGTTCAAGGGGCACCCGCTCCGCAAGGACTACCCGGCCAACAAGACCCAGCCGCTGATCCCGTACCGCGAAGGCACGCAAGACAAGCTCTTCCCGTTCCGCGAGGACGAGGGGATGAGCTTCGGTCGCCAGACCTTCGACCACCGCAACGACCGCGGGGAGAGCTGACCGATGGAACCGCTGGATCAGGATCTCGCCGAGGGCGAGCTCGAGCTCCCGAGCGAGCCGATGCTGCTCAACATGGGGCCTTCGCACCCGGCCATGCACGGCACGGTGCGCATCGTCCTCGAGCTCTCGGGCGAGACCATCGTCAAGAGCGACGTGCAGATTGGCTACCTCCACCGCGGCTTCGAGAAGATGTGCGAGCGCGGCACCTGGACGCAGATCTTCCCCTACGCCGATCGGCTCAACTACGTCTCGCCGATGCTCAACAACGTGGGCTTCTCGCTCGCGTGCGAGAAGATGCTCGGCGTCACCGTGCCCGAGCGCTGCCAGCACTACCGGGTGATCCTGGGCGAGCTCGCCCGCATCTGCGACCACATGATCTGCTCGGGCGCCATGTGCATGGAGCTCGGCGCGTTCACCCCGTTCCTCTATTTTGCGCGCGCGCGCGAGATCATCTGGGACATCTTCGAGGAAGAGACCGGCGCCCGCGTCACCCACAGCTTCGGCCGCGTCGGCGGGATGGCCAAGCCCCCCACGGCCGATTTCAAGGCCATGATCCGCGGCGGCCTCCCCCGCGTTTTGCAGATGATCGGCGAGGGCGAGAAGCTGATCCTCAAGAACCGGATCTTCCTCGATCGCGTGGAAGGCGTGGGCAAGATCAGCAAGGAAGACGCGCTCGCGCTCGGCTGGACGGGCGTGTGCCTGCGCTCCACCGGCGCCGCCTACGACGTGCGTAAATCGCACCCGTACATGACCTACGATCGCTACGACTTCGACGTCCCGATCGGCACCCAAGGCGACAACTTCGATCGCTTCATGTGCCGTCAGGACGAGATCCGGCAGAGCGTCCGGATCATCGAGCAAGCGATGGAGATGATGGCCGACGAGGGGCCGATCAACATCGACGATCCCCGGATCGTCCTGCCCCCGAAGAACGACGTTTACACGACGATCGAGGCCACGATCCAGCACTTCAAGATCGTGATGGAAGGCATCAAGATCCCCGCCGGCGAGTGCTATTCGTACACCGAGGGCGGCAACGGGGAGCTCGGCTTCTACCTGGTCTCCGACGGCAGCGGCACGCCCTACCGCGTGCGGATCCGGCCGCCCTGCTTCCCCATCGTCCAGGGCCTCTCGCAGCTCATCAACGGGCGGATGATCGCCGACGTCGTCCCGACGTTCGGCTCGCTCAACATGATCGGTGGAGAGTGCGATCACTAGGCCTTTCAGCCTGTCGACGCGCCCTCTCCAGACTCCCCAAAGCACCTCTCCGAGACTGAACCATGGCGACCACTCCGCCGGCTGAAAAGCCCCCCGCGCCCCCGCCCCCGCCGAACACGATCAAGATCGATGGGCGGGAAATCCCCTTCAAAAAAGGGGACACCATCATCCGCGCGGCCCACGACGCCGGGATCGACATCCCCCACTACTGCTGGCATCCGGGCCTCTCGGTCGCCGCCAACTGCCGGATGTGCCTGGTGGAGATCCTCCCGCCGCCGGGGCGACCGGCGATGGAGCTCGACATCCTGCGCTGGGACGCCGAGAAGAACGACTACGTGCCGGCGAAGAAGCCGAAGCTCCAGCCCGCTTGCCAGCAAGGCTGCACGCCGGGGATGGAGGTCCTGTCGGACTCCAGCGACAACGTGGCCGAGGCCCGCAGCGCGGTGCAAGAGCTGCTGCTGCTGAACCACCCGGTCGACTGCCCGATCTGCGATCAGGCCGGCGAGTGCCGCCTGCAAGACTACTGGCTCGAGCACCAGCGCAAGGGCAAGCGCATGGCGCAAGAAGTGGTGCACAAGCCCAAGGCCGTGCCCTTCGGGCCCACCATCGTCTACGACGCCGAGCGCTGCATCGTGTGCACTCGCTGCGTGCGCGTCTCGGCCGAGCTGGCGCAGGATCCGGTGCTCAGCATCCGCGAGCGCGGCAACCTCGGCGAGGTCACCGTCTCGCCCGGGCGCGAGCTCGATCACGACTACACGCTGATGACCGAGCACGTGTGCCCCGTCGGCGCGCTCACCTCGAGCGACTTCCGCTTCAAGGCCC